>NZ_CP022387.1:629188-943783 GCF_002302635.1 Capnocytophaga stomatis
GTGTTCCTATCAAAATAGAAAGTTCTCCGCTTTGCAACTGATTATCAATTTCTTTTCGTTCACTTGTTTTGCTTGACCCCGTTAATAATGCTACTTTAACGTTTGTACTTTTCAATAAATCTGAAATCCCCTGAAAGTGCTGATTAGCAAGGATTTCCGTAGGAGCCATCAAACAAGCCTGAAAGCCATTATCCACCGCCAGAAGCATTGTCATCAGTGCCACAATTGTTTTTCCCGAACCGACATCTCCTTGTAAAAGCCTGTTCATCTGAGCATTACTTCCCAAATCATTTCGGATTTCTTTCAAAACGCGTTTTTGTGCATTTGTTAAGGGAAAAGGCAGGTGATTCTTATAAAAATTCGTAAAATTCTCCCCTACTCTATCGAATGGAAAACCTTTTATTTTCTGTTTTTGAAGAATATTTTTCCGAACTAATTGCAATTGAATATAAAAAAGTTCTTCAAATTTCAGCCGAAAGATAGCTTTTGTAAGTAATTCCTGATTTTTAGGAAAATGGACATTGATAAGAGCTTCTGACTTAGAAACTAAATTGAGAGAAGAAATTATGGTTTGTGGCAAACTTTCGTAAAATGCATTTCCGACATCTTCAAACAAATTTTGCACCAACTGCCTCATTATCCGATTGCTAATTCCTTTTTTTGTTAGCTTCTCAGTAGATGGATACACTGGCTGAATGCTTCCTCCTAAGTTTTTATCAAAATCTTTCAATAAATCCATTTCCGGATGTGCCATTGAAAAAACACCATTGAAAGGATTTACCTTCCCGAAAATAACATAAGGTTCATTGATTTTCAACGAATCTCGCATCCATTTCAAGCCTTTGAACCAAACCAATTCCATTGAGCCTGTGTCATCTACAAATGTTGCAACTAAGCGACTCATATTCTTTCGAGAGGTGGATTCCACTGTTTTTAAGTGAATTATCTTTCCTATTATCTGAACTTCGGAGCTATTATTCTGTAATTCATTGATTTTATAAAACCGAGTTCTGTCAATATATCGGAAGGGAAATAAATTTAACAAATCTTGAAACTCAAAAATACCCAATTCACTCTTCAGAAGCTCAGCACGTTGTGCTCCAACCCCTCGAAGACATACAATAGGAGTATGTAAAATTTCTGAATTTCTCATAACTTGATTCTTTAAAAAATTTCGTAAAAACAAGCAAATCCTTGTGGCAAAAATATATCTTTTATTGAAAAAAGTCGTTCCTTTGCAAAAAAAACTTATGATAAAATTAATTGTATCGGACATTGATGGCACTTTGGTAAATAGCAAAAAAGAAATTCCTGACAGTTTTTGGAGAATTTTCAATCTAATCAAAGAAAAAAATATTCGTTTTTGTGCCGCCAGCGGACGACAAATGCAAAGCCTTGAGCAACTTTTTGAACCGATTGCCTCTGAAATTGGTTTCGTGTCGGATAACGGGGCTCTTGCTAAATTCAAAGGACAAGAATTGTATGAAATCCCGTTAGAAATCAATGAAATAAAACCTATTTTGGAAGTTTGCGAGCAAATCAAAAATATTGGAACGGTTGTTTGCGGGAAGAAAAAAGCCTATATCAAAACCAATTCTGATAGTATTCTTGAAGAAATCCTTCGGCATTATCCTTCTTATCAAAGAGTTACGGATTTTTCAGCAATTGACGATACTGTTTTCAAAATCTCAATCTGTGATGAAAAAACTCCCAAACTGAATTCTTATCCGCAATTGAAAAGTTTTTCAAAAGATTTTAATGTAGTTATTTCTGGTAATTTTTGGCTTGATGTTACCAACCAAAAAGTAAATAAAGGATTAGCTTTGAGCGAATTGCAAAAATTATGGAATATAACTCCTGAACAAACTCTTGTTTTTGGCGACCAAATGAATGATATTGAAATGATGCAAACTGCAAAATTCAGCTACGCGATGAAAAACGCTGAACCAGAGGTAAAAAGAATTGCTTCTTTCGTAACAGACTACGACAACGATAATGAAGGTGTGATGAGAAAAATTGAGGAATTATTAAACAATATGTAAGCTCAACTTTGCTTATATGCTCAAAAATCATACCTTTTCTTCAAAAAATATCAGATATAATTTGGCAGTTTCAAAAAAAGTGCGTTAATTTGCACCCTGATTTTGATTAACTAAGATTTTATAATAATAGAAATAGAGAAAAATGGCTAGAGTTTGTGAATTAACAGGTAAAAAAGCTTTGGTGGGAAATAACGTATCTCACGCAATGAACAAAACAAAACGTAAATTCAACGTAAACTTAAGAACTAAACGTTTCTACATTCCTGAAGAGGACCGTTGGATTACATTGAGAGTATCGGCATCTGCGATGAAAACAATTGACAAAAAAGGTATTTACGCAGTTTTAAAAGAAATTGAACGCAAAGGGTACATTTAGTAGTATCTTAAAAACATAAAACACATAGTACAATGGCTAAGAAAGGAAATAGAATACAAGTTATTATGGAATGTACTGAGCATAAAGAATCTGGTATGCCAGGAACATCTCGTTACATCACAACAAAGAATAAAAAAAATACACCTGATAGATTGGAACTAAAAAAATTCAATCCTATCTTGAAAAGAGTAACTGTTCATAAAGAAATTAAATAATAAGGGTCATGGCAAAGAAAACAGTAGCAACATTACAGGGAAAATCAAAAAAATTGACAAAAGCCATTAAAATGGTTAGATCTCCTAAAACAGGTGCCTACACTTTTGTTGAAAGCGTTATGTCTCCTGAACTAGTAGATGAATTTTTGAAAAAGAAATAATTTAATTTTCTCTATTTATAATAACGAAAGCTGTCGTGAGACAGCTTTTTGCATTTGTAATCAGCAAAGATTTTTAAGAATCATCGTTTTATATACTTTTTTTTGTATTTTAGCGGAAATTTTTGAAGGGTACTTTTAAATTCCCTTTTCTTTTATATCATTTTTTGATCTCAAATTAATAAAAAATGGCACTAAAATTTTTAAAAAACATTTTTTCAAAAGAAAAAAAAGAAACGCTGGACAAAGGACTGGAAAAATCAAAAAACAGTTTTTTTGATAAACTCGGCAAGGCTATTGTTGGAAAATCAAAGGTAGATGATGAGGTACTTGATAATTTGGAAGAAATTCTCATAGCAAGTGATGTGGGGGTAAATACTACATTAAAAATTATTGAGCGAATTGAAACACGTGTTGCAAAAGATAAATACTTAGGAACAAAAGAATTAAATTCCATTTTAAAAGAAGAGATAGCTGGTTTACTTTCAGAAAGCAATAATATGGGAGAAGAAACCGATTTTTCTGTACCTTCAAATAAAAAACCATACGTGATTTTAGTAGTTGGCGTTAACGGAGCCGGAAAAACTACCACTATCGGGAAATTAGCTAATCAATTCAAAAAGAAAGGATTAAAAGTTGTATTGGGTGCAGGAGATACATTCCGTGCTGCGGCAATAGACCAGTTGCAAGTATGGGCAGACCGTGTTGAAGTACCTATCGTGAAGCAACAATTAGGGAGCGACCCAGCTTCAGTGGCTTATGATACTTTGACCTCGGCTATGAGCCAAAATGCAGATGTAGTAATCATTGATACAGCAGGAAGATTGCATAATAAAATCAACTTAATGAACGAATTAAGTAAAGTGAAACGTGTTATGCAAAAAGTAATTCCGGATGCTCCTCACGATGTTTTATTAGTTCTGGATGGTTCTACAGGGCAAAACGCTTTCGAGCAAGCCAAGGAATTTACTAAAGCAACCAACGTAACTGCACTTGCAATCACAAAGTTAGACGGAACTGCCAAAGGCGGGGTTGTGATTGGTATTTCCGACCAGTTCCAAATTCCTGTAAAATATATTGGTGTGGGAGAAGGAATTGATGATTTACAGATTTTTAATAAATATGAATTTGTAGATTCTTTCTTTAATGTTTAGATTTTACGAACATTTTATAACAAAAAGCGTATTCTTCTGAATACGCTTTTTTTATTACCAGTGGTTTTCAGCTTGGCATCCTCCCCAAATCAAAGTTGCTAAGTAAGGATTATCTATGAAAGGATTTCGATTTCCTTGTGCTTGCTGAATCACGTCATTTCTGTTTTTCTCAATTGATGAAACTGGGTCTTCTGCGTTCCATTTTAGTAACAAATCAATGCCTCCCGTTGAAATTTCTTCATTTAATTCCTCTGCATACCTCAAATTCAAGTAAAGAACCATTCTGGCTACATCTCCCTTCCACTCATCACCCGGAAACCAACTTTTATTCACCAATTTAGCTACTCCTTTTCCGTCTGTAAAAGGATAATTTCCACGTCTGTTATTCACTTTGGAATCACAAACTCTCAAATGATGTAAATCTGTAACTGCCTGTGTGATAATCTTTGAGCGTGGATACACGTGTTCTGTATTGAATGTATTGGGCGAATATTCCTTATTTCCTTCATACTCCTTCCAAAAACGTTCTTCTCCCGTGTAAATCAAAACGACTTTTTCCGAATTGTTATCTGAACGATCTGCTTTATAAAGATATTTATGTCTTTCCGAGTATTTCAGAAATTTGGAGTGCTTCTCAATGGTCAATACCGCCAAATCTTCATAAAGTTTCATTCCTTTTTTTGAGAAATCAACGCTACTATAATAATCTCTTAACTCAAACGGAATATTGTTTTTCTTTATGCTTCTATTTCTTTTTTGTTCAGGAAACGACGAATTACCACATATCGATAAAAATAATATTATTGTAAAAATTATTCCTTTTATAACCATAATCATCTCATTTTTTGAAATTTTATTCACAAAAGTATAAAATTCATACAAATAAAACAAAAAATGAATTTACACAAAAACCGGAATTACTAAAACATTTCATAATAAGATAAAAATACTTTTAAAATTTTGTTTTTTTATTTTGTAATTCTAAAATTTGAATTACATTAGCCTCCGAAAAAATGAGATAATTATGAAACGCGTAATAGTTGATTATAAAAAACTTACGAATGAAATTTTGTCAATGTTGGTAGAAAAGTATCCTGATGGATATGGTGACGATGATGTAATCCGCTTTAAAAATGCAAAGAACGAAACGGTTGAAGCTTTAGAGGTACGAACTGAGGACACTATTTATCTTGTGAAAGTGAGTACCCGATTGGCTGATACAATGGAAAATTTTGATGAAGATGATGATTTCTCAATCTCAGGAGAAGGTGATGATTTGGGCACAGGTGCTTTGGAAATACCTGATGATTCTGTTGATGATGATGAGTAATCTTTCTGCCGTAAAATAAAAAAGTTGGGAGTTCAATCCCAACTTTTTTTGTATTATTAAATCGTTTTTGACTAAAAACTCTTCTTTCAATTTTTAGTAAAAATGAATTATTATTTTTTGTAGTGCAATCGGTATTTCCAGAAAGAAACTGCTCCTAAAATAAGTACAAAAGCTACCGAATAATATACAAATGAAGGAGTTATGATTTTGTCTCCACTTGCATAACTATGCAATCCTGACAAATAGAAATTCACTCCGAAATAAGTCATCAAAATGCTAAAAAACGATACCGTGCTGGCAAAACTAAATGCCCATCGTCCTCGCAGACCAGGTACCAATCGCATATGAATCACAAAAGCATAGACCATAATGCTAACCAAAGCCCACGTTTCTTTCGGGTCCCAGCCCCAATAACGTCCCCAACTTTCGTTTGCCCACATTCCGCCTAAGAAATTTCCAATAGTAAGCATTACCAAACCAACCGTTAAAGCTAATTCATTAACAATCAGAAGTTCTTGAATAGCTGGCGATAATTTTCCTTTATTATTTTTATTGGTAAAAATCATCAAAAACATACACACAATTCCCAAAATTGCCCCTAAAGCAAAAGGTCCGTAACTTCCCACAATTACCGCTACGTGAATCATTAGCCAATAGCTGTTTAACACGGGTTGTAACGTTCCAATGGAAGGATCCATCCAATTCCAATGAGCTACCATCAATATCATTGAAGTTACAAATGTAGTAGATGCCAGCGACAAAGGAGAACGTTTTGCAAACAGTAAACCAATGCCCATTGTAGCCCAAGCCACATAAATCATACTCTCGTAAGCGTCACTCCAAGGAGCGTGTCCCGAAATATACCAACGCCCAATAAGCCCCAAAGTGTGAAGTGAAAACAGAATAAAAATCAGATATTTACATACAGTAACAGCAATCCTGACAATTTTCTTTTTTGAAAAAATATCAACAATGAGTAGCACAAACATAAATGTTCCTACATACAAATACCATTCAAATAATCGATTGAAAATATGAGCTTTATTGTATAAAATCTCAGCTTTTATCTTATTTTCAGAAGGTAAAACCTCTCCTCCGTGGTTTTGTTGATTCTTTTTAAAAGCATCTAACATTTTATCGGGATTGGTATAATCACCCGTTTGTACTGACTCCCGAAGCATATTCAAGTAAATAGGTACAGAACCATTTATAAAATTAGCATACAATGAATCTTTTACAATACTCGTATTTTCACGGAATTCGAGTGTTGATACCCATCTGTTATTTTCATCGTCCAAAAGCGGAAATATTTTCAAAATTTCCCCAGATAAGGCACGATTCAACAGCCCCATACGCTCATCTGCTTGCTTAAAATCCTTCTGGAATTGATTCGGAGTGTTTGTAGCGTAGGCTTCTTGCAAAAAAGGAGCAAGTTTATAGTTCATTTTTTCGTCATAAAAATCAACTGCACTTACATATTTCTTTCCTTTTTCAACTCCTAAGATTGAATGAAGACTATCATTTTGCTTTTTAACAAACATAAAATCAACATAATACCAAGCCATCGGATTTAACATCATTGAAACAAGTACCTGATTGGCATCCATTTCCTTGAAGGTATCATCTTTGCTCATTTTTCGCAAAAGCTCAGAGGCAAACGTATTTACAGGTTTCATTCGTCCTGCATCCTGAATGACAAGTTCCCCGAATTTCTTAGCGTGCTGTTTGCTTACGGTAGTAGCTTTCAGAATGGAATCTATCTGTTTTTCAGTAGGTCGCATTGAATGTTGAGCAAACAAAGAAGTGCCTCCCATCAAAAATAACAGAATAAGCAAAGTTGCACGTTTAGCTTGTATTTCTTTGAGTTGCTGAGCGAGCCTGATAAATCGAGATTTTCCAACAAACATAAAGGCTATCAATCCGCCATAAAGCAAAAAGTAACCTATGTACGTTAAAAGAGTACCCCAATAGTCGTGATTTACGGACAGAACAGAACCTTTTTCATCAGGATGAAATTGTGCTTGAAAAACTCTGTATCCCTTGTAATTCAATATGTTATTCATAAATATATCATAATCAAACTTCTCTTCTCCTGATTTTACAGAAACTTTACTTTTGAAAGCCGAATAACTTTTATCGGTTCCCGGATATTTATCGGCAATAAAATCATTCAGTGTAACAGAAAAAGGAATTTGAACACGGCGAGAGCCATAACTTATGTAAAAATCTAATCCATTCAAATTGACCATCATAGGAGGATTTACAGAACCTTTACCACCCAAAACAGTAACTTCTTTAACTTCATTTCCTGACTTTACTTCAAACACAACTGCATTCGGACTTTCTTTAGTAACCTCTTTTTCAGGTAGTTTCCGAATTCCTTCACGCCCTTTTACCATTGGCTCAGGAATTACAAATTGCGTTTGCCCCAAAACGTACAATGACCGCAAATGAAACGATTGAATGCTGTCTTTAAGCACTGGCGTCTGTTCCTGAGTTGCCATTGTCATATAATTACCCTCGAACGGAGTATTAATAAAATACCCTTCTTCATTAATTGTCAAGTTAATAGCTCCGGAAGTAGGACGATTCACTGCAAAAAGAATATTGTGAATATTACTAATTTCTCCGTCTTTCAAATAATGCTCGTGCCTTCCGCCTGAACCAGACTCCACCAATTTAAGATATCCTTCCCCTTCGGGATCCGGAACAAATCCGTCTTCAACTCCACGGATAAATTCTTTATATTTTACTTCGAAATCTTTCCCTTTAAAATCTGATTTCCAATGATATGAATTATTGGAGTGTTGCGAGAAGAGAACTTCAGTTTGGTTGCTACGTCTGAGTCCGTCTCCCTGATGTTCACCATCCACGAAAACAGTAACGTACGTTCTGTCAGAAACATAAAAATCAACTGTTTCTCCCTCTCGAATTGATATAATTCCCTCATCGCTGACATATCGTGTTATGAACGCTCCAACAATGATAAAAACCCACGAAAGATGCAACACCAACACCGCCCAATTTTCTTTTTTAAGCAAACTGTAACGCTTGATATTTCCTATGAAATTAATCATAAAAATTAGCATAATCAGCTCAAACCACCAAGCATTATACACCCAAATACGAGCAGTATCAATGCCATAATCATTCTCAATAAAAGTCCCCAAAGCCAATGCAACAGCAAAAACAACAAACAACACAGCCATCAAACGGGTTGAAAATAAAAATTTCGCAAGTAACTTTAACATAATTATATGATATGTGAATACAATATTTCCTAAGCAACAAAGATATGATTTAAAGCTCATACCTCAAAGCGTAAAAATTAAAAGTTTTATCATAAAAAGAAAACCTTGCTCAAGTTCAAAAACTCAAACAAAGTTTCTAATTTTTAAATATTTAAATCGGATTCTTTTTCTTAAAATCTGTAACCTATTTTAAGCCCTGCATTAGGCTCAACCGCCCAGAAATAGTTATTATCAGTAACTCCTTTTCCAAAGTTACGTGCTATGTTTATGTAAGGAGCCACAACAAAAGTATCATTGTAGTTCCACAAATATCCTACCCCTATTCCTAAAATGAAACTATCCAGATTTGTTATTTCTTTATCATTGTTTTTAAATTCCCCAAAACGTGTTTTGATAAAAGGATTTATATAAGGTCCTGACAAATTATCCAAATCAAAATAATAGTTGTATCCTAATTTAAAGCTTGTTGCCTTGAATTTTCCGTCCTTTTTAGGAAAATACGAAAATCTATCATTGAAAAATAACTCTCCTTCGATAGATTGATTAAACCCAACAAAATACTCATACCCAACTTCAATTGAAGCTATAGCAATCGCATTAAAAATATTCAATTTCACTTCGTGCTTAGGATAACTTTGAGTATCCTGTGCAAATGCTTTTAAAGAGAAAAGCACCAAACATACGATAATAATTTTTTTCATCTACAAGTGTATTAATAATATCGCGACAAAGATAGTATTTTTTTCGTAATATTAAAGAAATATATCTTACGGTTAAAAAATAAAAAAGAGATAAGGAAAAATCTCATCTCTTTTTTACGATATGAATTATAGAATTTTACTTCTATTTTTGTTCCAGTGGAGAGCCTTCTCTTGTGATATAAGTTAATTTCAAGGCATTAACCTCTTGTAATTTTTCTCTAATATCACTAACTAATCCCATATTTGTTTCTGCATCTACTTTCAATGCAGTGATGAAAATATCGCGTAACTCTTCACGGATTCCATCTCTGTATTGTAGTATGAAAGGAGCTACCTCTGATACATCTGCAAATTTATCATTAATTTGAATTTTTGCATTAGAACCAAATTTATCTTGGTATTTTTCAAGAGGTTTCCCTGCATATATATAAACCACCGGGTCTTTTTTATCAAGTTTTTGAACTTGGTCAGCTGTTGGCACCTTATTATGAACCATCAAATCGCTATCTTTCATCTCCGTTACTGTCATAAAGAAGAACAAAAGCATAAAAACAATATCAGGTAACGATGCCGTTGAAACTGGTGGCAATTCTCCACTTTTCTTTTTTGTAAATTTAGACATTTTGTTTCTGATTTTTAGTTTTTCTTAGGAGCTGTTTCCAATAATTTTCTTGGAAATAATTCCTGTAACTTCTTGATTTTTCCTTCCAGTACGTCCTTACGACTTCTCGGAGTTCTTGCTGCATTAAACTCTGCATCCATCTCCATATATGATACCTCTTCAGGGAATAAGCGTTTACGCTCACGCTCACGAAGCTCATTGTATGCAGCTATCAGCTCATTTTGAACAGCAATGTACGTTTTGTAAGATGTTTCACGGTCATTTCGAAGTGAAATTACTGCTTTCTCCGGATTATCTGATGAAAGAGGGTTTTTAGCTCCTTTACAGTGAGCACAAGTTCCGTCTCCGCCATTATCCAAAAATTCAACAGCTGTTTTTCTTACATTTTTCAACTCCATCAATTGGTTATTCACTAACAATTGATTGTTTTTATTCACTACCACAACCAACACGTTTTTCTCTTTTACAGGTGGTGGAGGTGGCATATCAACTGGAAGCTTTGGAGGTAACTTCGTGGTAATACCCGCATTGGTTTCAATTGTTGTCGTTACCAAGAAGAATATCAACAACAAGAATGCAATGTCAGCCATTGAACCCGCATTTACCTCAGGTATTCCTCTTCTTGCCATATTTCAATTATTTTATTAGTGCATTCTTCACCCCTGAAACAACCAACAAGCCTACAGCCACCGTTGTAAGGATATAGAATGAAATTAAACCTGCACTTACCAATTTCTCAGTTCCATCGCCACCGGCAAAAGCGTATGACAAACCTATGATAGCTACGAAAACTCCTGTGTAGATAAGTGTTTTTTTCAATGCTTTCGGAGATGATAATACGTTTTTCGCTCCTGAAATAACAGCTACCAAAATAGCCACAGCAAGCAAAACATACGATACAATAAACATCCACTGCATAGGAGTATTGTTAATTGCCTCGCTTGGGTTAGTCGTATCTGAAGAGACTAACAAAATCCAAAGCAATGCTCCTAACACCCCTAATGCTAAAGCACCTATTTTTGATATTTTGTACATAATCTAAAATTTCTTTAATTTAATAAAACTTGTTTCTTATCTTTTTTGTTTTGCTACCAACAAATCCACCAATGAGATAGAAGCATCTTCCATATCATTCACGATTGCATCAATTTTAGCAACGATGTAGTTGTAGAAAACTTGAAGGATAATAGCTACGATAAGTCCGAATACCGTTGTCAACAACGCAACTTTGATATCTCCTGCAATCAAAGAAGCATCAAGACCACCCGCAGCACTAATTTTATCGAACGCCTGAATCATCCCGATTACCGTTCCCATAAACCCTAACATCGGAGCAACGGCGATAAATAAAGAAACCCAAGATACGTTTTTCTCCAATTGTCCCATTTGAACACCACCATAAGCGATTACTGATTTTTCAACCATTTCAATTCCTTCGCTTGAACGGTCTAAACCTTGATAGAAAATAGAAGCAACAGGTCCTTTTGTATTGCGGCAAACTTCTTTAGCAGCCTCAATTCCTCCGTTGTCCAAAGCTGTTTCAACTTCAGCCACTAACTTTTTAGTATTTGTAGTAGCCAAGTTCAAGTAAATGATACGCTCTATCGCTACTGCCAATCCTAAAATCAAACAGAGTAATACAACCCCCATAAATGCAGGACCTCCCTCAATGAAACGCTCTTTTAAAATTTGGTGAAAACCTTTTGATGCTTCCGCACTTTCAACCTCTTGTGCGCTAACCATAGCGACATTCAAAATTAGCATAGCTGCAAATAACAGCTTAGATGTCATTTTTTTCATGTTTAATCTTTTTAATTTGTTAGTTAATTAATAATTATTTTAATGGTTAAATTACATTATTTTATGTAAGCAGAGAGGAAGGGATTCGAACCCTCGATACGCTTTTGACGTATACACACTTTCCAGGCGTGCTCCTTCAACCACTCGGACACCTCTCTATTTCAGAATGCCAAATAACGAATTTTTTTTCTATTGAGAAAGAAAAACGCTAACTTTTTATTAAATTTCTCCACTTATATTTTCTTCAAACTTGATTTTGAATAAATTAGAAGAAATATTTTTTTTCAACAAAATCATCAATTTTACGATTGCTGCCTCCGTTGTGATGTCTTTTCCGTTAATTACTCCTATTTTTCTCAGATACTCACTGGCTTCATATTTGCCTAAAATAACACTTCCGCCTGAACATTGTGTTACATTTACTATATGAATACCTTTTTCGATGGCTGCCTCAAGGCTTTTCAAAAACCAACCTTCAGTAGGAGCATTGCCCGAACCATACGTTTCTAAAACTACCGCTTTTAAGCCTGAAATATTAAAAATTCCGTTCAAAATTTTCTCCGTAATACCCGGGAACAATTTTATTATAGCTACGTTTTGGTCAAATTCTTTCCAGACTTTTAGCTTAACATTTGGTTTTTCAGGCAACAGATTTTCTTTCATAACTTTCAGATGTACACCACTTTCTGCAAGAGTTGGGTAATTAATCGAAACGAAAGCCTGAAAGTTTTCCGCATTAATTTTTGTAGTTCTGTTACCACGATATAACTTATATTCAAAGTACAAGCCCACCTCCTTAATTACGGATTCGCCATTTTCTTTCAATGCCGCCAATTGGATGGAGGTTATCAAATTCTCCTTAGCATCAGTACGCAAATCTCCTATCGGTAATTGCGAGCCGGTAAAAATTACAGGTTTTGAAAGCCCTTCAAGCATAAAACTCAGTGCTGATGCCGAGTAGCTCATTGTGTCACTTCCGTGCAAAACTACAAAACCATCGTAATTATCGTAGTTTTTCTCTATGGTTTCCGCGATGTTTACCCAATGCTCCGGATTCATATCAGATGAATCAATCGCCTTTTCAAATGACACCGAATCAATCAAGCAATCCAAATGTGACAGTTCGGGAATGCGATGATAAATATTCTCAAATTCAAACGCCTTCAAAACGCCTGTTTCGTAATCTTTTATCATCCCGATAGTTCCACCCGTATATATTAGTAGTATCTTTGAGCTTTCCGTTTCCATTCTCTAATCAAAAATTGAGCTAATAACTATATTTGTTTTTCACCGGATTGGCGTACATCTCCAAATATTTTTTCTGCGAAATAGCATCTTCTGATTTGGTGCGATTGTGCATTCTTCTTTCAAATTGCCGAAATTCCTTTTCATTATAAAATTCCTTGTATTTGTCCGTATCATTTAGCAAATCATAGGCAATATAATTTGCCGGAAAAAGTTTATATTGCTTGTGGATAAACTCATCTAAATATTCAGCTAAAACTTGCAACTGCTTATTTATGTGGCTATGTTCCCTCTCAATTTGGTCAAGTTCTTCACTCAGAGGTTTTCCGACAGACATATGCACGCGTCCTTTTTGCCCCATCCAGCCTTGTAAGATGTTTTCAAAATCTTCTTTTTTTGACTTAACATACTCTACTCCATAATGTTGTGCCATCAAAGCGGGTATTTTTAACATATCCGTTGGGTCAAATTCATATGAAATAGAAATTGGAACAATATTCAACTGCTTGAAATACTGCAAAGTAGAGACACCCTGTGGAGTAGCTAAAGAAAGCATCTTCAATACACCTTGTTGAGTTCGGTCATCTCCATCTTTAGTGCGTCCTTCGCGTTGGGCACTCCAAACGGAACGATTATCCTCACAGATACAATATTTTATATATTCTGAAACAATTTTAGAACGTTCCAAAGCTTCTCTCGGCGGAAGATTTCTGTAAATAATGAAATTTCTATTCAGCATAGCGAGCCTTTGCAGAAACTCCTTTTTGATTAAATTATCCCCTATTGCCGAAGCCGTCATTTTCAGATTATAATCGTGCAGGGTAACATTCAACAATGAAGTATCAAGAACAATATCTCTATGGTTGGAAATGAACATATAAGCCTTTTCAGGACTTAGTTTATCAAACCCTTCGTGCGTAAATTCGGCAATGCTTTTTTCCATTGCTTTTTTTACCACTTTGTACATTATTTTGGTTTGAAATTCAAAAATAGATTTGCAAGAACACAGCAATTCAAGCCTTTCTTGTTCCGAAAACTGAGGAAAACCATAGCCCAACATCGCCTTCATAAAAGAATGGTCTTTTATCTTGTGTAGCACTTCTGCTACTTCACGGTCATAATAAGGACGAATTGATTTAAAATAATCCAACTTTTTATTGTTTTATGGTTGTAACGGATAGCAAAGGAACGATTTTTTTTTCATTAAACAATGCTAAAGGCTAAAAATTTTTTTGGAGTTCTCGGTTGTTATGTGAGCCACTTCCTCCAAAGGAAGCTGATAAAGGCTTGCTACTTTCTTTAAAACTTCAATGATATAAGCACTTTCATTACGTTTGCCCCTGTAAGGAACGGGAGCCAAATATGGCGAGTCGGTTTCCAACACAATGTGTTCCAAACCTATCTTATTTAAAAAAGTATCTATCTTGCCGTTTTTAAACGTAACTACTCCTCCAATTCCTAATTTCAAATTATATCCAATTGCTCTTTTGGCTTGTTCTTCCGTACCTGTGAAACAATGAAAAATCCCGAAAAGTTTTTCGTCCTTTTCTGTTTCCAACACTTCAAAAATCTCATCAAATGCATCTCTGCAATGAATCACGATGGGCAAATTATGCTTTTTTGCCAGCTGAATCTGCCAGCGGAAAGCTTCTTGTTGTTCTGCCAAAAAAGTTTTATCCCAATACAAATCTATCCCAATTTCACCAATGGCACAAAAAGGATGTTCATCCATTAGTTTCTCAACGTGGATAAGCTCTTCTTTGTAATTTTCTTTAACATCACACGGATGCAACCCATTCATTAAGAAAACATTATCAGGAAAATCTTTTTTCAAGACGAACATACTTTCGGTATAGGAAGAATCAATCGCCGGAATGAAAAATCGGGTAATTCCCAAATCTATTGCCCTCTGTATCATCTCTTTGCGGTCTTCATCAAAAGCATTGCTGTACAAATGTGCGTGCGTATCTGTAATTATCATAAAATAAATATCTTCTTTTTTCGATTTGCAAAAATATAAAAAATAACAAACCAAAAGTTTCTCTTTAAAAGTACAAATAAGGAAGATTTGCATCAATTATATTTATGAATATTCAAATAAATGTTAAAAAAATTGTACTTTTGCGTCCAAACTTAATTTACTTTTTTCAAATAAATTATGAATTTAAAACAATTACTTACAAGTCAGGGATATGTGGCAATTCCTCTGAATCCAACCATTACACAACATTTTGAAATTCAAGCCAAAATAAACGGAATAGAAGGGAAATTCATTTTAGATACGGGAGCTTCAAACACTTGCTTGGGGTTGGACAGCATTGAACATTTCAATCTGAAAACTGAATTTTCAGAGGTAAAAGCCTCAGGAGCGGGAGCCAGCGAAATGGAAACGCAAATATCAAAAACCAATTTGTTTGAAATCGGAGAGTGGAAACGCAAAAAAATGCCCATCGTCCTTTTTGATTTAACGCACGTGAATTTCGCTTTAACACAACATAATATTTCGCCGGTTCACGGAATTATTGGTGCAGATATTCTAAAAACAGGAAAAGCCATCATTGATTATCCAAAAAAAAGATTGTTTTTGAAATAAATCTGCATAAAATTCAAAAATATTTAAACAAATATCATTTTTTTAATTAGATTTGCATTAACTATAAAACCAACAACAAAATGAAGATAAAAAAATTAGGAGCTATTGACATTGGTTCTAACGGAGTTAGATTATTAATATCCAACGTATTAGAATCAGAAAACAAAACCCCAACATTCAAAAAAAGCAGTTTGGTTCGCGTTCCTATTCGTTTGGGAGCCGATGTTTTTTTGGACGGACAAATTTCAGAAGAAAACACCTCTCGCCTTTCCGATTCAATGCAAGCATTTGATTTACTGATGAAAGTAAATAAAGTGGAAAAATATATGGCTTGTGCCACTTCTGCAATGCGAGAAGCTTCCAACGGACAAGAAATCGTTGAAAAAATATTCAAAAAAACGGGCGTTAAAATCCGAATTATTGATGGCTCGGAAGAAGCAAAAATCATCGCATCTACTGATATACACTCACTTATAGAAAAACAAGGCAAATCCTATTTGTACATTGACGTTGGTGGAGGAAGCACTGAATTCACAGTTTTTGTGAACGGAAAAATAATCAATTCACGTTCTTTTCCCATAGGTACTGTTCGCCTTTTGGACGGTATGGTTAGTTCAAAAATGTGGAAAGAAGCCGAAGATTGGATTAAAGAAAATACCAAAAATATTTCTTCAATTGAAGCCATCGGTTCGGGAGGAAATATCAATAAAATATTTAAAAATTCAGAAAAAAAAGAAGGCAAGCCTCTATCATACAAATATTTAAAGGACTATTTAAAGTATCTATCTTCCTTTACCTATGAAGAAAGAATTCGCATTTTAGGATTCAACCCCGACCGTGCGGACGTAATCCTTTACGCTCTTCAAGTGTACATCAACGCAATGAAATGGGGACAAGCTAAAACAATCCACGTACCAAGAATAGGGCTGGCTGACGGAATCATAAAAACCATATATTACAACGGTGTATCAAAATAATAAAAACCAATATACAATGAAATTAGCAGTTATTGCACACGACGGAAAAAAAGCAGAAATGGTCTCCTTTTTGATGAAAAATTTAAAAATTCTCCATTCGGCAAATATTCAAATCATTGCAACTGGAACCACAGGGCAACACGCTCAAAATGCGGGATTTGAGGTTGAAAGAGTACTCTCTGGTCCCAAAGGAGGAGATGCACAAATCGCCGCACAAATCGTTGAAGGAAAAATCCAAGGTGTTTTCTTTTTCAGAGACCCTTTGGACAAGCATCCTCACGAACCTGATATTCTGATGCTTATGCGAATATGTGATGTCCATAATATTCCTATTGCCACCAATCCTGCTACTGCGGAACTCGTTCTGAAAGGATTGGCAGGAGACAACAAAAACTAATCAAACACACACGTAATTTTATTAATCTTAACACACAGAATATGAAAAAATTACTTACATCAACACTCGTTTTATTTTCGCTAAACATTTGTTTTGCCCAGCTAAAAACCCCCGATGCAAGTCCAAAATCTTCCGTAAACCAGACGGTAGGGCTAACCGACATCAGTGTAACTTATTCTCGTCCTTCAGTAAAAGGAAGAGCGATTTTCGGAGATTTGGTTCCTTACGGAAAAATCTGGCGTACGGGAGCTAATGCTGCTACTGTTATTGAGTTTTCAACAGCAGTTACATTCGGAAATAAAGAAATCAAAGCGGGAAAATACGCTCTTTATTCAATTCCGGAAGCAAATCAATGGAAAGTATTTTTGTATGAAGAATACCAGCTTTGGGGCGACCCGGGAAAGAATTATGATGCTTCAAAAGTTGTGGCTGAAACTGTTGTTAAGCCAGAAAATATCAGCCCGAAAATTGAAACTTTTTCTATTGGATTTGATGATATCAGAAATAATGACGTGATGTTAACTTTGGCTTGGGATAACATTTTAGTAAAAGTTCCAATCAAAGTAAATACACGAAGTGCCGTTATGGAAAGTATCGGAAAAACTATGAACGGACCAACTGCCAGCGACTATCACAGAGCCGCAAGCTATTATTTTGAAGAAAATATTGATTTGAACAAGGCATTGGAATGGTCTGTTAAAGCTGCCGAACTCAATCCTAATGCTTATTGGGTTTTGAAATTGAAGTCAGATATTCAAGGTGCTTTGAAAAACTACAAAGAAGCCATCAAAACAGCTGAAAAGGCATTGGAAGCCGCAAAAAAAGCTGGAAACGAAGGTTATGTGAAAGCATTAGAACACAATATTACAAATTGGAAGAAAAAATAATACACGAAAGCGGGTTGTGAAAATAAACAACCCGTTTTTTTATTTCTAAAAAAAGATGTACATTTGCACGCAACTAAATTTCAAGTTGCATTATGAATCTTCAACAAAATAAAATAGTAGGTGAAGGCTTAACCTACGATGACGTACTTCTTATTCCTAATTACTCTGAAGTATTACCAAGAGACGTTTCTATCACAACACAATTTACCAAAAACATTTCATTGAATGTCCCTATCATTTCGGCGGCTATGGATACTGTTACGGAAGCTGCTATGGCTATTGCTATGGCTCGTGAGGGCGGTATCGGAGTTTTGCATAAAAATATGACAATTGATGAGCAGGCAATGCAAATTCGCAAGGTAAAAAGAGCCGAAAGCGGAATGATTATTGATCCTGTAACGCTTCATATGGGTGCAAAAGTAGCAGATGCTCAGAAAAGTATGAAAGAAAACAGCATTGGCGGAATTCCTATTGTTGATGAAAACGGAATCTTAAAAGGAATTGTTACCAATCGTGATTTACGTTTTGAACAAGATGGAAATCGTCCTATAATTGAAGTTATGACTTCCGAAAATTTAATTACGGCAAATGAAGGAACTTCAATGAAAGATGCTGAGAAAATTTTACAAAAAAATAAAATTGAAAAACTTCCTGTAGTTGATAAAAACAATAAATTGGTTGGGCTTATTACCTTCCGTGATATTGCTAATCTGCAAGAAAAGTCTATTTCAAACAAAGATTCCTATGGCAGACTACGTGTTGCTGCTGCATTAGGCGTCACCGCTGATGCCGTAGAACGTGCAACAGCTTTGGTTGCCTCTGGAGTAGATGCCGTAATCATTGATACTGCTCACGGACATACTCAGGGAGTTGTTTCAGTTTTGAAAGCTGTTAAGGCGAAATTCCCTGAATTAGATGTCGTTGTTGGAAATATTGCAACCCCTGAGGCTGCTATCTTTTTGGCTCAAAATGGAGCTGATGCTGTTAAAGTAGGAATAGGACCTGGTTCTATTTGTACAACAAGAGTTGTTGCTGGTGTCGGATATCCACAACTTTCTGCTGTAATGGGAGTTGCCAATGCACTGAAAGGCTCTGGCGTTCCTGTTATCGCTGATGGAGGTATCCGCTATACAGGCGATATTGTTAAAGCAATTGCAGCAGGAGCAGATTGCGTTATGTTAGGCTCACTTTTAGCAGGAACTAAGGAATCTCCGGGAGAAACGATTATTTTTGAAGGAAGAAAATACAAGTCTTATCGTGGAATGGGTTCTGTTGAAGCTATGAAACAAGGAAGTAAAGACCGCTATTTCCAAGATGTTGAAGACGACATCAAAAAATTAGTTCCCGAAGGAATTGTAGGGCGAGTGGCATACAAGGGTGAATTGCAAGAAAGTATGCATCAGTTCATAGGAGGACTACGTGCAGGAATGGGATACTGCGGAGCTAAAGATATTAAAACTCTCCAAGAAACTGGACGTTTTGTAAGAATAACAGCAAGCGGTATAGCGGAAAGCCACCCACATAATATTACCATCACAAAAGAAGCTCCTAATTACTCGAGGTAATAAAATATTATAATTATATGAGAAAACAGCCTAATTTTAAGGCTGTTTTTTATTTCCCTTAAGACTCTAATAAACTCTCCTAATATTTTAAGATATCTTACAGAATCTTAACCCTCAAAAAAACAAAAAACCTCAAGATTCCTCTTGAAGTTTCTAAAAGAAGGTAGTGTGCGGCCGCAGAAACACTCTACCCCCCTTAAAAAACAAAAAAACTCCAATCATCTCTGATTGGAGTTTTAACTTAAAGAAGGCGGCGACATACTCTCCCACTTGCGTAGTACCATCTGCGCTAAAAGGTTTAACTGCTCTGTTCGGAATGGTAAGAGGTGAGACCTTTCGCTATAACCACCTTAAGTCTTTAGGGAAGAGCCATTAGGCAACAGGCATTAGCCATACTTCCACTATAATATGTTAACATACTAGGATAAAAAACACGTTCTAATTATCCGCCAACTGCCATAAGCTATCAGCACAAAAGAATCTGCGACGCAATAAGTCTACGGGTTATTAGTATTACTCGGCTATGACATTACTGCCGTTACACCTGTAACCTATCAACGTGGTCATCTCCCACGACCCTTAAAAGAAATCTCATCTTGTGGCGGGTTTCGTACTTATATGCTTTCAGCACTTATCCCTTCCCAACGTAGCTACTCAGCCATGCTCCTGGCGGAACAACTGATACACCAGAGGTTGGTCCAACTCGGTCCTCTCGTACTAGAGTCAGCACCACGCAAATTTCTAACGCCCACAGTAGATAGAGACCGAACTGTCTCACGACGTTCTGAACCCAGCTCGCGTGCCACTTTAATGGGCGAACAGCCCAACCCTTGGGACCTTCTCCAGCCCCAGGATGTGACGAGCCGACATCGAGGTGCCAAACCCCCCCGTCGATGTGAGCTCTTGGGGGAGATCAGCCTGTTATCCCCGGCGTACCTTTTATCCTTTGAGCGATGGCCCTTCCATACGGAACCACCGGATCACTATGCTCTACTTTCGTACCTGATCGACTTGTTAGTCTCTCAGTCAAGCTCCCTTATACCATTGCACTCTACGCACGGTTACCAAGCGTGCTGAGGGAACCTTTAGAAGCCTCCGTTACGCTTTTGGAGGCGACCACCCCAGTCAAACTACCCTCCACGAATTGTCCTCCACTCTATGCGGAGTTAGACCTCAGATAAGCAAAGGGTGGTATTTCAACAACGACTCCACAACTACCGGAATAGCCGCTTCTAAGTCTCCCACCTATCCTACGCATCACTTATCCAAGACCAATACGAAGATATAGTAAAGGTGCACAGGGTCTTTTCGTCCCACTGCGGGTAATCGGCATCTTCACCGATACTACAATTTCACCGAGCTCATGGCTGAGACAGTGTCCAGATCGTTACACCATTCGTGCAGGTCGGAACTTACCCGACAAGGAATTTCGCTACCTTAGGACCGTTATAGTTACGGCCGCCGTTTACTGGGGCTTCAATTCAATGCTTCGCCGAAACTAACATCTCCTCTTAACCTTCCAGCACCGGGCAGGTGTCAGACCCTATACGTCATCTTTCAATTTAGCAGAGTCCTGTGTTTTTGATAAACAGTCGCCTGGACCTTTTCACTGCGGCCTCCCCGGAGGGAGGCGACCTTTCTCCCGAAGTTACAGGTCTATTTTGCCTAGTTCCTTAGCCATGAATCTCTCGAGCGCCTTAGAATTCTCATCCCAATCACCTGTGTCGGTTTACGGTACGGGTTTCATAACTCGCTTTTCTTGGAAACGTTATCTGCTCATTATCACCGCAGCCGAAGCCTTAGTGTACTATCAATGCCATAACAGCACCTTCAACGTACTATTCCGTCAGTACGCAGAGCTTACCTCATTCCGTCACTTCTATCGTTATGAAAGTACAGGAATATTAACCTGTGGTCCATCCACTACTCCAATTCGGATTCGCGTTAGGCCCCGACTAACCCTCAGCTGATTAGCATAGCTGAGGAAACCTTGATCTTTCGGCGGGCAGGTTTCTCGCCTGCCTTATCGTTACTTATGCCTACATTTTCTTTTCTAATCGCTCCAGCAAACCTCACAGTTCACCTTCAACGCCATTAGAATGCTCCCCTACCACTTAATTTATTAAGTCCATAGCTTCGGTAATATGCTTATGCCCGAGTATTATCCATGCCCGACCGCTCGACTAGTGAGCTGTTACGCACTCTTTAAATGTATGGCTGCTTCCAAGCCAACATCCTAGCTGTCAGTGCAGTCAGACCGCGTTTGGTCAACTTAGCATATATTTGGGGACCTTAGCTGATGGTCCGGGTTCTTTCCCTCTCGGACATGGACCTTAGCACCCATGCCCTCACTGCCGCAAAACATTTATTAGCATTCGGAGTTTGTCAGGAATTGGTAGGCGGTGAAACCCCCGCATCCAATCAGTAGCTCTACCTCTAATAAACTATATACGACGCTGTACCTAAATACATTTCGGGGAGTACGAGCTATTTCCCAGTTTGATTGGCCTTTCACCCCTACCCACAGGTCATCCGAAGTCTTTTCAACGACAACCGGTTCGGTCCTCCACGCTGTGTTACCAGCGCTTCAACCTGCCCATGGGTAGATCACCAGGTTTCGCGTCTACTACTACCAACTATATCGCCCTATTAAGACTCGCTTTCGCTACGAATTCGTATCTGAAATACTTATCCTCGCTGGTAAAAGTAACTCGTAGGCTCATTATGCAAAAGGCACGCCGTCACCCAAAAGGGCTCCGACCGCTTGTAAGCGTATGGTTTCAGGGTCTATTTCACTCCGTTATTCACGGTTCTTTTCACCTTTCCCTCACGGTACTGGTTCACTATCGGTCTCTCAGGAGTATTTAGCCTTACCGGATGGTCCCGGCAGATTCAGACAGGGTTCCACGTGCCCCGCCCTACTCAGGATTTCCCTATGATTTATTAAACGTTACCCATACGTGACTATCACACTCTATGGCGTATCTTTCCAAACACTTCCGGTTCCATTTAACAACCAACATCGGGTCCTACAACCCCCATATTGCCGTAACAACATGGGTTTGGGCTGTTCCAATTTCGCTCGCCACTACTCTCGGAATCACTTTTGTTTTCTTCTCCTCCGCCTACTTAGATGTTTCAGTTCAGCGGGTTCGCCTCCTTTATAAGGATACTAGTCCTTCAAACTAGTGGGTTGCCCCATTCGGATATCTGCGGATCTATTCGTATGTGCCAATCCCCGCAGCTTTTCGCAGCTTATCACGTCCTTCTTCGCCTCTGAGAGCCTAGGCATCCCCCATACGCCCTTACATAACTTATTGCGCTTGTAGTTGCTTTACTTCAAGTAAAGCATACCTCGTTCTCTTTGATTCTTTTATTTTTTTCTCGATTTAATCAATCTTATTTGATCTCTCGTGTTTTTTATCCCAATATGTCAATGAACCTTTCGAAAGTTTAAAGTGTAAAGTTAAAAGTTTGAAGTTTTTTATCCTTTTTACTTTATCCTTTATCCTTTTCCCTGTGGAGAATAAGGGAGTCGAACCCTTGACCTCCTGCGTGCAAGGCAGGCGCTCTAGCCAGCTGAGCTAATTCCCCTTTTTATACAGGTATTAGGGGTTAGGCAATAGGGAATAGTTTATATCAATCCCAAAACTCTTACCTATCTTAAAAGCAACAACCTCTAAAATTTCCTTTCATTCTATTTCTATGAACTTTTTAGCATTTAGCTAATAGCTATCAGCCTTTGTAGTCCCAGGCAGACTCGAACTGCCGACCTCTACATTATCAGTGTAGCGCTCTAACCAGCTGAGCTATGAGACTGCATCTTTTTTTATCGACTGCACAAGATTTAAAGAAAATCCCTAACAACTCTCCATTTGGATCGTCTCTAGAAAGGAGGTGTTCCAGCCGCACCTTCCGGTACGGCTACCTTGTTACGACTTAGCCCCAGTCACTAGTTTTACCCTAGGCAGCTCCTTGCGGCAACCGACTTCAGGTACCCCCAGCTTCCATGGCTTGACGGGCGGTGTGTACAAGGCCCGGGAACGTATTCACCGGATCATGGCTGATATCCGATTACTAGCGATTCCAGCTTCACGGAGTCGAGTTGCAGACTCCGATCCGAACTGTGACCGGCTTTATAGATTCGCTCCTGCTCACGCAGTGGCTGCTCTCTGTACCGGCCATTGTAGCACGTGTGTAGCCCAAGATGTAAGGGCCGTGATGATTTGACGTCATCCCCACCTTCCTCACGGTTTGCACCGGCAGTCCCGTTAGAGTGCTCGACTTCACTCGCTAGCAACTAACAGCAGGGGTTGCGCTCGTTATAGGACTTAACCTGACACCTCACGGCACGAGCTGACGACAACCATGCAGCACCTTGAAAAACGTCCGAAGAAATATCTATCTCTAGATACGTCGTTTCCCATTTAAACCTTGGTAAGGTTCCTCGCGTATCATCGAATTAAACCACATGCTCCACCGCTTGTGCGGGCCCCCGTCAATTCCTTTGAGTTTCACACTTGCGTGCGTACTCCCCAGGTGGGATACTTATCACTTTCGCTTAGCCACTCAATATTACTACCAAACAGCTAGTATCCATCGTTTACAGCGTGGACTACCAGGGTATCTAATCCTGTTCGCTCCCCACGCTTTCGTCCATCAGCGTCAATAAGTTGTTAGTAACATGCCTTCGCAATCGGTGTTCTGTGTAATATCTATGCATTTCACCGCTACACTACACATTCCAGCTACTTCACAACCATTCAAGACCTACAGTTTCAAAGGCAGTTACTCAGTTGAGCTCAGTGCTTTCACCTCTGACTTATAAGCCCGCCTACGGACCCTTTAAACCCAATGATTCCGGATAACGCTCGCATCCTCCGTATTACCGCGGCTGCTGGCACGGAGTTAGCCGATGCTTATTCGTATGGTACCGTCATCAATCTACACGTAAATCTTATTCTTCCCATACAAAAGCAGTTTACAACCCATAAGGCCGTCATCCTGCACGCGGCATGGCTGGATCAGTCTTCCGACCATTGTCCAATATTCCTCACTGCTGCCTCCCGTAGGAGTCTGGTCCGTGTCTCAGTACCAGTGTGGGGGACATCCCTCTCAGAACCCCTACCCATCGTAGCCTTGGTGTGCCGTTACCACTCCAACTAGCTAATGGGACGCGTACTCATCTTTTGCCACCGTAGCTTTAATTATTAAATGATGCCATCCAATAATACTATAAGGTATTAATCCAAATTTCTTCGGGCTATCCCTTAGCAAAAGGTAGATTGTACACGCGTTACGCACCCGTACGCCGGTCTCAAGTGCCGAAGCACTCTACCCCTCGACTTGCATGTGTTAGGCCTGCCGCTAGCGTTCATCCTGAGCCAGGATCAAACTCTTCATCGTTAAAATCTTTAATATTATAACCAAATAAAGTAATTGACTCTAGGATTAATTCTTTAAATCTTTTTTGTGCTGTCAACAATATATCAATGAACTATGCGTCTTATTCATTTTAGCAACGCACCTCCCCTTCAGAAGCTCGTTGCATTTGCGGGTGCAAAAGTAATACTTTTTTTTAAACCACCAAAACTTTTTGAAAGTTTTTTTTATTTTTTGCTTTTAGCTATTGGCTAATTGCTATTAGCTATACACCGTAAGCCTTTCAAAGCGGGTGCAAAGATAAATACTTTTTTTATTCCCACAAAATTTTTATGAACTTTTTTTATTTTTTCGCTTTTAGCTATTGGCTAATTGCTATTAGCTATACACCGTAAGCCTTTCAAAGCGGGTGCAAAAGTAATACTTTTTCCTAAAACTCCAAACTTTTTGCCAAGTTTTTTGCAAAAATCTTTTGAAAATAAATTCAAAAAACTTAAAATCAATCATTTAAATAAAAAGAATTTTTCAAATAAAGAAATCCTAAAGAAGAAAAACTTAGAAACAATAATTTCTTACACCATAATATATAATATTGAATCTTGCCGGCTAACTAACTTTTTATACCTTTGCAAAAATTCAATTTTATGTACATCTATAATTTAACTGCGGTTATAGGGAGAAATATCCACAATCAATGGCTGGACTGGATTAAACAAATATATATCCATAAGGTTTATGAAACAAACAAAATCAAATCAGTGAGGATTTTCAAAATTATGAATATGGAAAACGATATAACATACGCAATCCATCACGAAACTGAGTCTCCTCAAGATTTACTTCACTTCATCAAGAAAGAAATCCCTACGCTTAAACAATTAAGTATGGAGAACTTTGGCGATAAAGTACTGATGTTCGGTACGGAGCTTAAAGAAATCTCCTTATAAATAACAAATCACTTAAAAAAGACAACAAATCACTATGGAAACGGTAAAAGCCAAAAAACATTTAGGACAACATTTCTTGAAAGACCTCAATATCGCTCAAAAAATTGCCGATACACTCTCACTTTCAGGGTATAGTAAGGTTTTGGAGATAGGTCCCGGAATGGGCGTGCTCACACAATTCCTTTTAAAGAAAGGCACCGAAGTACACGTTATCGAAATCGACAAAGAATCGGTGAGTTATCTCGAAAAAAACTTCCCGACCTTACAAAATAATATCATCAGTGGCGACTTTTTGAAGTTCAATATTCTTTCTTACTTCCGAAGTGAGCCATTTGCCGTCATAGGTAACTTTCCTTATAACATTTCTTCGCAAATTATATTCAGAACTCTCGAATTACGTGACTATATTCCCGAATTCAGTGGAATGTTTCAAAAAGAAGTGGCGGAGCGTATCTGCGAAAAGCCCGGAAGTAAAACGTATGGCATCCTATCTGTACTAACTCAAGCCTTCTATGATGCAGAATACCTCTTCACCGTGTCGGAAAACGTATTCAATCCGCCGCCTAAGGTCAAAAGTGGAGTACTTCGACTACAGCGGAAGGCAAATTATCATCTGGACTGCGACGAAAAAAAATTCTTCAACATAGTAAAAACAGCGTTCAATCAAAGAAGAAAAACGCTTCGCAACAGTTTAAAACAGTTCCTCACCAATGAAGAAGTAAAGCAGAACAAAATCTTCGATAAGCGTCCGGAACAACTCTCGTGGCAGGAATTTTTATACATCACCAATCTGATTGAGTCAAAAAATAAAGGATAAAGTGTAAAGGATAAGGGAAAAGCGTAAAGAGTTAAAGAAAAAGAAATTATCCATCACTCTGAGCGAAGCTCAAGAGCAATAAAAAGATAAGGTCAATGGAGAAAATCGTGGTGTTACTATTTCAAATCAGTAAACTTTATTGAATTACTCAAAAATGCATCCATCTGAGAATAATAGTCCTCTCCATAATATTTATAAAAATGACCATTAGGTTTTATCGCTATAAAGGCTCCGCAGTTTTGATGGCGTGTGAAAATATTTTTGTGAAAAAATCCCGTATCTAATTTATATTTTTCAATAGTTTTATAAATATTCTTGAAAAAGAAATCTTCTGTAAAAACAAAAAAATCTATAGCATTATATGTTTCACTGATTTCATTTGAAATTTTAATACTATTCTTTGCCATTTCACGAACGTCTGATGGGGTTTGCCCATATTCAAAACAATTTGGAGCTTTCTGTGAAAAATTTATAATAATTGTCTTTCCGTCCGGAATTGTAGTTTGCAAATTTTCCTCAATCAACTTTTTTATTGTGAAATACTCTTTTTTTGTATATTTACCATAAAATTGCTCTACACTCCCGATGTATTGAGGAGCAAAAAAATGAATCGTTATAGGCTCATCATTATACATTTTAACATAACTCGTTTCTTTAGTTTGAGGTTTTGTTACCTTGCAAGAAATCAATCCAATAATTAAGATGAAAACTGCTATTTTTTTAATAAAATTCATAATAAAAATATTTTTTGTTTATGTGAAAGATAATTTTTTATTACAAAGATAAAAATTCTGTAATTTCATTTCGTATTTAATCATAAAAAATATAATACTAATACCTTACGGAAACAAAATTACAGTAAATTTTTGAATTATTGACAATAATTTAAAAAATTTTATTCTAATTGAGGATAAACATCATAAAGTTATCTATGGTGAGCTGATATTAAAACATATAGGTAATTGTTTTAGTTGCAAAAAGTTTCTGTGAATAGAGTTAAGCAATTTGACTTGGAAAATGATATAAACTGACTTTCAACATTTTGTAAGAAAGTAGATTCAACAGAAAGCTTCAATAGTAAGCTGGCAAAGGTAATTATCAGTAATGCTGAGGAAGTGTTTTCAGTAACCATACATACTACTACATTGAAGAGGTTTTAAGTTTAAAAAATATCATATACGACTAAATATCAACAAAATAGCTTGATATAAACTATTGAGTTGAATTAAATAGTAAAAATACTTATATTTGCAGAAGAAAATAACAAAGGTACTCTATGTCAACATTTAAACTCACGGATGAACTTATTGAGCAAATCGAATTACTCATCAATGAGGAGCGAAACAAGGAATTGGAGACGCTACTCAATGATATGCACTACGCTGATATTGCAGAGATTATACACGAATTGCATATTAAAGAGGCAATTTATATTATCCGACTGCTTGATACGGAAAAGACATCAGACGTTATTACGGAGTTAGATGAAGATTTCAGAGACAAAATCCTTGAAAATATGTCCGCAAAAGAGATTGCGGATGAGTTGATAGAGCTTGATACGGACGATGCGGTGGATATTATCTCAGAACTTCCCGAAAAACGAAAGACAGAGGTTATTTCATACATCGAAGACGTAGAACACGCAAAGGATATCGTCGATTTGCTTCGGTATGATGACGATACCGCAGGGGGATTGATGGCTAAGGAGTTAGTAAAAGTCAATGAGAATTGGAATGTACTCAAATGTGTAAAGGAAATGCGCGAACAAGCTGAGTTTGTAAAGCGTGTACACTCCATTTACGTAGTTGATGATAACGATGTATTAAAAGGAAGGCTTTCACTAAAAGATTTATTAACCACTTCTACGCGTTCCAATATAAAAGACGTATATATCCCTAAGGTAGATTATGTTTATGTTACCGATACGGCAGAAGATGTTGCCCGAATAATGGCAAAATATGACTTGGAGGCTATTCCGGTAGTCGATGAGATGAAAAGATTAGTCGGACGCATCACTATCGACGACGTGGTGGACGTTATCAAAGAGGAAGCAGAAAAAGATTACCAGTTAGCAGCGGGTATCACCCACGACGTGGAGGCTGACGATAGCATTTGGAAACTTACAAAGGCACGACTGCCTTGGCTACTTATCGGAATGTTCGGCGGACTGGGAGCAGCAAGCATTATCAATGGCTTTCAAGGAGCTATGGAACGCTTTCCGGTGCTTTTAATCTTCATACCACTCATTCAGGCAACGGCAGGGAACGTTGGGGTACAGTCATCGGCTATCGTAGTACAAGGACTGGCAAATGATTCCATAGACGGCGAAATATGGGGCAGGTTGTTGAAAGAATTTCTTTTGGGTCTCATAAATGGGTTAGCTATTGCCGCAGTGGTGATTCTGGTTAGTCATTTTGCCTTCCAGACCAGCTATCTTATCAGCCTGACTGTAGCAGTTGCCTTAGTAACCGTGATAATCAATGCGGCAGTCATCGGAACTTTTATCCCTATTTTCCTGCACAAACGAGGGATTGACCCAGCTGTTGCCACAGGTCCGTTTATCACCACAAGTAATGACGTATTAGGTATCCTGATTTACTTTTCCATTGCGAAGATTGTTTTAGGTTTTTAAAGAAATACTTATACTTTTATTTATATAAATTTTAATAGTGAAATAATTTTTCAACCATATTTAAGAATTATCAAAATAAGAAAAATATTTTTTTGAATTTTTATCGTATCTATTTAACTTATAAAAAGATTTATCTAAAAAAAGCAAATAGCTGAATGATAATTAACATTCCTTTTTCTTTATTTCTTTTCTTTTGTGCTTTCAGTTAAAATTCCTACTTTTGCCGATTGAAAATCAAAACAACTACATAATAAAATGGCTAAGACCAAATATATTTTCGTAACGGGAGGCGTCTCGTCTTCACTTGGAAAAGGAATCATTGCGGCTTCACTTGCCAAATTATTGCAAGCAAGGGGCTATCGTGTTACTATTCAGAAGTTTGACCCATATATTAATGTCGATCCGGGAACGCTCAACCCGTATGAACACGGCGAGTGTTTCGTTACTGAGGACGGTGCCGAAACTGACCTTGATTTAGGTCACTACGAGCGTTTTTTGAACGTACATACCTCACAAGCTAATAACGTGACTACAGGGCGTATCTATCAGAGTGTCATTGAAAAGGAACGCAGAGGAGAATTTTTAGGAAAAACCGTACAAGTCATTCCGCATATTACCAACGAAATCAAGCAACGTATGCAAATACTTGGTCAAACTGGTGATTATGACATCGTTATAACAGAAATTGGCGGAACAGTTGGTGATATTGAGTCACTTCCGTACATTGAATCGGTTCGACAATTGTTATGGGATTTGGGCGAGAATAACGGAATTGTAGTACACTTGACTTTGGTTCCGTTTTTGGCAGCCGCGGGCGAATTGAAAACAAAACCTACTCAGCACAGCGTAAAAACCTTGATGGAAAGCGGAATAAAAGCCGACATTTTGGTTTGCCGTACCGAACACGAACTTTCGGACGACTTACGTTACAAATTAGCTTTGTTCTGCAATGTAAAACGTGAAGCAGTAATCCAATCTATTGATGCTTCAACAATTTACGACGTTCCAAATATGATGCTTTTGGAAGGTTTGGATAAAGTTGCTTTGAAAAAATTGGCTCTGCCTGACAAAAAAGAACCTGATTTAACGCAGTGGAATGCTTTCTTACAACGACACAAAAATCCAAAAAACCGAATTAAAATCGGGCTTGTTGGGAAATATGTAGAATTGCAAGATTCATACAAATCAATTTTAGAAGCATTTATTCACGCAGGAGCTGAAAATGAGGTAAAAGTTGAAGTGGAAAGTATTCATTCCGAGCATTTAGATGTTGATAACATCAAAGAAAAGCTTGGACATTTAGACGGAGTTTTGGTTGCTCCAGGATTTGGAAACAGAGGTATTGAAGGAAAAATTGAGGCAATTCGTTTTGTACGTGAAAATAAAATTCCGTTTTTAGGAATTTGTTTAGGAATGCAAATGGCGGTTATTGAATTTGCTCGAAATAAAGCTAACTTACTGAATGCCAATTCCACAGAAATGAATCCTGATGTGGAATATCCGGTTATCAGCTTGATGGAAAATCAAAAAGATATCACACATAAAGGCGGAACAATGCGTCTTGGTGCTTGGGATTGCAAATTACTGAAAAACAGCAACATATATGAGGCTTACGGAAAAGAGAATATCTCTGAGCGTCATCGTCATCGTTATGAATTCAACAATGAATTTAAAGATGTTTTAGAAAAAGCTGGAATGCGTTGCACAGGAATTAATCCTGAAACGGGCTTAGTGGAAGTTATTGAAATTCAAGACCATCCTTGGTTTGTAGGTGTACAATATCACCCTGAATATAAAAGTACAGTTGCCAATCCGCACCCACTTTTCGTAGCCTTTGTGAAAGCAGCTCTAAAAAATAAACTTGAAAAAATTAATTCAAAATAATTTGATATTTATAAACATAAACTCTTAAATATCAAACAAATTAACATTATATGGAAGAAAAAAAGATTGATTTAAAAACCATTATTGGGTTTGTGCTCATTTTCGTATTGCTTATGTGGATGATGTACAATAATCGTCCTACTGAGCAAGAAATAGCTCAACAAAAGGCTGAAAAAGAGCGTATTGAAGCAGAAAAAGCAAAACAAAACAACGATACACAAGCCCAAAATACAACTACTTACAGTTCTGTACCTACGGATTCAGTAACTTTGGCAAATTATAAATCTTCATTGGGAGCTTTTGCCTACTCGGCTTCGCTTCCATCTGCTAAAGAGGAGGTTACTATACTTGAAAACAAGGACTTAAAACTGACAATCAACAATAAAGGTGGACAAATTGAAGAGGTTCTTTTGAAAGAGTTCAAAACCTATGACGCTCAGCCACTTTATTTGATTCACGACAAAAATGCATCGTTTTCAATCAATTTTACAACCACTCAAAATCAAAATCTGAATACAAAAGATTTATACTTTGAGTCTTCCGTTTCAGAAAAAGACGGAATGAAAGTAGTTTCAATGAAATTAAAAACTTCTGAAAATCAATATTTGGAGTACGTTTATGCTCTCCCTTCAGAAGGTTATATGGTTGATTTTAAAATTCATTCAAAGGGTCTTTCAGGAGTATTGGACACTTCGCGACAAATTTCGTTGGACTGGGCTTTGAAATCCAGAAGAATGGAAAAAAGTGTTACTTACGAAAATCGATACACACAGTTAACCTCTCTGTATGAAGAAGATAAAGTAAGCAGAATGAGTGAAGGGAGCAACGACAGCGAGGAAAACAAAAATGTTCGTTGGGTAGCTTTTAAACAACATTTATTCTCTTCCATCTTAATTTCAGATAATGCGTTTGAAAGTGGAAAATTCGAATCAAAAAATTTGGTCGATGACGAAGGTGTAGATGTAAAATTCACCAAAGATTACAATGCACAAATTGCTCTTGCTTCAAAAGGAAATGAAATTAACGAATCTTTGCATTTCTATTTCGGACCAAGTGATTACAACTTATTAAACAAATACGACGAAAAAGGAAATTATAACTTAACAGAATTAATTCCGCTTGGTTGGGGAATTTTCGGTTGGTTGAATAAATGGTTATTTATTCCTTTGTTCAACTTCTTATCTAATTATTTTTCAATTGGTTTGTGCATTATTTTGATGACAATTATTGTGCGTTTATTACTTTCGCCAATGGTTTACAAATCGTACATTTCGCAGGCAAAAATGAAAGTTTTAAGACCTGAAATCACGGAAATCAACGAAAAATACAAAGAACCAATGAAACGCCAACAAGAAACAATGGATTTGTACCGAAAAGCGGGCGTTAATCCTTTAAGTGGTTGTATTCCAGCACTTTTACAACTTCCTGTTTTCTTGGCTCTTTTCAACTTTTTCCCAACAGAATTTGGATTAAGACAAAAGGCTTTTCTGTGGGCAGATGACCTTTCATCCTACGATGCTGTTTTGGAACTTCCTTTCTCAATTCCTTTTTATGGAAGTCACGTGAGTTTGTTCCCAATCTTAGCTTCGGTTGCAATTTTGATTTACTCAATAATGACAATGTCACAAAGTATGCAACAGCAACAACCGGGAATGCCAAATATGAAATTCTTAATTTACCTCTCTCCTATTATGATGTTATTTTTCTTTAATAACTATGCCAGTGGATTGAGTTTATATTATTTCATATCGAATTTACTTACCATTTTCATAATGTTAGCCATCAAGCATTGGATTATTGACGAAAAGAAAATTCACGCCAGAATTGAAGAAAATAAGAAAAAACCTAAACAAGAAAGTAATTTTCAGCGTAAAATGCGTGAAATGATGGAACAAGCTGAAGCACAACGCAAAGCTCAACAGAAAAAATAATAATAATAAAGAAAAAGGCAATTCATTGTGAATTGCCTTTTTTATTTCCAGAAAGGGTCAATCGTCTTTAAAATCAATGTGTTTTGCATAAGAAAACGATTTAACTTATCATTCAAATATAAATTATTTACATCATACAACAACACATCGGATTGAGCTGCTAAGGCATATAACTGCTCCGTGACTGTGTTTACGTAAGATGCTATCGGGATTTTGTAAGAATACTCCATTTCTTCCATAATTTCAGAATAAAACGAGCGTATTTCTCTTATTTTGTCCATTCTATCGAATACTTTTTCATCAAAAAACAACAGAAATCTAATTTTTGGAAGTATTTTCTTGGGAATTTGTTGAAAAAAACTTCGTAAATACGGATATTCTAAATCACACAACAGATAAATGTAATTTATTTGATTAATATTATCAATTATTTGATTTAAATTGAGTTTTTCCGTGATAATAATCGATTTTTTATCAATATTTTTAGCATTTAGCAAATCTTCTAAATTGTGAAACAATACTTCTGCATATTTTTCTTCGCAAAAAATTAAACCTTCATTCCACACACATACTGGCTCATATTCAGGAGATTGCAATAAATTTCCCATTGCGTGATATCCTCTTAAATAAGGAGGAAATCCTGCTATGTACTCATTTTCTAAAAATCCTGATTTTGAACTTTTTAGACTTATTTTTTGAATTTCTGAAATTATTTTTTCAACTGCCTTTTCTCTATTTTCTCCCATAATCGCTTCTCTATCAAAGGTTCCACCAATGTTTTTTCTTGCTTTTGCTTTACAAACGGATATAACTCCCATTCTTCTTTTGAGGCAAAACACTGAAAATCAATATTCATTTCTTCTATTTGTTTTTCAAATAAAATTTGTTCTTCTTGGGCTTTTTCCTTTATCTTTTTCTGTAGAGTGTGATTTTTTACCTGCTCTAACAAACCACCTGATTTTTCAATATTTTGAAATAATAGCAATGATTTTTTAGCAATTTCACAAGAAATCGTTTCGAAACTATACATTCCGTTTAAGAAAACTGCCTTTCTATTTTGAATAATTTTTTGTATTTCTTCTATGTTATTAACCTCATTTTCAAGTGTATTTTTCTTATAAATCACTGAATTTTTAGGAATCACAAAATCTGAACCTCCTAAAATTGCACTCTCATAGGCAAGGGAAACGTAATTCTCATTATATTTCGATTTCAAGATTGACAAGCCCCTGTTGGAAGTTTCGGTAATAAAGAAAATTTTTATATTACTACCAAATTTTTCAAAAACACTTTCTGTAACCTGCCTAAACGCCCTCATTTTTGAAATTTCAAACATAAAATTATCTCCTACCGCAACTTTAAAACATATTTTTAATTCATTGATAATAAATTTATTACATATATTTTTAAAATATTCCATCGCTTGAGAAACTCCATAGGCTATCTGCTGAATCATTCCTGCTCCTGCGTTTTGGTACAATGTCGTATCTACAAAAATCACAGGATTTTTATCAGCAACATTATTTATAACTAATTCTAAATCAGATTTTTGATTTTGAAACCATTTTCCTTTTTTGAGAAATTTATGAATACAATCATTACAAAGAAAAATTTCCCGATTACAATTTTGTATTAATTCGTTTATCTTTTGAAGAAATAACAAATCTAATAACTGAATATCAATAAAATAAACTCCATTTTCAGGTAATTGCGAGAAGAATTCACTCCAATTATTTTTTTCAAAATGTAAGGCTATGAAAAAATGATTAACGTTTTTGGAAAGCCAAAAATTAATCCGCTTAAGCGTTTGTTCCGTATTTGAACAATAAAGTGAAATCATCGCTTTTGGTTCTGCATTTACTTCATATGTAAATTGCTTATTTTCAGAAGTGTAAAAAGGGAGTAATGGAATTCCTTCGTGTGATTTATGAACCAATAAATCATTATAATCAGCCCCTTGCAGTTCAAACTGTACGCGTTGTTTCCACTGTTTAGCGGTTGTTTTTGGAGAATCTTTGAAATACATTTCTATCATAAAAAAATAAGATTCCAAAGTTATGAAAATTATTTCATTTTTTGGAATCTTAACAGAGATGATTAGCACTCAAATTACAAAATTTGAGCTTGAGAAAAAATAATGTCCTATCTCCCGATAGGTTTAATTAGCGGACGTATATCATTTATATTTATAATGAAATACATATCCATATAATCTTTATTATTGTATTTATCAATGTTTTTATTGAACGTATTGACATTAATATCAGTTGCTTGCATAAAGGAAATTTCAGTTCCTACCATTGTGGTTTCCAAAAGGAAAGGTCTCTTTTTGCCAGAGTTAGCGTAATATCCTAAGTAAACGTGTCCTGGCTGAAAAACCATAAACGCTTCTATTCCTACTTTTCTTAAGGCACTACAAAGAAAAACTGTTCCGTCTGCACAATTGGCTTGTGTATTGTTCATTACCTCATCCGCAAAACGAATGTACTGGCTTACAACGTTAGGATTGGAAGAATTATTACTTGTATCTGTTATACTACTGTATTTCAAACCCTTAGCTCGTAATGTAAGGAACATTGCTCGTACTTGGTTTATGACGTTTATAGCAATTTCATTTGAATTTCCTCCTTGATAACCTGTAAAAGCCTTTAAATCAGTTGTATTGAGAACATCTTTTAGAAAAACATCCACTATGGGGCTATCTTCATTTACATAAGCTCCCATAAAATGGAACAACGGATAAATTTTCCCTTCTAACTTTGCGACCAACACACATTCATTGATAGAAGTGTATCGTATTTTGATGTCTTTACTTCCCAATTTATCGCCTGCTGTGTTTTTGCAGAGGAAAGTAAAATCAGTATATCCGGGTTGCTTCATTTGCTTCAAGGCATCATATTTCCATTTTATTTTTGGAGAAAAACTATTACGACCAGCGGTTACCTCCTGTGTTACTTCCGTTTTGTGATTCAGTACGGTTTCTTCAATTGTAACCTCAATCGTTCCATTTTCTTCTGCCTCAAAATCAATATAGAAAAAATCAATGGCTTGATTTGTTTGTCGCTCCACTTCTGCCAATCCAAAAATAGCCGAGGTGTAAATGGTATTCTTTAAATCTGCTTGAAACCTTACATCGAATACTCCTTTAACAGAAGAACCTTCCTTTCCTTCTCCCGAACAACCTATCAATATTATGCTCAACAAGAATAAAATTGTTTTCTTCATAGCATCTGTTTTTCTGATTCAAATTTACGTTCAAAATAATAGCAAAATATTGTTTTAAAAATATCACAACAATAATTTCTACTTTCATCTTTCATTGAAACCAGAACAAGATTTATCCCAATAAGGAATCCTCATAAATCAGACACCACTAATAACTCAGTAAATACGATTCTCGCTTCAATGATTTGTAGTTAGTTCCATTTTATAAGCAATTTTACAGTACAAAAATACACCTAATATTCGTTGTAATCAATCCCCCTTTTCAGGTATTTTATAAGTTAATATTCGTTAATGTTTCTTGATTTTTTAACAATATATTTATCTCCTCCAAACTAAGTGTCCGTCGCAAGGAATTCCTCTATTTCCGCTTCTGGTTAGTGATATGGCACCGCTATTTTTATCATCAAGATTGTAAAGGTTTCCGTCGGCGGGAATTACTGATATATAACCATATTTACCTCCCACAGCACCCACCCAAGAGCCATCAGGATAATCGTGGTCGCTCCACGCCATACCGCGTGAACCTCGTGAAGTAAAAGCAATGTAATTTCCGTCAGGGGAGAATGTAGGAAATCCTTCGCCGTCCCAGCTTGCCCAATCGTAGGTTTTGCTGGTCGTGATTTGTTTGCGATTGCTACCGTCAATATTGCAAAGCCACAAATGTTTATCCTTATAATAGACAAACTTCGTTCCCTGCGGATTTACCCTATAAGAACCTCCTCCATCGGCAGAGCAGACCTTTTGATACGTTTTATATCCGTCATCGGGACTCATCTTGTAAACGGCATCACCTACCTGAACGTATAACACATTATCAGCTGTCCAAACGGGTTTTCCCCAATCGTTATACCCTGCGGGAGGGTCACAACGACCTACTTCTTTATCTTTATCCGCTTCGATGATAATCGTAGGCATATCCGAATATCCTTGTCCTTCTAACGCAATGTACTTCTCGTTAGGAGAAATAAATGCATCGAGGGGGCGTACATCACCCCATTCGTACTCAAAATCGTGGATATTCTTACCGTCGGTTTTTACTTCTTGATGTGTTACGGGGTCGCTAATATTTCTGTACACAATACGCTTATGATTAAAGCCCTGTACATCAAGGGTAAAAAGTACCTTCGAAGTATCCCACGACACATCATACGTTTGTAAAACTTGTGTCAAACTTACTTTTGCTACATCCTCCGTATATTTGTTATCCGTTAAATTATATACAGATACACCATCAGTAAATTGTATAAACAAATTGCCACTGAGATTTTGCGTTCCTACGCTTAATTCGCTTTCCTTAGCACAAGACACCAAGAAAGCAAACAATATTATTCCGAGCAATGAAATTCTTTTTTTCATCATATCCAAAGTATTAGATTATTACAAAAATTTTTTTTCTTTCTTTTTCAAAAAGGAAAAGTTAAAAACAACCTTTCATTTTTGATATTTTGACTAATTAGCCTCGCGTAAAATAAAATTTAATATTACCTGATTGGGTAGGATAATCCAACATTAAAGTTTGATTATTATCTCTCAACTCAATAGGAAGTTTAAATTGCTGACCATTTTGATTAAAATAATAAGTATCTCCTTGTCTAAACCATTGATATTGTTCTTGCCCCGACTGGCATTCGTTCGTTTTTGGGTCAGGAAGATATAGTTTAAACAAAATGGAGGTAGCATCTGCTTGCAAATAAGTATCTTTTACACAAGGTTTATTGGTTACCTCAACCGTTGCCGATGCATCTTGAATAACACGAATCTTCCAATTACCTATGATTGGGTCAGAATCCGCATTGTTATTTGCTGTAATTTTTGTGTAGGTAGCTATTTCCTCTTTTCCTGTTCTGCTTTGGCTTGCAGGAGTAACCATCGTCAGTTTGCCTTCTTTAACAGAAAACGTATTGACCATCTTGCCTTTTTCGTTGCTAAATGTAATCTGATTTCCTGATACTTGATATGTGTATGTTGCAACTTCCGATTTACAACTTCCGTCGTTTTGTACATCGAAATGATAGAACGTCAATTGGTTATTTTCACGGAATTCCTGCTTCCATTGACGCTCACAATTGTTTAATGCCTTCGGTTGTCCGTCATTTATAAGCGATTCCAATTGCCACATTCCCAGAAGTTCAGAGGTATCCACACTTTCTTTTCCGTCGTCTTTTCCACAAGCAGTAAACAACAATACCGCTCCCATAAAAAATAAAATTCTTCTCATTTTGATTGTGTTTTAATAGTTAATACTTTATCCAAACGTTAGTTTTTAATATTTTCAAATGTTTTTTTTCCTCCTTAAAATACTTGGTTCTTGGTTCTTTAAAACTTACATAGACCCTTCGACTACGCTCAGGGTTACAAACCGAACTTTTTTCTAACTAAAATATCTTGTTACTTGGTTCTTGAAGTTTTTTATATCACTATCTCCAAATCATATTACTAAAATAACCTGCTACGGAAAAGCCAGAACTATCTTTAATCATTACGGCTCCGCTGGTGGGGTCTTTCAAATCATATAGTTTATTGTCGTCAGGAATGATAAATACATATCCGTACGAACCACCCACCACAGTAACGTGAGGCAAACGCGGTTGTAAAGGGTCATAATCTGTCCACATCTGACTAATTGTAGGTGAACCCACAAAGGCTATATACCGCCCATCGGGAGAAAATACAGGTTGATACTCTCCGTCCACCTTAGAAAGTCCTGAGGGCGGACTGGTCGTTATCTGTTGCAACCCGCTTCCGTCAATGTTTTGTATCCACAAATGCTTTTTGTAACGGAAAGCAACTCGTGTTCCCTGTGGATTTACGGCTACATAACCCGCCCCATTACCATTATTAAGATTTAAAACCTGTTCTACTTTCGTGCCATAACCTTCTTTCCAACGGTACAACATCCCTCTGATGGCAAAAAATAATTCATTGTTATGTGTCCAAACGGGTGTAGATTGATAGTCTAAATCTTCTTTGGTGGTGTAAAACTCAGCCAGAAGTTTCCCCGTTTGCGTATCAAACAGGAGCACCCCTCTGTCTTCCCAATAATTACCATCTACGGCGATATATCTTTTATTAGGAGAAACCCGTATCGCAGCTTCATGGTAGAATTGTCCCTCAGAACTTTGTCCGTTATATTGATATTTGAAACCAAATATATTCCCCTCGGAAGGTATTCCATTGGGGTCGGAAATGGTGCTGTACCACGTATATTTCCCTTCAAAAGGTCGCATAATGAAAGTTTGCTTATCTTGATAGGTGTCAAAAGTACGGCTTGTACCTATCGACAATGCAATTTCCTTACTTCCATACGAAAAATCATAGCCCGTAACCCCTGGTCCTCTGTCTGTGTTGGTTACTTTAACGAGTTTTCCTGTTTTAAAATCGTATGAACGAATGCCGTCAGTAGCAAAATCGATGTATAATGTACCGGGGAAATTTTTTAGCGGAGGTAGCTCCCCTCCACCGCCGTTTTCTTTGGAACAAGAACTACATACCATCGTTCCTAAAAGACTTGTTATTAATACTAAAACTTTTTTCATATCCTATAATTTTTTGTGATTAAACTTTTTTAGACCCTTCGACTACGCTCAGGGTGACAGCTGAAATATTTTTACCTTATTTGTCAGGCTGAGCGAAGTCGAAGCCTGTTTATTTATACTCTTCTATTTATTTACATCCCCCTTACCCCCTTAAAAGGGGGAATTTGTGCAGTGAATAATTGATTTATTTTTTTCTTTTAGATTACTTCTACTAATTGTTACTTGATTCTTAAAAACTTTTTCAGACCCTTCGACTACGCTCAGGGTGACAAACAAAACTTTTTTGTAACTTGAAAATACTTGTTACTTGGTTCTTGATAATTTTTTGCACCTTTCTGATTACTGACATCCCCCTGCCCCCTTCAAAGGGGGAGTTTGTACAGTGAATAATTGATTTATTTTTTTCTTTTAAATTACTTTTACCACTTGTTACTTGATTCTTAAAAACTTTTTCAGACCCTTCGACTACGCTCAGAGTGACAAACCGAACTTTTTTGTAACTTGAAATACTTTGTTACTTGGTTCTTGAACACTTTTTCATACCCTTCTACTACGCTTAGGGTGACAAACTAATTTTTTTTTCATTTAGTCAATTCTTTTAAAACATTCCTCCAACACTTTTTGTGAGGAGGAATGTATCAACCAATAATTGCTATATTAAATACTTTAATTATGAAACCTGTTTTTTAGAATCGTCATCTTTCTTTTTGGCTCTTGTACTACGGCTTGCCATAGTTGCAGAAAGTCTGTCAATCAGAACATTGATGCGTGAAGTAAGTTGAATAATTTCATTTGAAGGTTTCAACACATTCAATGCGTTCAGATGGTTTACAATGTTACGATATACTTCATCGATTTCTTTGCGTACTGACTTCAACGGACGTGTACCTGCCTTTGATGAAGCCTTCTCATCACGACGTGTTCGGTACACTTCCATAAAGTTCTGATTTGCTTTTTCAAACCAATCGACCCACCGTACCGTACCGACAAGCTCAGAAGCCTTTTTGTACTTTTCACTTCGCATATCCTGAATGAAGTTTACCGTTTTGCTGTGCTGACTTTCATAGCTTTCCGATATGAAATAACCATATGATTTAATCAATATCAGTAGCAAATCGGCTGCTTCTTTTTCTTCTTTCACAGGACTATACTTGGCGGAATTCACACAAGCCAACAGCCCGCGATAGTAATTACCACTTTCCTTGTCTAACATAGAAAGTGTTTTAGTATGGCTACTTTTTGCCGTACGTTCAAAAGCCCTATTTTCTTCTTCTACCAAAAGAGAAAATTGCTCCAATAATTTTGCTAATTCATCAATATTAGCTTGTTCCAACACTAATTTTAATTCAGATACAAATCCGAAATGTTCGTGATTTTGCAAGGCTTGTATTTTTAGCCCCTTTACTTTGTTGTTCATCTTAAAAAATTTTATTTGGTTATTACTAAAACTATTTTTTGTAGTAAAAATAAGTTAAACTACACTAAAATTGCCGCATAAACAATGCCAAATATCTTTTTTAAAATATAAATATATTATAAAATATATATAAAAATTTATTGACTTATGATGCTATAAGTATTTACATTTATAAAGTTTTTCCATTAGTTACATTTTTTTGTCGCATTCTCCAGTTTCCCTCAAAAGGATACTAAAATTATAACATATAAAGAACTAATAATTAAATCATATTTATTTCTCCTATGAAGGAAACAAAAAGAATGCTTTTTAACCCAATTGAAAAACTTATTACTTGATTCTTGAAAACTTTTTTAGACCCTTCGACTACGCTCAGGGTGACAGCTGAAATATTTTTTAATTTATTTGTCAGGCTGAGCGAAGTCGAAGCCTTTTCATTATATTCTTCTACTTATTGACATCCCCCTGCCCCCTTCAAAGGGGGAATTTGTACAGTGAATAAATAATTTATTCTTTTTCTTTTAGATTACTTCTACTACCTGTTACTTGGTTCTTGAAAACTTTTTCATACCCTTCGACTACGCTCAGGGTGACAATTGAAATATTTTTTAATTTATTTGTCAGGCTGAGCGAAGTCGAAGCCTGTTTATTTATACTTTTTCGACTACTAACATCCCTCTACCCCCTTCAAAGAGGGAATTTGTACAGTGAATAATTGATTTATTCTTTTTCTTTTAGATTACTTATACTATTTGTTACTTGGTTCTTGAAAATTTTTTTAGCCCCTTCGACTACGCTCAGAGTAACAAACTAGACTTTTTTGTAACTTGAAATACCTGTTACTTGGTTTTTGAAAACTTTTTTAAACCCTTCGACTACGCTCAGGGTGACAAACTGAACTTTTTTGTAACTTGAAAATACTTGTTACTTGGTTTTTGAAAACTTTTTCATACCCTTCAACTACGCTCAGGGTGACAAACCAGACTTTTTTATAACTTGAAATATCTGTTACTTGATTCTTGAAAAACTTGGTTCTTTACTCCTCATTAAGGTCTCCATACTAAATGACCATCGCAGGGGATACCGGCAGCACCTTCAGGATTCTTCAAATAGATAGCTCCGCTGTTCTTATCATCAAGATTGCGTAATTTTCCGTCTGCGGGAATGATACACAGATAGCCGAAACGACTTCCGGTTACATTTACATCAAGGTCAGCATCTGTCCAACCTGCTCCTGTAGTTCCTGTTGTGGTAAAAACGATATATTTGCCATCGGGCGAAAATGCCGGACGAGCATCTCCCTTATAGTTCGTTCTTCTGGAAATATCATAGGTGGTAATTTGTCGCATATCACTTCCGTCTGAATTACACATCCACAAGAAATAATCCTTACGAAATACAAACTTTGAACCATCGGGGCTTACCGTCAAATGACTGCCACCATTAAGATTGGAAATAATTTGCTTTGCATCAGCATATTCTCCATCAGGTGCACACTTCCAAACGCTATTACCAATACGGAAATACAACACGTTTTGAGCGTCCCACACAGGTTTCTCGTGATAGTCTAATGATTCTTTCGGATTTGTCCACTCACGTATTACACTTCCTTTATCATTTACGATAACAATCGGCATCTTTGCCCAACGTTGCGGCTCAAGTGCAAAATATTTTTCATTAGGAGCTATTACAGGTTGCGTATCACCAATTTTATCCCACTCGATAGTTACATTAAATCGATTCTTGTCATCATCAACTTTTGCCATTTTCTCCCCCATATCTCGGAGTACAAAACGTTGTACATCTGAATCCCAAGTTTCTGATGCAATCATATATTTTTTACCGTCCCACGAAACATCAAATCCTTTTTTAGTAGAACTTGACCCTATCAGAAATACCGACTTATTGTAACTACCATTAGAAGGTGTATATTTGCCTACTTTACCTCCAAATTGCCAATGTATCGTTCCCGAAATATGACTTGCTGAAGAATTTCCTCCTCCCTCATCATCTTTATTGCACGATACTATCAGCATACTGAATACATATAATAATATTGTAAACATATTTTTCATATTGTTTTTATTTTAAATTTAATTTTTATAACACATTATATACTTATTTCACTTTATAAAAAATATTTTTTATAGAATTATACATATAATTGATATATGTAAAATTATTTTTTTATAAGCATATACATATAGTTGATGTATGTAAAAATATTTTTTTATACCTTTCGACTACGCTCAGGGTGACAGCTCAAATATTTTTCATCTTATTTGTCAGGCTGAGCGAAGTCGAAGCCCCTTTATTTATACTATTCTACTTATTAACATCCCCCTGCCCCCTTCAAAGGGGGAGTTTGTACAGTGAATAAATAATTTATTCTTTTTCTTTTAGATTGCTTTTACTAATTATTACTTGGTTCTTAATAATTCTTGTTCATTCTTTCCCCCTTTGAAGGGGGTAAGGGGGATGTTCTCTTTCTACTAAAAACACTTATTACTTGGTTCTTGAAAACTTTTTTACTTGTTTCTTAAGACGAAATTTCTTTATTCTTTCTGAAAATAGGTGTATCCATCAACCACGATAGTTGCATCGTCTCCTTTTTTGGAAGGCTTCCCATAGAAGAAACTATGAGTACTTGTTGAACCATTGCTATAACGAAGAGTTAAAGTACCGTCGGAAATGGTATAGGTACCTATGTACTTCTGTCCGGAATAGCCTCCGCTTCCTATTCCACTTCCCGATGTTTGGGTGAAAGCAGTTTTATCATTCGAGAAATTGCCTTTACCATCAAAATACAGGTAGCCACTCACCCCCGATGCCGAAAAATTACCTGCTACATCGAGTACGGCAATGTTTTGGAACTTATATCCACTGGGTGGAATCTGGTTCACAAATTCTACTTTGAACATAAAGTAAGTGCCATCGGCTAACATATAACTGTAATTATCCATATATGTATAGTACGACTTCTTGCCAGATTTACTTGTAGTGGTAAGTTTATTACCTTGAATGACGTAATTACCATCTACTCGGGTTTTCCAATCACTCTTGCGAAGTGCTTCGGTATATGTGCCGTCATCTCGCAGGTAGATGGCAAGGTCATATCTATTTGCCCCAAGAAACCAAATACCCGCATACACGCCTGTTCCAGGTTTGGTAGCGTTAGTACCTGTGTTATTATCCCCCGAAGAGCCTCCTTCTTTTTTGAAAACCATATCGAAAGCATCATTTCCAGCTCCGTAGGTGAATTGCAATGTAGTGTTATTGTCACTGAATTTCATCGGGAACTCAGTTTCTTGTCCTTTTTGAGTGATGTAATATTTTCCGTCGCGTTTAGTCCAAGTCCCTGATTCGGTAACACTATTGCAATCCGTGGAATTTTGTGACTTAAGTGCAGAGAAAAATAATTCAAAGTTTGAACTACCTACTGTAAGTTTGGTATTCTTAAAACAAGGTAATTCGGGTTTTGTAACATCAACAATTTGCCCTCCCTGAACGATGGCTTTCAGATTCCAAACTCCTTGGAAAGGCTCACTTGCTTCGGTCTCCTTTCCGCACGAAGCAAAGCAAACCATAACCAAAAGTAATTTAATTTTGTGATTTAGTTTTTTTAAGTTTCTCATTGTTTTTAATTTTTAAGTTCTTTTTTCTAATTTAAAAAACGATTTGTTTTTTACATCCCCCTCAATATCAACACTTTCACAGCGTTATTGAATACAATTGAGGTTGTTATTCAGTCAGCTTCCTTTTTATTGTTTTTTCAACAGTACAAAATTAACAGTCTCGAACTCGTATGTCAATCCCCTTTTTTAGGTATTTTTATATTAATTTCTATATTTTTTTTCGTTTTTATTTTTTATCACTATATTTATGCCGTAAAAAACATCAATCACTTTGCTTAAACATCTCAAAATACTAATCTTAACTGTAACAGTTCTAAGTTTTTCACTGGTGAAGGCTCAAGAACCATATAAACTGCGTCAAGCGGCGAATGAAGCCTCTTCCGACAGAGAAAAGTTCTATATTTTAATGGAACTTGCAAATATTCTCTCACAAGCCGATACCACGCAGGCACTCAAAATACTTCGGGAAGAAGCATTCCATTTAGCCCAAGGAGAACCTTATTTGGAAGGAATTTACTATTTCAACAAAGCAGGAATTTATTTTGATTACGACCATCAAAAAAGTCAGAAATTCTATCAAAAAGCCAACGATTATTTGAAATGGTACACAACCCCAGAAGCTTATCGGTATCGAGCAAGGCTGTGGCATAATTACGGAGTTCTGGAACAATACAACGACCGAGAACATAACCTATTGGATATCACATTGGAATACTGTATTCCTTTTGCTGAAAAATCCGGTGATTCTGACCTTTTGATGGGATATTTTACAGATATCGGTATGATTTTAAGCAATAACAAAGAGTACGACAGAGCCTTAGAATATTATCAAAAATCTCTTGCTGAAGCTCAGAAAGAAAATAAAGAAAATGAAGCTCTCCTCTGGACTTACTTAAATATGTTTGATATTTATCTGGAAAAGAGGGAAGAAGCTCGTGTTTCCGATTTGTACAATAAAACAATATCTCTTTGGAAACAATATCCAAGAAGTAAACTTACAGGTTTCGTTTACCGCAATGAAGCTCGCTATTTTGCTTTCATAGGTAAAACGGAAGAAGCTCTGCAAAGCATAAACAAAGGACTCGATTTCACATCAAAAAATAATGCTCCGTGGGACCAAAATTCTTTAGAATATGAAAAAGTTCGCATTCTTAAAACATTAAATCGCTTTACCGAAGCAAAACAAATCATACAGAAACTTCTAAAAACTTCTATCAATAAAACTATCAAAAAAAATCAATTAAGATTAATCTATGACCTTGCTGACTTAGAAGCAAATCTTGGTAATCACGATAATGCGTATGATTTGATGAAAAAACACAACTCGCTTAAAGACAGCATTATCGAAGAAAAAAACAAGAAAATGTTTGCCGATATGGAGTTGCAATATCGCACTGCCGAGAAGGAAAAGGCTATCATTCAGCTGGAAAACAAAAACAAATTAAATCAAATCCTGCTCTTCGGCGGAATTTCTCTTTTCGGAGTTGTAACTGCTTGGGCTTTATATGCTTGGAATGTAAATCGAAAACGTACCAAAAAAGATTTCTTATTAAGAAAACAGCAACAAGAAATTGAAATTACACACGCCCTTATGGAAGGCGAGCAACAGGAACGCAACCGATTGGCTCGGGAATTGCACGACGGATTAGGCGGACGCATCACGGGAATTAAAATGAATGTAGAAATGTTGTCGCAAAATTCTGAAAAGAAAGAAGAATTGCAAAAGATTGTAAAACAATTAGATATAGCAATTGTTGAATTAAGAAATACTGCTCATAATTTAGACCCTTCTGCTTTGCAAAAATACGGGTTACAAACAGCAATATCCGACTTCTGCCAATCTTTACAATGTGAAAAACATCACATCAAACTTTATACAGACGGGCTTTCCGACTTGCACGACAAAAAATGGCAACTATCCGTTTACCGAATTGTGCAGGAATTACTAACAAATGCCGTAAAACATTCCCAAGCATCTGAAATACAGCTACAATCCACCTTTAAAGACAATCTCCTTCTTATTGAAATTGAAGACAATGGAAAAGGATTCGACCCCAAAAGTATTTCAAGAAATATGGGACTTAACAATATTGAAGCTCGTGTAAATTATTTGGGAGGAAAGATGGAAATTTTCTCCGAAGAAGGAATCGGAACTACCATAAATATTGAATGTAAAATATAATTACCTATGATACGGATTATTATCTGCGATGACCATCCCATAATTAACGAAGGTCTGCAAAGTTTTATCACTTCACATCCGCAAATGGAAGTTGTTGCCACTGCCTCGAACATAAAGCAACTTGATGAGGTTTTGAAAAATGTTATTGCTGATATTCTGCTACTTGATATCCATCTGCCTGACGGAAAAGCCTCTGAAATATGTCTGAGTATCAAGCAAAATTATCCCAATGTAAAAATATTAGGACTTAGCAATGTTGATGATCCTTTCATTATCCAGCAAATGATAAACGACGGAGCTTCAGGTTATTTGCTAAAAAGTAGCCCAATGGCTGAAATTGAAGAAGCTATTTTGCATATTTATAACGGAAATACATACTTAAGTGAGCAGATTATCAATCTTTTAATGCCTTCTGAAAGTAATTCGGAAGAAATCCCTATCATCACTCGACGCGAAAGAGAGGTATTGAAGTATCTTTCCGAAGGGCTTTCATCTGCACAAATAGCTGATAAAATGAATATCAGTCCGTTAACAGTTGATTCACACCGCAAAAACTTAATGCAAAAATTCAACGTAAATAAAACCGTAAATCTATTGCAAAAAGCAAAAGGACTCGTTTAATTATGGAAGAAAATAAATGGTTTGACGAAGAAGAGTTTTTCACTCCCTTCAATGAGGAACTTATCTATAAAATCGGAGAGGCTGATTCTCTGAGCTTTAGAAAGAAAAGCGAACTTTCTCAAGCATTGGCTCTTTATAAAAGTGTTGAGCCTCTTGCTCACGATGAAAGCAATTTTGGCGATGGCGGAAAGTTGTACCAAACAATGTTTTTCGCCCGTTATGCAAATGCTTTGTCTATTGCAAATTTTCCGGAAGAAGCACTAAAAATGAGTCAGTTATCAGAAAAAATAATGATAAATGACGCATCCTCCCAATACACGGAAAATTATCTTTTCTTAGGAAATGTTCACCTCAAAATGAAAGACTTTGATAAGGCAATCACACTATATGATAAAGGAATAAACCATTACAAAGAAAACTTTGAAGATGGCAAGGAAATCGTTTTACTTTGTACACGTAAAGCACTAATATTATTGCACTTAAACAATAATGAAGAAGCAAAAAAATATTTCTTCCTTGCAGAAAAATACAACAAAACATACGAAAAATTAAAACCTTACGCCTTTCAGAATGACAACCAAGCAGAAAATTTGCTACTGTATTTTTTCCTAAAAGAAATCTATCTTAAAGAAAATAACATCAAAAAATCAGAACTTTACAGAGAAAAATATTTTTACTGCTTGCAAAACCTAACCTTGGAAGAAATACTTTTCGAAATTGAAAATAATTTCCTCCTCGAAATAATTGCTGACAAAATTTTAAATGATTTTAGATAAAAATCATTATTGTCCTGTGCGTATGGCCTCAACAGGGTCTAATCTTGCTGCACTCAATGCCGGAATAATTCCTGATAATAAGCCAACTACAAACGAAACTCCCAAGCCAATGATAATATTTTCCGCAGAAAGCACAAATTTAAATTCTTCTATCATATTTGAAGCTACGGAAGTTCCAAGCCATACAAAAAGTAACCCCAAAAACCCTCCAATCAATGCCAAAAGTACAGCTTCAAACAAAAACTGAAATAAAATAAAATGCTTTTTTGCTCCCAAAGATTTCTGTATCCCGATAAGGCTCGTTCTTTCCCGAACGCTGACAAACATTATGTTAGCAATTCCGAAACCACCCACCAAAATCGAAAATCCACCAATAATCCATCCTACTAAATTCATCATACCGATAGTTTCATCAATCATAGCCGTAAAAGTGGACATTTTATTAATGAAAAAATTATTGGGAGCATCTGGTTTTAATCCTCTATATTTCCTAAGACGCTGAACAAGTGTATTTTCAAATTCTTGTACGTCCACATTCTTTTTAGGTTTGATTATCAATGCACTAGGAACCCCCATCGTTCCCGTATTCATAAAATTCCGTATGAAGGTAGAAAGAATCACAACTTTTTCATCAGTATCGTTCATTAAACCATATTTTTTTAAAACACCTATTACCATCATTCTTTTTCCAAAATAACGAACTTCTTTACCAATGGGGTCTTCATCTTCAAAAAGTTGCTCGGCAATCTTATGCCCCAAAACAATGACAGGAGCTCCCGTACTGGACTCGGCTTCACTCATAAAACGTCCGTTTTCTACTTTTATGTCTTCAATCTGTAAAATTTCGGAAGTAGCCGCACTTGCAGGAACATTTTCAATGGTTTTCCCTTCGTACTTTATGGAAGAGTTTACTCCAAAAATCACATAAGATATAGCGTCCATATCAAGAATCTCTTTTCTTAAATAATCATATTCCTGATATGTAACCTGCGGAAAATTAAGTCGTCGCCAACGTGGTACATCTGTTGGAGCAAATGAAAATTTTGAGATAGACATTGTGTTTTTGTCCAATCCCGACAAATTTTCTTGTATGCTTCTGTTTAGTGAATCAACTGCTGACAATACGGAAATGATAGAAAAAATCCCCACCGTAACTCCAAGCAACGACAAAAACGTACGAAGCTTATTATCCCATAATGACTTTATGGCAAAATTGAAACTTTCTTTTAGTAATTGCAGATATATAAACATAATTTTTAGAAATAGGCTTTATTATCCGTAAGAAAAACGTTATTTTTGTAGCTTCAAATATAAGACTTTTTTTAATGAAACTCACAAAACAAGCCAAATCTGCTTTAATTTCTGTTTTCGATAAAACAGGACTGGAACCTATTATTCACAAAATGAATAGCTTAGGAATCACTATTTACTCCACGGGAGGAACTGAATCTTTCATCAAAAATTTGGGCATCGATGTAGTTCCAGTGGAAACCGTAACCGAATATCCTTCCATATTTGGAGGACGCGTCAAAACATTACACCCCAAAATTTTTGGAGGGATATTAAATCGTCAGGACAATGACAGCGATGTTTCGGAAATGATTCAATACGCTATTCCTCAGTTGGATATCGTCATTGTTGACTTGTATCCTTTTGAAAAAACCGTTGCAAGTGGTGCCATAGAAAGTGATATTATTGAAAAAATTGATATCGGGGGGATTTCATTAATACGTGCTGCTGCAAAGAATTTCAAAGATGTTTTATGTGTTTCCTCAGTGGAGCAATATGCTGATTTACTGGATATTTTGGTAAACTCTCAAGGAAAAACTACTTTGGAACAACGCAAAAATTTTGCAGCCAAAGCATTCCAAGTTTCTTCTCACTATGACACGGCTATTTTCAATTATTTCAACCAAACAGAAGAAATAACTACGTTGAAAATCAGTGAAAATGAAGGTCAAGTACTCAGATACGGAGAAAATCCGCATCAAAAAGGATATTTCTACGGAAATTTTGATGATTTATTTGAAAAATTACACGGAAAAGAACTTTCGTATAATAATTTATTAGATGTTGATGCGGCTGTAAGTCTTATTTCAGAATTCAAACACGATGACCCTACATTTGCCATTTTGAAACACAATAACGCTTGCGGAGTTGCTACTCGAAAAAATATTCAGGAGGCTTACGCAGCAGCTTTGGCTGGCGACCCTGTCTCTGCTTTTGGTGGAATCTTAATTTCAAACACAAAAATTGATTCAGCTACGGCAAATGACATCAATTCTTTATTTTTTGAAGTAATCATTGCTCCAACATACAGCGATGAAGCGTTAGAAATACTAAAAGAAAAGAAAAATCGTATCATTTTAGTACAAAAAAACATCAATTTGCCTGAAACTTCTATCAGAAGTTGTTTAAATGGATATTTAGTTCAAGATAAAGACCTAAAAACGGATACAATAGAAGACATCAAGTACGCTACAAACGAAAAACCAAGTGAAGAAGCTCTTGAGGATTTGTTTTTTGCTTCAAAAATTTGCAAACACACCAAATCAAACACAATTGTTTTAGCCAAAAACAAACAGCTTTTAGCAAGCGGAACCGGACAAACGAGCCGAGTTGATGCTTTACGACAAGCCATCGAAAAAGCTCAATCTTTCGAGTTTGACCTGAATGATGCTGTTATGGCAAGTGATGCTTTCTTCCCTTTCCCTGACTGTGTGGAAATAGCGGACAAAGCAGGAATCACATCGGTTATTCAGCCTGGAGGTTCTATTAAAGACCAATTGACTATTGATTATTGTAATGAACATAAAATAGCGATGGTACTTACAGGAACAAGACACTTCAAACACTAATCTGTTTTGAAACAGCATATAAAAGCCCGACGTTTTCACGTCGGGCTTTTTTTTAATTCTATTAATATTTTACTATTTTTTCTTTGCTTGGCTCATTTTTGCAGCCAAAATAACCGCATTTCGTGCATTAACCATAGTTCCAGCTGAAGATAATTCTGAAAAATCCACTTTTTTCTTGCTTTCAGCCTCTCCTACGTACACTTGAAGTTTAGGGCTAACCCCTGACTGCATAATCACTTTTTTAACTTGTGATGCTGTCAAATTCGGGAAGTAAGAACGAATCAAAGCTGCCAAACCTGCTACCTCAGGAGAAGCCATTGATGTTCCTTGTAAAAATTTATAACTGTTACCAGGTGCAGTAGCCCAGATTTTAACCCCTGGAGCAAATACATCTACGTTTCTTTTTCCGTAATTTGAGAATGAAGCAATTAGTTTATCATTGAATTCAAAATTCAACGCACCTACTGTCAAGAAGTTATCTGAAATTTCTTTTCCTGCTACCTCATCATTCGGATATGTTTCCTCTACATCAATATCTTTGCTGTCATTTCCTGCTGCATTTACAATCAACACATCTTTTGATGCTGCATATTTGATAGCTTCATAAACTTTATCTTTATGAGGAGAAAATCCTTTTCCAAAGCTTGTATTGATAACTTTTGCACCATTATCCGCTGCATAACGAATTGCCAAAGCAATGTCCTTATCATACTCATCTCCATCAGGAACTGCTCTCACTGCCATAATAGCAATGTTATCAGCAACTCCGTCCATCCCTACGTTATTTCCGCGTTGAGCCCCAATGATACCCGCCACGTGAGTTCCGTGCAGTGAACCATCCAAGTCAGGACCTATTACGTTATTATTTCCGTATCCTATCTTGCTGAAATCATTCTCGTCATCTTTCAAGATATCTCTACGAGGGCTAAATTCCAAATTCAAATAGTTACTCAATTTTGAAGTGTAATGCTCAAGAGCTCCCTTCAATTCTTCTTTAAGAGCTTCCGAATCTCCCACACGACCAAGCAGTTGTTGCATAAACTCAACATACTGAGCCATCATATTATTAGTAGGTTGAATCTTAGCTACATCATCTGACGTATATTTATCTTTTTTGAGTTCTTTTTTCAAAATGTCATCTGCCGATAAAGCCATTTGATTAAGTTGCTCGAAATACTCTTTTTCAGCAAAAGCTTCCTCGTATTGTTTCTCATACTCGGTTTTAGCTCTCTCATAATCAGGATTGCTCTTATCTCCGGACTTGTAAATACGTGTAAGCTCCATATTTTCGTGGTTGATATCTCCCAAGAAATTCCAACCGTGAATATCATCTACATACCCATTCTTATCATCATCAATGTTATTGTTAGGAATTTCATTAGGATTTACCCAAATAACATTCTTCAAATCCTCGTGATTGATATCAATTCCCGAATCAATAACTCCCACGATAACTTTATTGCTTGTTTTTACACCTTTCAATAAGTCATACGCTCCTTGCAAACCAATTCCCGGAAAAGAAGTAAGGTTCTCGTGAGGCCAAACTTTCAATTGCTCATCAGAAATTTTTTCCGCTTGCTTTGGCAACATATCTGGCAAAACATCTGGGCTCGCCGATGCAATTTTTGACAACGGACTTGCACAGCCTACCAATACAGCCCCTGAAATTGCTAATAAAAATGGTTTTCTAATATTCATTTGTAATATATTTATACGATTTAACCTAAAAAACAACTGGTGCAAAGGTAAATAATTTTAAATAAAGCACAAAAGAAGAACACATTTTTATTCCTCTCTTTTGCAAAAATGGCACAACTATTGATTGTAACAATATTGTAAAGCACCATAATTATTAAAATTAACTGATTATGAAACGATTATTATTTTTTAGTTCTGCTATTATTCTATTTTTAAGCAGTTGTTCCGTTCGTAATGAATATGATGATGACCAGCTCACATTACACGAATTTTTGCATTCCTACGACCTGTGGTATGTAAATGTTGATGCTACACGCGGAAACGACCGAATTCCGTTTTTGCAGAAGGCCTTTACCATAACTTTTGACGGAAATACACTACTGGCAAACAACAACTTAGTAGGAATCGGCTCTGTTGGAAGAGGTTACGGACGAGTTATAGGAAATTTTTTCACCTCTGATACGCACCTGACATTTCACCACGACAGAGATGGTTCTTATCGTTTTAAAGTTGTACAAATTTCTCCGAACCAAATAGATTTGTATGATATAGACTCTAATTCAGTTTATAGATTGGAAGGATATCACAAACGTAATTTCAACTATGACAGATTATTCTTTGAAAATATGCAATATTTTCTGCAAGAATACAATTTCTGGGAGAAAACATATACCAGCAGAGAAGGTGCAATGAATCCGTTTGACAATGAGAATTTTATCAGGTTTTACAGCCTCCACGGAGATTATATTTTTGAAACAAGAGAACATCCGAATATTACAACGCCACTTTTCAGAGGGATATACACCGTTGATGATGTACGAAATGCTAATGATGTAAAAATTCTAAATCTGAATTACAGAAATGAAACCGAAAGCTTTGAAGTTCGTATTTTAAACGACCGTGAAATTGAGCTTTTCCACATTAATTCACGAACAACATATCGCTTTAGAGGAGTACAAAATATCATATACAAAAAATTAAAAGATTAAAAATAAAAAAGGGATAGCTGAAAAACTATCCCTTTTTTATTACTCTAAACTTATAATTATGAACTCACTTCTTCTGTTGGCTTGGTGCTCTTCCGGTGTACACTTCACTCCGTTAGAACAATGGTTCGTTAATTGTGTTTCTCCGTAGCCTTTTCCTGTGATTCTGCTGGCATCAATGCCATTATCAATAATCCATTTTACAGTTGATTTCGCTCTTCTGTCAGACAAAGCTAAGTTATAACTATCTGAACCTCTACTATCTGTATGCGAACGAACGTCTATCTTCATATTTGGATATTCTTTCATCACCTCCAAGATTTTAGCTAACTGTACCGATGCATCATAACGAATATTCGACTTGTCAAAATCAAAATAAATGTTTTCTATCTTGAATACTTTCGCTAAATCGTCTCCCTCGGTTACTTTTATAACTCTTGGTTTTAACAGAATTTCATAGTGGATTTCTCTTCCTTTGCCTTTCATTTCTACTTTTACCTCAGCCGTTTCGTAACCTTCTTTTTCTCCCTTCAAATAGAAATGTGAATCTTGGCAATTTATGAATTCTTCTCCAAAGGCAAATCCTCCTGCAGGGTCGCTTGGTTCTGTTTTTAGCAAATCCATCTTTTTCCCTGACAATGAAACCATTGCTCCAGAAATAATTTCCATTGTTTCCGAATTCTTAACAACTCCTTTTAAAATTTTGTTGCAAGTGAAATTCAAAGGAATACGCTCGTAAAATCCGTAAATATCATCTTTTCCTTTTCCTCCGGCACGATTGGAAGTCAAGAAACCTACCTTTGACTCCTTGTCTATCACAAAACAAAAATCATCATCTACGCTATTTCCCGGCTCCCCGATGTTTATGACTCTTGAAGTAGTCCCGTTGTCGTACAATTTCACAGCAAAGATATCCAATCCTCCCAATCCCGGATAACCATCTGAAGAATAATACAATACATTATCTTTTGAAATGAAAGGGAAAGATTCTCTTCCGCTTGTGTTTACGATATTTCCTAAATTCTCAGGCTTTCCGTAACCGTTTTTCAATATTTCTACTCGGAATATATCAGAACTTCCTAATGTCCCCGGCATATTCGAAGCGAAGTACAAATATTTTTCGTCCGGACTTAACGCAGGATGAGCCACACTGTACGTATTGCTATTGAATGGCATCTCAACGACATTCCCCCAATTTCCTTTACTATCTTTGGTTGCCCGTAATATTTTCAGTAAGATGGTATTTTCCGAGTCCATTCTTACTTTTTTGTTCACGTAATTATTTCGGGTGAAATATACAGTGTTGCCATCTTTTGTGAATACAGCTGTTGATTCGTTGAATTTTGTGTTAACTTTTGATGAAAACAGCGTCTTTTTTGACAAACTAATACTATCACGATTCGCCTCGTACAAGTCATAAAAGCTTTCACCTGTCCATTTTGAAACAGGCTTAATCAGGCTCGTGTTACTTGCTGCAAAAATCACTTTATCTCCGTAAAAAGCTGTTCCATACTCGGAATGTTCCGTATTTATGCCCGTTTGAAGCAATTCCAATCGGTTGGAATTTTCTTTTATTTCCTCTCTGTAATCTTTGTGTTCCTCAAACAATATGGCACGAGTATCATTTGCTCCGGTAAGCTCTACGAACTTATTCATCATTTGGTCTGACTCACTGTATTTACCCAATGATTTTAAGGATAATGCATATCGGTAATAATATTCAGGTTGCATCTTATATCCCTTATTTTCAAAAAGTTTCTCATACCAAGTAGAAGCCTTGTCGTACTCAGCATTGAAATAGTATGAGTCTCCAAGCCTTTCGAGCAACTCCTGATTTATAAATCCTTTTTTTGCAATATTTTCATAGACCTTGATAGCATCTATGTAGGCGTAATTCTTATACATCTCATTGGCTTTCTGCATTTGTTTTTCTTGTGAAAAAACCAACAAGACATTGCTAATCAACGCTATTGCAAGCACATATATTTTATGATTCTTCATTTTTGTTCTTTTTAAAATAAATTAGATTGATAAAAATTTTCTTAGAAGAACCTTGGAGAAATCACTTTTCTGTGTGCTTTCACCAGTTCGTAACGCAAGAATATTTCGTGTGAACCTGAATTATATCTTGATAATTCTGTAGTTTCGAAATCATACCCGTAGCCGATAAACCATCGGTCATTTATCTGGAAACCAGCCATAGCACTTACCGCAGCCGACCATCTCCAAGCAGCACCCAAAACAAACTTTTCGTTGAACATAAAATTCGCCGAAACATCTAACTGAAATGGAGCTCCGTAAGATACTTTGCTAAGCACCGCCGGCTTGAATTTTGTATTTTTTGTCAAATCAAACACGTATCCTCCTATCAGGTAATAGTGTTGAGTGTTTTTCAGAACGGAAACCTCTCTGTTTCTCTCATTTCTTCTGTAAACTTCTGTTTCTAAAAGATTTGGTACAGAAAAACCTAAATAATGTTTGTCAGAATACCAGAAAAGCCCTGCACCTACATTGGGTCTGAAAATTGTATTATCTCCGGTGAAACTATAGTCTAAACCGTCATATAAGTGTAATTTATTGACATCTAACTGAAAAAATCCTGCCGAACCTTTCAGACCAAAAGCCAATTTTGAATTTTCAAAATTCAGTGTGTATGAAAAATCTACCAGAATTGTATTATCTTGCTGAGGACCAATTGATTCGTGAAACAATGAAACTCCCAGCCCCACATTTTTATCTCTGATAGGCGTATGGTAACTCAATGTTGCTGTTTTCGGGGCACCTTCCAAACCTACCCATTGGGTTCTGTACAGCCCGAAGAAACTCCCTACATCTCTTGAACCTGCATACCCCGGATTAAACATCATTGTGTTATACATATACTGTGTATATTGCGATTCTTGTTGAGCAAAAACCCCTGTACATAGCATTAACATCAACATTAAAAAAGCACTACTTTTTCTCATTATAATATATTTATATGTTTATTGTCTTATTTTATAATCGTATCCTATCTCCATAACTTTTTTGAAAAACCCGAGCGGTTTTTGTATTAACACTCGAGTTTTTCAATAAGTATTAATGTCTAATTTTTGATGTACAACCAACTTCCTTTTTTCTTAGTTTGATTGTTTTTATCCACATATTCTATTATGTAATAATACGTTCCTTGTGGCAATTTCTCCGGAGCTTCTATCGTTACCCTTCCGTTTGATAATCCTCTGAAGACTTTCGTTGTATTATTATACCCGTGAGCTTCAAATACTTTCACTCCCCAACGATTGTAAATTCTTACCGTATTGTTCGGATATGCCTCAATTCCCTTGATGTAGAATATATCATTTGAACCATCATCATTAGTTGAAATAGCGTTATAAGGAACTATATCTCCTCCGGCTACAACTTCGATTGTAACTGTTGCATTTGAACAATTACCCGCCGCGTCACAAAGCTCATACACAAATGTATCCGTACCAACAAAACCTGGATTTGGAGTGTATGTAATGGTGTCATCAGATGGGTCATCTGGTGTTCCGCCATCATTTACTTGTACAGTACCTCTTGACGGATCAGTCACAACGGCAACTCTTCCTGTTGTTGGGATATTTTCATCGTTATCCAAAATATTCACTGTTACAGGAGTATTTATTTCAGTGGTTGCAGAATCATCATTCGCTTTCGGAACATCCAAAACAACTACCGTCACGTTTGCCTCATTACTACAATTTGTCGCATTAGCATTTTCACAGATTGTGTAAGTAAGTGTATAGGTTCCCGCTGGCGTATTTGGCAATACCACAACCGTTCCGTTAGAAACATCAATATAGATGTTTGTATTCGGTGTAGTAGGATTTGAAATAGTAACAGTTCCTAAAGTAGCCGGAGCTCCTCCAATCGTGTCATTCACTAATACAGAAGTAGTTACAGTTCCTCCTACAGCTGTGTATATCGGGAATGATGTATAATCATCATCGTTTGCTACAATTGGTAAGGCTGCTACCTCTACCGTAGCTGTGGCTGTATCACAATTTGTTGGATTCAGTTTCTCACAAATACGATATACAATAGTATAAGTACCCGCTGGTGTATCTGTCGGAACATTAATATCTCCGGTAGTTACATCCAATGTTGGAATATTTGCACTACCATTGATTGGCGATGCAGGCGTAACCTGTGTAATATTAACATTTGCAATCGTTGCAGGATTTGTTCCTAACACATCTAAACCATTACCATTATCCGAAAGAACATTACCTGCTTTTCCGCCCGTGTTACCAGATACGGCAGGGAAGTTATCATCCTTAGCGTCTATCGGCTCCTCAGTCACAACTATGGTAACCTCAACACTTTCACAATTTGTCGGATTCAATTTCTCACAGATAGTATAAGTTATGGTATATGTACCTGCCGGCGTATTTGGTGCGATGGTAATAGTTCCGTCTGCGTTTGGTGTAAATCCGGTAGGAACATTAGTACCCCAAGTAAGTGTTACATCTGACGGATTCAATGGACTTCCATTAAAGGTATCGTTTGTAAGTACATTTGGCGTAGTACCTCCATCAATACCTCTGATAGGTGTACTGCTGAAATCATCAGGGTTTGCCACCAAAGTTGCCGAAGTTACCACAACAGTTGCCGTTGCCGTGTCACAATTTGTTGGATTTAATTTTTCGCAAATTCTATACACAATAGTATAAGTACCTGGCGGAGTGTTCGCTGGAACGGTAACATCTCCTGTTGTCGTATCCAATGTTGGAACGATTGTACTTCCGCCGATTCCAACAGCTGGGGTAACTACACTCATAGTAACATCAGAAATAACCACATCATTACCCCCTAAGGTATCTGCTCCGTTACCGTTGTTAGAAAGAACATTACCCGCAGTTCCACCAGTATTTCCTGATACAGGCGAGAATGAATCATCTTTTGCGTCAATCAGACGAGCATCTACCACAACAGTTGCCGTAGCCGTATCACAATTTGCTGGATTTAATTTCTCGCAAATTCTATACACAATAGTATAAGTACCTGGCGGAGTATTTGCTGGAACGGTAACATCTCCTGTTGTCGTATCCAATGTTGGAACGATTGTACTTCCGCCGATTCCCACAGCTGGGGTAACTACACTCATAGTAACGTCAGAAATAGCAGCATCATTACCTCCCAAGGTATCCGCTCCATTACCGTTGTTGGAAAGAACATTACCCGCAGTTCCACCAGTATTTCCTGATACAGGCGAGAATGAATCATCTTTTGCGTCAATCGGACGAGCATCTACCACAACAGTTGCCGTAGTTGTATCACAATTTGTTGGATTTAATTTTTCACAAATTGTATAGGTTAAAGTATATGTTCCTGATGGAGTGTTTGGAGCTACACTTATTGTTCCATCGGCATTTGGTGTTAAACCTGCTGGGATATTAGTTCCCCACGTCAGATCTACCTCTGTTGGGTTTAACGGGCTTCCGTTAAGCGTATCATTTGTCAAAACACTTGGCGTATTTCCTCCATTAACTCCACTAATCGGCGTTCCACTGAAATCATCAGGGTTTGCCACCAAAGTTGCCGAAGTTACCACAACAGTTGCCGTAGCCGTGTCACAATTTGTTGGATTTAATTTCTCACAGATACTGTACACAATAGTATAAGTTCCTGACGGAGTATTTGCTGGAACAGTAACATCACCTGTTGCCACATCTAACGTTGGTACAACCGTACTTCCGTTAATTCCTGTTGCCTGTGTAACTACACTTATCGCAACATCGGAAGTAGTTGCATCATTACCTCCTAAGGTATCCGTTCCATCACCATTGTTAGATAGAACATTTCCTGCTTTTCCTCCCGTATTTCCTGCCATTGGAGCAAAGGTATCATCTTTTGCGTCAATCGGTTGTGCGTCCACCACAATTACCACATTTGCTGTATCACAGATATTTGTGTTTGTACAAATTTGGTAAACAATCGTGTAAGTACCTGATGGAGTATCTGCTGGTACACTTACATTGCCCGTTGTTGGTTCAAGTGTTGGTACATTAGGGCTTCCGTTTATTGGTGTTGCAGGTGTAGGCACCGTAATAGTAACCTCTGAAACCGGAATGTTTGGCACTCCATTAAGAATGTCATTTGTCAGTACATTCAGCACATTTGGATTTCCTACGCTTCCGTTAATTGGTGATGCATTCCTGTCATCTATGGCATCTACGCAGTTACTTTCAACTGTTACACTTACTGAAAGAACGTCACTCGGACATTTACCCACTTCCACATTTCGTACATAATACGTTCCATTTGTAAGATTTGTCGCATCAGTCAGAGCTATAAGCGTAGTGGCATCCTCAAAAATTTTCGCATTGCCTCCATAAATTGCAGCCAAGTCAGCTACCGTAGGTGTTCCACAGAACTTCTGTGAATTATCACCCGTTGGCACAGTTGATTTTCCTAATAAAATCGTTATGTCCTGACCTTCACTTTCGCAATCATTATCCGTTGTACGCGTATATCTATAAGTTGTACCTGGCATCACTACATCTGTGTCATTTAACAATTGAGTACCGCTATAAACCTTAATAACAGCCCCCGAAGCAGGTTCTAATTCTAAAATTTTGGCTTTAAGCTGAACAACCGTAACATTCTGCCCTGTATTATCACAGAAGGGTACTTCGGATAAGGCTCCCTTAGGCGTTTGATTTGCCGAAATAACTATATTCACTGACGCACGCAAACTCTCACAACTTCCATTTGTACTTGATACATAATATGTTCCAGTAGATAGAACCTGTGCTGATGTTATCGGTGTCCCTCCTTTGGCAGTTGTGTACCAATTATGTCCTGAGGCAATGCTTGGAGTTAAATCAGCTCCTGTTGCTGTTACACAGAAAGTCAATGGAGACACAGCAGGGGCAGCAGGGGCAGGAGTAACAGTAACCACAACGGTTTGTATCGCCTCACAACCTCCTGCACGACGTACCGTTAACGTATATGTAAAGGTTGTATCTTGCGTTATATCAGCACCCGTATACGTAAATACAGGGTTTCCTATATTATTCGCTGATAAATAATCCATTGCTTGGGAATCTGTCGAGCTCCAATGATAAGAGGCAAACTGTGGTGCCTCAGCACTATATTCAAGTTCCTTACTATCTGTTTGGCAAATAGTTACATCTTTTACCAGACCTGTAATTGTCGCAGGGGCAGGTACCAAAACATCTGACATATCACACAAGCAGTTATTGTCAGCAGATGTTATCTTCATTCGTAATCGGCAAACTTGCTCCTGTGGCAGTTCAATCATTCCTTGGAGCCCCTGAACTGTAGTGCTTTCTGCGAAAGTCTGACTTGAAAGAGTGATTACTCCTAAAGAAGGCTCATTTTCATCTACTTTACCATTATTGTTTACATCATCAAATAATGCTATTTTCAGTGCTCCTGTATAAGGTGTATTTGATGTATTCTCTATATCAAAAGTTAAACCAAGCTCTTCTTTATTATTTTTGGCTTGTGATGTTGCAATTATATTTTTAATCACTAATGAAGCACGCTCAGCTTTTAGAGTAACGGTCTTAACCTCGGAAGTTGCTGTTGTTATGTTAGCACAATCATTACCTCCCGGACAGGCTACCGAACCTACCGTATCTATTGTATAATATTCAATTTTAGCTTCTGATTCACAATTAGTTGCTTTTTCCCCATCAGGCTGTTTAACAGTAAATTGATATGTAAACCAGTTGTCATTTGCCATATTTTGAGGTACTTTTATTCGATATTCTGTAACTCCTGAAGGCAAAACAACCCCACTCTCTGTTTCAAGAACTACATTTGTAAGATTAAAATTCCCTGAATGGTCTTTTGTTGCAAATGTTCCCACAACCATTTTAAACCCTTGGGGAATACGTATCACAACCCTTCCTCCATCTTGCGTAGTTGCTCCCGAAGCAGCTGAAATACTGTGCTTACCTTCATAAGTAGCACCAGAAGCACAAGCATTGGCGTCACCACCAGTATGTGTAAGTGTGTTAATAACTCTATAATTAGCTTCAGCAACCCCTTCAATAGCCGCTGTAATGGCATTATCACGTGTCCCTTCAAGTGCTCCGCCACAGGTATTTTTACCCAATACTTCCATACCGAAGGTCGAACCCCCACGGAATTCACAATCTGGTTTTATGTTTACACGTACACGTATCTTACGTTGATTCTCACTTTGGGTAGATTCTCTTCCCAATAAAGGCTGACCAGCAGGTAACAAGTCGTACACCACAGCCGTTCCCTCATCTCGTGAAGTCAAAGTCCTTGGAGATACCGCATCGAATGGGTAATAGACCTCAACACCAGCAATTGTTACTCCTAATTCTTTGGTAATTGAGATTTTAGGATCAATAACATCTCCATCTCCTCCACTATTAATCTCATATTCGTACCAGTTATCCGCACACATATTCAATTTTGCTCTTGTTTGATCTTGCGGATCTGGATTAGGTGTCTGTGTTCGTTTAAGCTGAATTTCACTACCTGAATGCACCAATGTTACCGATTTCTCAGAATCAGTTAATTTCGGATCTGTTGCACTACTACACGTTTGGTTATAACCCGACGGGAACTTACTACAATTCCAACCAGTAAGCACCCTCAATGTTGCTTGTGTACAGTTCGTTAAACGTACTTTTATAATGTACTCTCTACCAGATGCAGGCAACACCGCTTCACTTAAATAGAACATTGACTCACCACTGATAGTTGTTACTTTATCAATAGTTCGCAATGTGTTTCCATCAACTTCTTGCAAACCTATAACCTCAACTCCTTGAACATCTGGAATAGATAACCAAGTATAAGGAGCTGCTGACAAAGCATTTTTGTTAGTCAGCTTTACTTTAATTTCCTGAGCTAAATTAGTAACTTTCAGAGTTGTATTTCCTAAAACAGCCAAACTAACTCCTGGTTTGTTTTCCATCAAAACACGGAATTCCTTTGAAGTATTGTAAACTGGTGCATTGCTTCCATCGGGTTGAGTTATCCCGTAATGATAAAAGTAGTCATAATATTCTGGATTATTGGCTACACGTCCTCTTTCCTCAAAAACCTCAGGAGAATCACAAGAACCAACCGTTTCTACTCGCAATAAAGCAGAGTAGGCATTGTGATTAACCAAAAGCCCCGGAGGCATCTTGTAGGTTTTTGTATTAGGATTATATTCGTTTTTAAGTGTATAAGTTACAAAGTTACCCGATTCCGTTTTAGTGTAATCAGATAATGGAATATTAATCGTTTGACGTGATGCTACTCCCGTTCTAGTATCATAATGTGTTGCGTACTCATAATACGTCATAGGGTTTGATACCACGAGTGTTTTAGGCAATGTAAACGAAATTTGCTTCAACAAACGGTCAGGACGGAACTCTCCAATTAGTTTTGTATTTGAAGAAGGTGTACGTCGTGCCATAAACGCAAGAAAACCTCCACCTATGTTTGTTTTTGTACAACCAGAAAATTTTTGTTGGCCTCCGTTGTCTCCATCAAATGGTGTTGTAAGCGATGTGTACATTTCAGGGGTTAATGCCGAACCGCAATACTGTTCTTTCCCTGTTGCATCAAGCATATAGAAATAAGATGAGTGCCCTACCAAACGCTCTGCTGAATTGGCTAAATAAATTTCATTAATGTCATCATACTTGCTCACCTGATATGTTGCCACCACTTCAAAAATATCTTCGGGTTGCAAAGCTTTTGAATTTAACGCTTTTGTCAAATTCCAAGTGATTTTAGTTTGCCGTTTAAGTCCCGCTCCTGTTCCTACTGCATTGGTAGTTACACCTGCCTCGGTAGCGGTAAGAGTTTGAGTAACTCCTGAGATGCTTCCCGATACAAACTTCACTACAATACTTTTGGGTATCAACGAAACTCCCTCACCAGTGGTAAACGTGTAGTACAGATTATCAGCTGTACCTCTGGCTTGTTTTCCACGTGCAGTAATCTCAATATCATCGTGATGCAATGAACGTTTTAACATCACAGCATTGGTTGCTTTAAGTGTGGCTTTCGTGTGACGAGTCTGCATCGTATGGTCTGTCCAACCTAACGAATTTTCAGCACGTTCACCCGAAGTTTCAATCATAATAGGACCATCATTATCACAATCAGTAGTACAAACTACCTTCACAGGCTTACTGCCACATACCAACTTAATAGGACATACTGCGGTTTCACCATAATTATCTAACAAATTGATTTCATAAGTGATGGCATCAGTTACATTGCTACCACACTCGGCTTCGAAGTCCATTGTTACATAGCCTCGCTTATTATTTTGAGGAGCTAATATGACTAAATTTCTACCCGTAGTAACAGAAGAAGAATCATAATTTGTCGCTGGTTCTGTTGCTGGATATCCATCAGCGTTGAACCACTTAATGTTGGTAGCTTTCACTCCCGCAGGCAAATTTATCTTATACTGAATACGCCATTTGGCATTATCTCTTCCCGTACTGCCTATATTAGTTACAAAAAAACTTGATGACCCGAACACAAAACGTCCCTCAATAGGCGAAGCACCACTGTACAAAGTAGCCGGAGTGAATGAACCGTCAGTTACGTGATGATATCTTCTGAATGATCTGTTTTCCAAATATACAGCCTTATCCAATGGGTTTGCTCCCTCTCCTCCTACTTTATCTCCACACATTGTTTGGTAAGTAGCGTAATTACTGTACAAATAAACTAAATAATCAGAAAAACTCGTTCCCCCCTGAATGTTCGAGGTTACACAACGTGACTCGAATTCAGCTGCCGACCCATTCTTAATCAAATCATATTCAATCACAAAAGTAGCTCCTGATGGCAAATCATCAAAAACTCCATCGTTATCCAAGTCTGCCAAACCTTCATTCGCTCCATCGGGATCAGAGGTAAGCCCTGAAAAATCAACCTTATAGAGCTTATCCTGACCTGAAACATTAGGCAGGGGTACTGCTGTTACTGGTAAAGTTGCACTTCCCACGCGAACGTTGCTTGGCTTATGATATGCCTTTGAAGCATCATTTAGATTTTCTCTCAAATACAAGCCCAACTTATACAACGCTGACGCCAGTGAGGTATTGGTACCATAATTTGTGTATGAAACTCGCAATGTTCCTACCACGCCACCTTCGGCAACACAATGCCCATTTTTGATTGTAAAATAAGTTTTTGTATAATCAGTGTTGTCAAACTTACTATTAGATTTGCCTGTGTCTTTACGCGTAATTTCAATATTGGGTGCCCCTGCTTCTGAACTGACTGTACGTAAAGCCTCATTACCAGAATTCTGATACCAAGTATCTTCGGTATCTCCTTCTCCCCAGTTTACTACATATTTAATTTGTGTGTTTTTTACACATCGCGATGTAACGTTATACTTATGAACCAAAGCAAGTGCTTGCTGCCCATTAACTAAACCATTACCATTATTATAACTGTCCTTACCTATCTTAAAAGTATATTTGTTACCATTATTAGAAATTTGTTGTAGTGGAGTTCCGTTCATCGAAACCTCATTATGAGTAATATCAGCCGGATACTCTACTACCAGATAGATGTCCGTAGCTTTTCCGTTCCCTGTATTTACAACAGAAAATCCACTGGTATTCAACCCCATAACGGCTGTGTTATTTGCAACTACACCAGACAATCCCAATATAGGATAAGCATAGTTATAGACCTTGCTACTCTGTTCCTTCGTATCCCCGTTTTGAGTTATTTTCACTTTGTCCTGCAACACATACGAGGTATCTGCACTCCGAGCCCTTTGATGAGCCTGAGGAGAAATCAGCTTATCCAACGAAAATGTTACCGAACCAGATGCCCCCGTAATTTGAAAGGTTACAACCGAACCATTCTGAGCGATGTTTGTAGCAACTGCCGTTGAGGGAGTAAGCGTCAAAGAATTGGCTTCCATAGTAATACCTTCAGGAAATGTAACAACTACCTCAGCAGTCCCCGAACCGCTAAAAGTAACCTGAGTTGTTAATTTTCCTAATTTATAGTTATTATCCACTAAACCATAATCATCTCCCACAGTAACCGTAACTCCATTTGGAGGAATAGTTACCTGAGCTCCCACCTCCCAAAAAATAAGAGAGGCAACCATTAAAATTACAAAACGTAAACAATTCATATTTATGTGTTTAAATGCATTTTTCATAATGAGCGTTTTTTAATATAAGTGCATTGAATTGCAAATATATCAATTAATCAAACAAAAGACACTGCACTATAACATTTTATGATTAAATTAACAGCAATTCTTAAATTTAATCTATAAGTTATCAGTAGTCGATTAGTAACCTTTTATGATACAATAAATTTAAATAATGATTTTTCATAAAACGGAGTTAAAACTTGACAATAGAAAGTTTTAATTCCGTTTTATCTTTAAGCATCTTGAATGTTTCAACGTAAGAAACTAATAATCAAAGAAAAATCTATAAATTATTTAAAAACCCTCGGGCCTAAAAATATCGTTTTCTCTGTTTCTATTTTATTTCCTTCGCTATATACGTCCAGAATTAACTTTGTCTTTTCTTCCTCCAAAGAAGATTCTTCAATTTTTATGAACAAAGTCCCCTCTGCCATTCCTTGTTTTGGAACAAAAATAGATGTTTTTCCCACCAAAACCACTTCGGCCTTCAACGAACCCGCAACTTTTATGGTTACGTTATCAAAATCACGTGTGGTTTTGTTGATAATCTTGTAAGTATATAAATTATTGATAATTCCTCCTTCTTCGTGATTGTACAACTGCCCCGGCACTCGCAATACATTTGCCTGAACATCAGTACGAACGAACAGCATACCTATCAGTATTCCCACAAGAATAGTAAGTACTGCCGTATATCCTTTCATTCTCAAATCAAACTTAAAAGATGCTTTTTTGGCTATATTTTCCTCACTTGCAAATCGTATCAATCCTCGTTTGAAGCCCGTTTTGTCCATTATCTCATCGCAAGCATCAATGCAAGCCGTACAATTCACGCATTCCAACTGCGTTCCGTTACGAATGTCAATCCCTGTGGGACAGACGTGTACGCATTGCGAGCAGTCTATACAATCACCGTGACCAAGCTCTTGGCGATTCTCGTTTTTGCGAAACTTCTTACGTCCTTTTTCTCCCTCACCACGCACATAATCGTAAGCAACAATCACGGAACGATTATCCAAAAGTACCCCTTGCAAACGCCCATACGGACAGGCAATGATGCACACCTGCTCTCTGAACCAAGCAAATATGAAATAAAAAACACAAGTAAAAATAAATAAGGCTATGAATGTACTTAAATGATTCAGAGGACCTTCAACAATGTAAGTGAGAAGAACATCAGAACCTATCAGATACGCCAAAAATACGTTTGCTACCAAAAAGGAAATCAAGAAAAATATCGTCCATTTCAGCACACGTTTACGAATTTTTTCCGCATTCCAGGGTTGCTTGTTTAGCCTCATTTGTGCTCCTCTATCCCCATCTATCCAGTACTCAATTCTGCGGAAAACCATTTCCATAAATATGGTTTGCGGACAAATCCAACCACAAAAAATCCTTCCGAAAACTACTGTAAATAAGGAAAGAAACACAATTCCTATAATCATAGAAATTACAAACAGATAAAAATCTTGTGGCCAAAAAGGAAGTCCGAAAATATTAAATTTACGGTCAAGTACATTGAATAATAAAAACTGATTACCATTAATTTTTATAAAAGGACTCGCAAAAAGTATGAGTAAAAGAACATAACTTACGTATTTTCTATAACGATAATACCTACCCGAAGGCTTTTTAGGATACACCCAAGCTCTTTTCCCTTCCTCATCAATGGTTCCTATCGAATCGCGAAATACATCTTTACCTTGCTGTGCCATAACACTTTAGTTTAAAAATAAGAAAAGAGATTAGAGAATGCGAACACATAGCAATGAAGCTATTCAGTACCAAATTCTCTAATCTCTACCATTAATATTTAAGATCTAACTCTTATTCTTCTGTATATAAATCTCCTTCAGCTGCTTTTGGATTAGCCGGAGTAGTTCCTTTTAACGTTTTTATATAACTTGCTACTTGAGCGATTTCTTCCGGTTTCAATGAAGCCTTCCAAGCCACCATACCTTTTCCGTCTCTACCTCCTTCTGAAATAGTGTTGAAAATCTTGTTGATGCTTCCGCCCAAAATCCAGTAGTCATCCGTTAAGTTAGGACCGATACCTCCTCCTCCGTCCATCGCGTGACAAGCCACACAATTCATTTGGAAGATTTTCTTACCAGCTTCAATATCCGAAGCATCTGTAAGTAATTTTACATTATCAGCATTAAGCAAATTCGGGTTATTTTTTCTGTATTCGGCAATTTCTATTTTGGCTTGTGCTACATCTCTGTCGTATTCCTCAACTTGATTATAATCTTTAATCACCTCAAATCGAACAAGATACACAACCATAAAAACTATCGTAGCGTAGAACAAATACACCCACCAAGTAGGCAAAGTATTATCAAGCTCTTTGATTCCGTCGTGCTCGTGCTCTAATATAATTTCACTTTCACGCTCAATCGGAACTTGATTAACCATACTTGCGTAAAAACGCTTCCACAAAGAGCCTTCTTCTGCTGCGAACCCTGACTTAGGTTTAACCCCATAAGTTAAGTTGGAAACTCCTCGCAAAACTACTTCTGTGAAAATCAGAACAAAGAGTAAGAAAACCAAAAGCATCTGTATTTGAGAATACTTAGCGATGGCACACTCATCCTTGCTTCCATATAAAAGTTCCAAAATAAGAGCCACAACACCAACAATGGTTATTACTCGTAAAAATGGTATTAAATTTCTTTTCATGATAAAGTGTTGTTATTTTCGTCATCGTTATCAAAAGGAATATTATTCATCCTATCAATAGCTTCTTTCTTGTAGCCAAAAACCCACCAAAAGAGCCCTACAAAGAAAATGAAAAATATTGATAGCGATATGATGGGAAATATTTCAATCCCATCAATTGTCGCCATATGTTCCTTAATAAACTTGAGCATTGTTGTTATTCAGCGTTTGCAGTTTTAATTTTAATATCTGTTCCCAATCGTTGCAAATAAGCGATAAGTGCAACAATTTCACGGTCTTTCATCGGAATGAATTCTTTACCTTCTTTTTCAGCCTTTGCCTTAGAAGCTTCATATTGTTTCACAAAATCAGGGTCATTATACAAATTCTTCTCGATTTTTGCAGCTTGCTCATCCATTGATTTATGAGCATTAGCAATATCTTCTTCCGTGTAAGGCACACCCAATTTAGCCAAACCACGCATCTTAGCTTCAATATCACTTCGGTCGTGTTTATCTCTTGTCAGCCAAGGATATGCCGGCATTATACTTCCAGGTGAAGTACTTGTTGGGTCGTACATATGATTAAAATGCCAGTTATCGGAATATTTTCCTCCTAAACGAAGCAAATCAGGTCCTGTACGCTTACTTCCCCACAAGAACGGACGGTCGTACACAAACTCACCTGCTTTCGCAAACTCACCGTAACGCTCTACCTCACTACGGAACGGACGTACCATTTGACTGTGACAAGACACACACCCCTCACGGATATACAAATCACGTCCTTCTAATTCAAGTGGCGTATAAGGTTTTACACTTGAAATCGTAGGTATGTTCGATTTTACAAAGATAGTTGGAACGATTTGTACAACACCTCCGATTAAAATAGCAACCGTAGCCCAAATTGTCATTTGAACAGGTTTTCTCTCTAACCAAGTATGTAGGGTTTCTCCTTGTAATCTTCCACTGCTGATTGTTGATAAAGCAGGAGCTTGAGCCAACTCGTCTTCCAATTTAGGAGCTGTTTGCAATGTTTTGATAACGTTATAAACTCCGGCAAGAACTCCAATCAAATAAAGTGTTCCTCCAACAGCACGCAAAGCATACATCGGCATAATTTGAGTTACTGTTTCCAAGAAGTTTCCGTATGTCAAAGTTCCATCCGGATTAAATTGTTTCCACAATGAAGCTTGCGTAAATCCTGCTACATAAAGCGGTAAAGCATAGAATACAATACCTAAAGTACCTATCCAGAAATGGAAATTCGCTAACTTCATAGAGTAAAGATTCGTTTTCCACATTTTAGGCACAATGTAGTAAATCATACCAAAAGCAAGGAATCCGTTCCAAGCCAATGCACCAACGTGAACGTGAGCAATAATCCAGTCAGTAAAGTGAGCAATTGCGTTTACGTTTTTAAGTGACAACATTGGTCCTTCAAAAGTAGCCATACCATATCCGGTAATAGCCACAACCATAAATTTCAATGTGGGACTTTCACGAACTGTATCCCAAGCTCCACGAAGTGTTAACAAACCATTAATCATACCTCCCCAAGACGGAGCCACCAACATTACAGAGAATACTACTCCTAAGTTTTGTGCCCATTCAGGTAAAGCCGTATATAATAAGTGGTGTGGTCCTGCCCAAATGTAGATAAAAATCAAACTCCAGAAGTGGATGATTGACAATCGGTAAGAATATACCGGACGGTTTGCTGCTTTCGGAACAAAGTAGTACATCAAGCCTAAGAAAGGCGTTGTCAAGAAGAAAGCAACCGCATTATGCCCATACCACCACTGTACCAACGCATCTTGAACCCCTGCGTAAACAGAGTAAGACTTAAGCATCGTCACAGGAAGCTCTAAGTTATTGAAAATGTGGAGTACCGCTACCGTAACAAATGTAGCCAAGTAGAACCAAATAGCCACGTAAATATGACGTTGCCTTCTTCTCAAAAGCGTTCCAATCATATTTACCCCAAAAGCTACCCAAACTAAGGCAATCATTATGTCAATTGGCCACTCCAACTCAGCATATTCTTTAGAAGTGGTGTAACCCAACGGAAGGGTTATCGCAGCTCCAACGATAATCAGCTGCCATCCCCAGAAATTAAAGTTACTTAAAAAATCACTAAACATACGAGCCTTTAAAAGCCGTTGTAGTGAATAGTAAACCCCCGCAAAAATAGCATTCCCTACAAACGCAAAAATCACAGCATTTGTATGCAATGGGCGAAGGCGTCCGAAACTCAACCAAGGAATTTCGTTAGACATTGTCGGAAACAAGAATAAATAGGCTAACCATAGCCCTACTACCATTCCTATAACTCCCCAAAAAAGAGTTGCAAAAAGGAACTTCCGTACAATTTTGTTGTCATAGTAAAATTGTTGCTTCTCCATTATTTATTAAATTAATTATTCAGTTAGTTTTTCCTCCTTAATTGTATTCTCTGTTTTTTCGTCAACAAGCTCGTCTTCAAAAAGCATACGCACTGCAGGTGTATGACTATCATCATATTGCCCTTTTCTTACTGCCATTATGAATAAGAAAAAAAACAATAGTGCCACCGCAATACTTATACTAATCAACATATATATCACACTCATCTCAAAACAGTTCTCGTATGGATGTGGCAAAAATACATAATCTTAATCAGTTAAAAAAATGACATATATCATTTTTTTTTATTTTGAATAAATCTAAAGTTTTTTGTTTATCCAAAAAACAAACAAAAACCTGAAAAACAAACAATTACAAAGTTAAAAAAAGTAAAAATTTTCTTCATTTTTTAGGATAACTTTTAACAATCATTATAATTATCCTCACAAATAGATATAATTTACGGATAGAAATACAAGAAAATCAACTTAAAATAATTAGTTTTTCTTTTCAATCAAAAACAAAAAGCCCAAAAATCTAAATACAGAATTCAGATTTTTGAGCTTAATATTAAAAATTATTTTACTGATTTTAAGTCATATATAAAACTATCCTTTATAGAAAGGCAATTTCACTACCGTTGCCGGAACTTTATTTTTACGAATTTGGATAAAAATTTCACTTCCCGGTTTAGAAAGCTCGGTAGGTACGTATCCTAAACCAATTCCTTTACCAAGAGAAGGAGCCATCGTTCCGCTTGTTACGTTTCCAATGACATTTCCCTCAGCATCAACGATTTCATATCCGTGACGCGGAATAGCTTTTTCCTGCATTTCAAAACCAACCAGCTTTTTGCTAACTCCGTTTTCTTTATCTGATTTAATTGCATCGGAACTTACAAAATCTTTAGTAAACTTGGTAATCCAGCCTAATCCTGCTGAAATTGGAGAAGTTGTGTCATCAATATCATTCCCGTACAAGCAGAAGCCCATTTCCAAACGAAGCGTATCACGAGCTGCCAACCCGATAGGCTTTATCCCGAAAGGCTCTCCCACTCTGAAAACTTCATCCCAAACGTGTTTAATATGTTCGTTTTTAACATATATTTCAACTCCTCCGCTACCTGTATATCCTGTTGCAGAGATAATTACGTCTTTCACTCCGGCAAAATCACCAATTACGAAATGGTAGTTTTTTATTTCCGATAAGTTTACAGATGTAAGCGGTTGAATAGCCTCCAAAGCCTTAGGTCCTTGAATTGCCAACAACGAATATTGGTCAGAAGCATTTTCCATTTCCACTCCCCAAGTATTGTGTTTGCTAATCCAATCCCAATCTTTCTCGATATTAGAAGCGTTAACAACTAACAAATAATGTTCATCTGCAATTTTGTAAACGATAAGGTCATCAACAATTCCTCCTTTTTCGTTTGGCAAGTAGCTGTATTGTGCTCGTCCATCGTACAATGTCGTTGCATCGTTAGAAGTTACTTTCTGAATCAAATCCAAAGCGTGTTTACCTTTGAGAATAAATTCTCCCATATGACTTACATCAAATACTCCTACGCCGTTGCGTACGGTTTCGTGTTCGGCGTTAACACCCTCATACTGAACAGGCATATTGTAACCTGCAAAAGGAACCATTTTTGCTCCCAATGCAATATGAACATCGGTTAAAGCTGTGTTTTTCATATTATTTTATATTTTTTTAAATTTCAGTGGTTAGTTATTTTTCTCTTAGAAATTGACTCAATCTCCGTTGAAGTTTTTTACTTGATTGAGAAGTTTTTACCTCCTGTAGCGTAACGCTCTCGGCATTCGTGATAAATGCTCACAGCTTCTTCCAAATTACCCCAACCGTTCACGGCTACTTTTTTCTTTTCCAAATCTTTATATACTTGGAAAAAGTGCTCAATTTCCATAATTAAGTGCGGATTTACGTCATCCAACGTATTGAGTTTACTCCAAACAGGGTCAGAAACCGGAACACAAATCATCTTCTCATCAGGCCCCTTTTCATCTGCCATATGGAAAACCCCAAGTGGTTTCACTTCCATCACGCAACCCGGAAAAGTCGGCTCGGAAACTAATACCAACACATCTAACGGGTCAGAATCCAACGCCAGAGTTTCAGGTACAAAACCATAATCGGCAGGGTACATCATTGATGAAAAAATCATTCGGTCATATCTGATTTTTTTCAAATCAAAATCGTATTCATATTTATTTCGGCTTCCTTTCGGAATCTCGATTAACACATCGAAAGACAGTTGTTCTTTTTTAGACATATTCTTTTAATATTTTTAACAGTCGCAAAAATAAATAAATAATTTGGAAAGTCGAATAAAAAACAGCCTAAAATTCAAACTTTCTTTATAAAAAACATACACTCAAAACTAATTTCGGGCAGATTAATAATCTAACTTCACGTTTGCAGCCTTCATTTCAACATCAAAAACAAAACACAAGCGTTTCAAAACGAAAAACTTTCCTACAAGAAACTAAAAATTTTTCAAAAACCTCTTTCAAATAAAAATAAAAGTTTTATTTTTGCCGAACTTTTAAAGAAAAAGATATGGCAGTTTACAGAAAGAGAAACGACAGACCTAACAGAAAGAAGAAAACAGAAGATTTGGATGAGCTTCAAGAAGAGTTACTCCACCAAGAAAGCACCACAGCGGAGGTATTTGACACTCTTGACGAAGGTGCTTCAAAAACAGAGGCTTGGGTTCAAAAAAATCAAAAAACTATCATCGGAACATTAATCGCGGTAGCTGTGATTGGTTTGGGCTATTTGCTTTACCAACAGTTCGTGTCCGAGCCTAAAGAAAAAGAAGGAGCTAATGAATTGTTCTTCGCTCAAGAATTTTTCGACCAAGCTTTGAATGCTACGGATGACAAAGTTAAAGACTCTTTATTTACTGTTTCATTAAAAGGAGGAAATGGAAAATACGGTTTCTTGGAAATAATTGAAAACTACAGCGGAACGAAAGCTGCAAATTTGGCAAATTATTCGGCTGGAATGGCATATATGAACCAAGGAAACTACGAAAAAGCTATTGAACATTTGAAAAAATTCAATTCTCCTGACGAAATTCTTGGGGCTTTAGCTTTAGGAAACATTGGTGACGCTTATTCTCAGCAAAAAAACAACGCCGAAGCTTTGAATTATTACAAAAAAGCTTTCGAACATAGCAAAAATGAATTCACAACGCCTATTTATTTGAAAAAAGCGGGAATCACAGCTATGTTGCAAAACAGCAATGAGGAGGCTAACAAATATTTTGAACGTATCAAAAATGAATATCCTACCTCAGAGGAAGCAAGAACAATTGACATTCTTCTTGGGAAAATAAACAACTAAAATACATTTTTCATAATACGCAATAAACACACCTGTCACCTTTTGGATTTACTCCAAAGTGGCAGGTGTAAATATTTTAAAAATAAACAAATATGGCTACTGAAAATAAAAACCTATCACAATACGATAAAAATACAATTCCCAGTGCAAAGCCTTTCCGTTTTGGAATTGTTACCTCCGAGTGGAATGAGCAAGTTACATTCGGACTAAAAAAAGGAGCTATCGAAACCTTAAAAGATTGTGGAGCAGAAGACGAAAATATCATTTGCTGGGAAGTTCCCGGAAGTTTCGAACTTATACACGGAAGCAAAAAAATGATTGACACACAAAATGTTGATGCTGTAATTGCCATTGGTTGTGTGATTCAGGGTGAAACGCGTCATTTTGATTTTGTGTGTCAAGGAGTTACACAAGGAATCGCCCAATTGAACGCAACGAAAGATGTTCCTGTTATTTTTTGTGTTCTGACAGACAATAATTTACAACAATCTTTGGACAGAAGCGGAGGAAAACACGGAAATAAAGGAGTTGAAGCTGCTATCGCTGCCATTAAAATGGTGACTCTTTAATTTATTGAATATCAAAAAATGAAGAGTATTATTAAATACTCTTCATCTTAATAAAACTTATATTACCATTCAATCTTCCTTGAAACATACATCACCAAAGCCAAAATCAAAAACAAACCAACACTTCCTACCAATAAAGCGTAATTCTCCAACTGAATGATAACATAAATAAAGCCATAGAGAGCTGATAAAGAAGCTACTATAAACATCGGAAATTTTCTATTTTTCAAAATTGAAATTGAATACAAACCGATAAGCAAAATTATCATTACCGAAGCCATTAAATAAGCCTTTGAAAAACTGCTATGTTCAGTAATAGAAATCAGTAATGTGTAGAACATCGTTAATGCTAAGCCTATCATCGTATATTGAAAAATATGAATTTTTATCTTACTGATTGTCTGTATCAAAAAGAAAATCAAAAACGTAAGTCCTATAACTAAAAATCCGTATTTGGCGGCTCTTTCATTCTGCTGATATTCATCAACGGGAATCACGAAATCTACTTCAAAAGCGTACTTTCCAATATCGGGCAAAGAACCAAAAGTTTGTTGTGAAAAGGGTCGGTTGATATGCAAAATCTTCCAATCAGCTGAAAATCCGTCATTTGTAATATCTTTCTTAAATGGAAGAAAACTTCCGCTAAAACTCGGATCTTTCCAATCGGATTTTATTGTGCTTTCTGTAACTTTTCCGATAGGAACAATACCGATTTTGGAACTTCCATCATAGGTTATTGAAAAACTAAAATTTCCGTTTTCGAAATGGTCTTTTACATTGAAAAACGGCGTTTCAAGTGACGAAACTGCTCTGTAACCGTTATTTTCACTATAATAACTGTAATCTTCATTCGCCTGAGCCTCATAAATTGGTTCGAAAACGTATTCTTTACCAGAAAAAAGCATTTTAACACTGTTTTTAATGCTTGAAAGATTGGTTGTTCGGATAAGAATCGTGGCTTTTTCCCACTGAATATCCGTATCGGAGACGTATTTTGAAGAAAAATCGGGCTGAATATACCTTCCCGAAAAATCCATCTGAGAGGTAAACACCACCGATTCGTAATTGTTTCGCTTCTTGATTTCGGTTTGTACTTTCGACGTGTTTTTGAGTTCCTCCGGAAAGAAAAAAGCATAATGTTGCTCCGGAATTCTTTCAATAACCGATTTACCCGTTTTTTTGTCATAAACCTCACTTTGTACGTATGTTACGTACGGGATTTTCAAAATAGGACCATAGAAAAACACCTCATTTCCCCATTTTGAATTAATTTCCCGAATTACCTCTGATTGCCGAACAGCTCTTTCATTGATTAATCCCTTTACCAAAAATAAAGGAATAAGCAAAAATAGTGTTAATGCTCCAATCATTATCAAACGCGTTGTGTTTGAATTCAATAAATTAGCTAAAAATGATTTTTGATTTGTTTCCATAAAAATGATTTAATTAATTGTTTTTATTTATTAAAAGTACTTTGAATTTCAAAGTTATATTGTAAAAAAATATAATTCAAATAGAGATTAAAGCTTCGTATTTTCTTGATTTATAATCTTTTCCAAAGCATCTAAATGTTCTTTAAAAGCTTTTCTTCCTTTTTCGGTGGCTTTGTAACTTGTGTTGGTCTTACGCCCGATGAACTTTTTCTCAACTATTATATATTCCTCGCTTTCAAGAGCTTTTGTATGGCTTGCAAGATTTCCGTCGGTAATATTGAGTAATTCCTTAAGTGTATTAAAATCAGCACTTTCATTGACCATCAATACGGACATTATCCCCAACCTTACCCGATTGTCAAAAGCCTTATTTATATTTTGAAGAATATTTTTCACTATTCTGATTATCAAAAATTTAGTTTTAATTCTTATCTATCTGTTTATCAAATAAATATATATCTACAAACTCAATAATTCGCATCTCAACTTCTTCAAGTACATCACTGTAATAATGAACCGAGATTTTTCCTAATTTTCTCTATAAGAATCTGTTATTCAATCTTTTTTGAACTTCGCGATTCGTATTTGAAATACATTATTGAGCCGTAAAGGATGTGACATACTCCAAAACCTATCGTCCAAAATTCCAAACCATAGCCCGAAAACTCAACCGACAAAAGCCCCAAAACAATTTCGGTAATTCCCAAATAACGCACATCACGAAATGTATATTTACTTACATTCACACAAGCCAAACCATAGAAAATCAGTGTCATAGGTGCTAATAATCCGTAATATTGATTTCTTAAAAGCAACAAAATCAATACACCTCCGGTAATCATTGGGATAGCAAAATTCAGAAAAGCACGTTTTGAAGTAGCACTTACAAGCGTTTCTCCCTTTTGTTTTGCTTTCCTATTTGACAAAATATAAGCCGTTGCGACAGACAATAACAAAACCACAAAAGCTATCCCCAAAATAGCCTTAAAAGTACGGCTTTCTAATATAACATACTGATTATAAGCATAGTGATTTTCTAAAAGCAAATACACGAAATAAGCCCCAACCAAAGCATACACTCCAGCCAAAACCCCTGAAAGCCCGCTAAGTGACAGAAATTGAGTAGATTTCTGCATTATCTGCCTAATATCTTGTAAATCTTGAAGATAATTTCTGTTTTCCATTTCTAAAAGCACTTTGAAATGCAAAGCAACAGAATATTTTTGATATTGCCAAATTTTTCCGACATTTTTTTCGTACCTTTGAAAACTATTTTTAAATCATTACTGATATGAAAAAATTACTTTCTTTACTGATTTTCTTTACTTTAATATCTTGTAATCAACAAATTAAAGAATATGATTTACAAAATCTGAACGGATATTGGGAAATTGAAAAAGTGATTATGCCAGATAAAAGCACAAAAGAATACAAGGTAAATACCACGTATGATTATATCGAAATTAAGGATTTGGCAGGATTTCGTAAGAAAGTTTATCCGCAATTGATGGGGAATTTCCAGACTAACGACGATAGCGAAATTTTTAAAATCGTTAAAGAAGATGGAATCTTCAAAATGAATTACGAAAATGGAGAAAATCATTGGACAGAAATTCTGGAATCCGTAAATGAAACTTCCTTTATTGTAAAAAATGAAGCTAACATTACCTATCATTACAAAAAAGTAAAGAATTAAACCCTAAAATATTCATTATCTAAATCTTATGGAAGGAAACACTCAATTATTGTCTTCCGTTATAAAACAATTAATCAAACAAAATCGTTTGGAATACGGGCTTCACAAAGTAGAAGTGCAAGAAATCTGGAACCGATTAATGGGCAACGCCATCGTTAAATACACCACATCAGTTGAACTCAAAGGAGATGTGCTTTACGTGCAGTTATCCTCCCCTGCCCTTTGCCAAGAATTGGGATACGGAAAAGAAAAAATCGTAGCTCTCATTAATGAGGAATTAGGGGAAGAAATTGTGAAAAAATTACATCTTACAAGCTAAAAACTAAAAAAAACAAAAAAATGATTCGATTTGCAACAAAAAAAGACGTTGAATTTGTAGCTCCGCTTATGTTTCAAGCGATGGAGGAAATTGTTTTCAAACTTATCGGGAAAGAAAATGAAATTGAAGCAATTTCTTTCCTAAAAATGCTATTTTTAGAAGAAAACAACCAATATTCCTACGAAAATACGATAGTTTTTGAAGAAAATAACCAAGTTATAGGTTCATTGGTTTTTTATGATGGAGCCCACTTACATAAACTTCGGCAACCTGTTTTAACACTTTCCGAGCGAATTTCAGGAAGAAAAATAATTGTGGAAGACGAAACCTCGGAAGGAGAAATTTATATTGACACGGTAAGCGTTAGCCCTCAAGGACAAGGAAAAGGGATTGGTTCTCAATTAATTGGATTTCTTCAAAGATATGCTTCGGACAACCAATTAGGAAAAATAGGCTTGTTGGTTGATGAAAAAAATCCACAAGCAGAAAGGCTGTACACTCGCTTAGGATTTGTTTACGCTAATAATCAGCCTCTTGCAGGAGGAGTTTATAAACACTTGGTTTTTGAGAATAAGTCAATGTAAACTAGCATCACGCCTTCATTAAAAAGTAATAGATATGATTAGACTTTTAGTATTACTTCTATTATGTTTTTACCATTCCTATGGTCAGAAAAGCAACCAAATTTTCTCCAAAACAGGACAGATTACTATAGATAAAACTGTTTTTGACAAAATCCCAAACAATGTGAAAATTATTGGCTTGGGAGAGTTCACCCACGGAGGGAGAGAGGTTGTGCTTTATAAAACGGAATTATGCAAATATCTTATTGAAAATCAATCAGTAAAACAAATTATATTTGAATATTCAGATATAAATTTACGTCCTATTAATAACTACTTATTAGATGATAATCAGAAATTTAGCGATGAAAAAATTAAGTCATTAGTGAATGCTCAATTGAAAAATTCTATATTTTTTACAGAAGAGTACATTGATTTTTTTATTTGGTTAAAGCATCACAATTTAAAAAGTAAGCAAAAAGTAAAATTCAGAGGTTTTGATACCATAGTTCCTGTTCCTATTCCTTATCTAACACATAACTACCTAACGAAAATAGATACTAATTTTGTCAATAAAAATATTGAGAGATGGGCACTTCCTCATAATGATTCGTTAGCTATTAGTAATATTTACGATTGGTTTGAAAAAAATAAAGACAAAATAAAATCAAAATTGAAAGAGGAAGATTTTCAATTATGCTCAATGGACATAAGAAATGCTAAGGCTTACATTACCCAACGCCATCTTAAGAAAAGACATCAAGATTATGAAACATACAGAGATAGCCTAATGGCTGTTAATGTTTGTGAATTAGCTGATTCTAAGAGTGTTGTTTGGGCACATAATGCTCATATTTTACCGATTACAGATTACTATAAGAAAGAAGATAAAAAAACATATTATCAAATTTTAACAAAACGCTTAGGAAGTTTTCTAAGGGAAAAAATATGGAAATCAGTACTTTACTATAGCAACAACTTATTCCAAAGAAGCAACTATAGCTGTTCTAAAAAAAGAGTTTTCTTCAAAAGAGGAAACTTCTATATCAGTTTTTCCTTTTGAAAATAAATCTTTTAAGTGTCCAAATTACGCTTTTCCTTTTTTCCTGAGAGGAAGATACAAGTTCAAAGAAGGAGTTTTGCTCTCAGATAATGAACTGCTACAAAAGAAAAAGCCTTTGATGTTAAGTGATTTAGACTTGTTTGGAAAAGAAATAATGTCAATTGTTGATGATTTGGATATACTAGTAATATTGCAGAATGTAAACCCTATCAGAATTTTAAAATAATTTTTTATGAAATTTTTATTATCAATTACCTGTTTTTTATTGATTTCATTTTGTTACACTCAAAATTTAAATAAAATATCTTTAGATAGCATTTTGGATAAACAAATTACGGATGAAATAAAAGTAGTGGGGTTGGGGGACATTGGTCCTTTCCCATCGGAAGAAATTTCTTCTTATGCTTTCGAGATAAGCAAATTTCTGATTAAAAACAAAGAATTTAAGAACGTTTTCGTACCAGCGACAGACATTCTATTAAGACCTTTTAATGACTATATCAATAGTGATTCGGTCTACGAAAAGGAAAAAATAGATTCCATATTTGCAGAAATTCCCTCCAAAACAAAAAAAGAGTATGTTATATTTAAAATCTCCGCTTTTTGGGATTTGATTTCTTTTTTAAAAAAATATAACTTAGAAAATCCCCAAAAAAAGATAAGTTTACACGGCACTGAGTATTCCTCTCCTTCTCCGTCCTATTTTTTTTATAAATATATTTCTCCATTGGACAAAAGCGAAAGCAAATCTACTTCACAAAAATGGATAGAAAGTATCACCGAAGATTATGTTATTGGCGTTTGTCAAAAAATCGTAGCTTGGCACAAGGACAATATAAGTCAGGTTGAAAAATTGCCTAAAAATCAGTATTACAATCACTTAATGAAAGATATAAACTCTGCCAACACATTACTGAAAATAGCAAAAGTAAACAATGATGATACTAAAATTGTCTCTCTCGTTTCTGAGAATTTATCCAATGAAATTCTTAACTTAACAGATGGAAAATCTGTTATATGGTCAAGAAATCACTTTGTTGCAAAATCTTTTAAAAGAGAAAAAAGCCCCCAAGCAAATTTTTTTGGAAGTTTTTTGAATTCTGCTTTAAAAGACAGTTACTATGCCATCTTATTTGATTTTCCTGAAAAAGCAGAAATTTCTGTTCCTAAAAAGGACTCACAAGAAATTGTTGTTGAGCATTTTTTTGCAGAGAAAGATGCTACAATAAAACTTCTCACCAAAAATACAACAAAACGGTTTTTTCTTTCTAACGAGTTGAAAGTTATAAAAAAACCTTTAACGGTAATTTCCATTCCCTACGATTTTGGGAAATATCCAAGCTATATTACATTAGAACCCAAAGATTTTAATTTATTAATAAGGAGCAATAACTAAGTTTACAAACACTGATATTTCTTTTTAATTATAACAATACTAAAATGCAATTCTCCATACAATCTGATTTTCAGCCTACTGGCGACCAACCTCAAGCCATCAAGCAACTTACCCAAAGTATCGAAAAAGGGGAAAAGTATCAAGTTTTGCTCGGCGTTACGGGGTCTGGGAAAACCTTTACCGTGGCCAATGTGGTGCAGAATGTACAACATCCTACCTTAGTCTTGGCTCATAACAAAACCCTTGCAGCTCAGTTATATAGCGAGTTTAAAGCCTTTTTTCCGAACAATGCGGTGGAATATTTCGTGTCGTATTACGATTATTACCAACCCGAAGCCTACATTCCCACCACAGGAACATACATCGAAAAAGACCTTTCCATCAATGAAGAAATCGAAAAATTAAGGCTTAGTGCCACTTCTTCCTTGCTTTCGGGGCGACGTGATGTGCTGGTCGTGGCTTCCGTTTCGTGTCTGTACGGAATTGGGAATCCCGTTGAATTTCAGAAGAATGTCATCACTATCAAACGTGGAGAAATACTTCCTCGAACCAAATTTATGCATCGTTTGGTGCAAAGTTTGTACGCCCGAACTACTGCCGATTTCATTCACGGAAATTTCCGAGTGAAAGGCGATGTGGTGGACGTTTACCCCGGCTATTCCGATACGCCTTTCCGCATTCATTTCTTTGGAGATGAAATCGAAGAAATTGAAGTTTTTGACCCGCAAACTAACAAAGTAACAGAACGTTACGATAGCTTGAACATTTATCCCGCCAATATGTTCGTGACCTCGCCCGATGTATTGCAGAAAGCCATTTGGAACATTCAGCAGGATTTGACCAAACAAGTGGAATATTTTAAAGAAATAGGCAAACATCTGGAAGCCAAACGATTGGAAGAACGCACAAATTTCGATTTGGAGATGATTCGCGAGTTGGGATATTGTTCGGGTATTGAAAATTATTCTCGTTATTTGGACGGAAGAGAACCTGGTTCACGTCCGTTTTGTTTGTTGGATTATTTTCCTGATGATTTTCTGATGGTTATCGACGAAAGTCACGTAACCGTTCCGCAGGTGCACGCAATGTACGGAGGCGACCGCAGTCGGAAAGAAAATTTAGTGGAATACGGTTTTCGCTTGCCCGCTGCTTTGGACAATCGTCCGCTGAAATTTGAAGAATTTGAAGCACTTCAAAATCAGGTAATTTACGTAAGTGCCACACCTGCCGATTATGAACTTCAAAAAACGCAAGGAGTTTATGTTGAGCAGATTATCCGTCCGACAGGATTGCTTGACCCAGAAATTGAAATCCGTCCGAGCGAGAATCAAATTGATGATTTGGCAGAAGAAATTCAGCTTCGGGTGGAAAAAGACGAACGTATTTTGGTTACAACATTAACCAAACGAATGGCGGAAGAATTCACCAAATATCTTACCAAAATTGGGGTGCGTTGCCGATACATTCACAGCGATGTGGATACCCTTGAACGTGTGGAGATTATGCAAGATTTACGCCGTGGATTGTTCGATGTTTTGGTGGGCGTAAACCTGCTTCGTGAAGGATTGGATTTGCCCGAGGTTTCGCTCGTTGCCATTTTAGATGCTGACAAGGAAGGCTTTTTGCGTTCTACGCGTTCGCTGACCCAAACGGTGGGGCGTGCCGCTCGTAACGTAAACGGAAAAGCCATTATGTACGCCGATAAAATTACGCAAAGTATGCGAATTACCATTGACGACACCAACTATCGACGTGAAAAACAGATGAATTACAATCTTCGTAATGGTATCACACCCAAGCCTTTAAATAAAAAAATAGAAAACACTTTAAGTAAAAGTCCGATTACCGAATTTCACTACGACCCTTCGTTCAAAAAAGAAAAAGCACCTGAAAAAGAGCTTCTTTCCGAAAAAGAAATTGAGAAAAAAATCCGAGAAACTCGCAAACTGATGGAAACTGCCGCCAAAGAACTCGATTTTGTCAAAGCAGCTCAATATCGGGATGAAATAAAAAAATTGGAAGAAATGAAAAAATGATTTCTTGTCACTGAAAATGCTTTTTTATAGTGAGAATGTTAATTTTTTGTGCATCACAATTGACTTTCAAACTTTTTTATATCTTTGCCCCCGTTAATTTTTCAATTTATTTGTAATGATAAAGAAATTTTTATTTTCGGTTGCGATTTTTTCTACTTTTGCAATCAATGCCCAACAATCTTTTTCCGGGATAAACACAAGCCAATACGGTGGTATGTACAAAGGTACAACCAATCCCGCCAATTTTGTTGACGGAATGAGCAGATTTGCAATAAATGTTGTTTCAGTTGATGCCGATTTCGGGAACAACAAAATGGGATTAAACCTTGATTTGAAGAAAAGTTTTAATGACTTCACATCGCAAGCCTCTTCACACAATGACATCAATGCTGATGTGAACTTGGACGTGTTAGGACCTTCTTTTTATTTCCACGTAGGGCGAAAAAACGCTTTTGCTTTCACCTCAAGAGCTCGCGTGTTTATGGATGCACGAGGCATTGATGCTAAGGTACTTGAGTCTTTCTTATTAAATTCAAGCGATTTAAACCTTTCTCCTTCAGGATATTCTTTCAATCTTGATAAACAAAATGTTTCTGCCAACGCTTTCTCTGAATTTGCTTTTACTTGGGCAAGATTGTTAGCCAAAACAAGTAATCATTCCTTAAAAGCGGGTATCACTGCAAAATTTGTCAGAGGAGCAATCAGCACATACGCTGGTTTTTCGGAAATAAACGGAAATATCAAGGCTAATTTGATTGAAAACAACAATGATGCTATTGTAAATATAAACGTTCAAGGAAATCAAAATGCTGAATTTTTACTTTCAAACGGAGGTATCAATGTAACTAAGAGTCCAAAGTTTAATGATATTTTAAAATCTCAGACTTCTGCTTTAGGATTTGATTTTGGTTTCGTGTACGAATATCGTAAAGAAGGTTGCCCGAGCTGTACTACAACTCCTTATGATTTAAAACTTGGATTTTCTTTTACTGACATCGGTCGTTTGAAATATTCTGCTACCGAAGATTCTCAAAGATATTCTCTAAACGTGGGAAGTCACAACATTAATTTATCTGACGTTCAAAAAAGTATGGACGAAAGTCTTTTTGTTTCAAAAACATCTTTAAAAGGAGCTTCAATTATTTCTTCATTGCCAACATCGCTCAGATTGAATGCCGATGTACGCATCACAGGACCTATTTTTGTAGATGTATCTGCAAATTTCAACATTACAAATACCAGCAAAGTTTACAACACTTCGTACGCAAGCGGATTTGTAATCACTCCACGAGTGGAATGGAAATACATCGGGTTTTATCTTCCTATGTCAAGTGCCATCGGGATGGGAACAAACGTAGGAACAGCCGTTCGTTTAGGTCCTCTTTTCATTGGTTCAAGAAGTATTGTTAGTAATTTAATGTCTAAAAACGCAAAAGAATTAAACCTATTTGGCGGACTTCAATTTGAAATATAATATTTAGAAAATCATATTTTTTTGAAAAACAATGTGCTGAAATGGTACATTGTTTTTTTTATTAATAATCTTCTTTCGTAATTTCTGCTAATCAAAATCTTGATTATTTAAATAAAAAATTTACCTTTGTAAATATTTATCTTTTTTGAAAAATGAAACACTTAACATACTTATTATTAGTCTTTATTGGTTTTCCGATATCTGCCTTTTCACAAGATGATTCCGATGATGGAATGATTCAAACAAAAACCGAAAAAAAGGAAAAAAAAGGACGAGGACAGAAATATCTGGAAGACCAGTTTTACGTTGGGCTAACGTATGACTATTTGATTTCTGATGCGAGTAAAGTTGTTCAGCACAGCCTTTCCAGAGGAATACACGCTGGTTTTCAGAAAGATTTACCAATGAACCAACGCAGAAATATTGGTATTGCCTTGGGGGTTGGATATTCTTACGATTTGGTTTACAGCAATATTTTTCGCGAAAACACTTCTGATTTATATCATATCGTAAGTAATTTGAACGATTTGAATATCAACAAAAATTATTTTGAAACACACACGCTCGAATTCCCCATTGAGTTTCGTTGGCGAACTTCAACAGCTGAAAATCACAAATTTTGGCGAATTTACACGGGAATGAAGTTGGGATATGTTTTCGGAGCAAGAAGCCTTTACAAGCGCGACGATATCACTATTTACTTCAATAACTCAGACCTTAACAAAGATTGGCATTTTAAGGTTTATTCAGCTTTCGGGTACAACACCTGGAATTTTTTCATACAGTACAATCTGTCTTCCATTCTCAAAAATGCGAAGTTGGAAAATAACGCTTCTCTGAAATCTTCTCTTTTACAAATGGGGTTGATTTTCTATATTTTATAGTTTCTTGAAAGTTTGATTATGGAAGAAAATATTACACGTTGGCGATTAATTCTCGGGCAAGATGCAAGAGCTTTGGAAAATGCTTCTTTAAATGAGCAACAATCCATAATGGATTCTGCCTTGTCTGCCATCTATGACGGAGATACAACGAAAAATAACGGAAGTAGGAAGGCTGGTTTGGGCTCTTCTGCTCCAAATTTAGCCAAATGGCTTACCGATGTACGGAGTTTCTTTCCACAAGATGTAGTTAGCATAATTCAATCCGATGCCATTGAACGTAAAGGGCTTACAAAGCTTTTATTTGAACCCGAAACTCTTAAAAATGTAAAACCTGATATCTCAATAGTCGGGACTTTAATGGCTTTGAAAGGGCAAATTCCCGAAAAATCAAAAGAAGCTGCACGCCAACTTGTTAAGGAAGTGGTAAATGAAATTATGAAACGAATGGAGCAGGATTTGCGTCGTGCCGTGACAGGAGCTTTAAACAAAAAAGCTCATTCTCCCATTTCTAATTTCGCCTCAACTGATTGGAAAAGAACTATTAACCGAAATCTTAAAAATTACGACACGAAAACCAAACGCCTAATTCCTGAAAAATTTTACTTTTTTGAACGTAGCCAAAAACAAAAAAATTGGACTGTTATTTTGGATATCGACCAAAGCGGTTCGATGTGCGATTCAATCATTTACTCATCGGTAATGGGTTCTATCTTTGCAAGTATGCCGGCATTGGACACGCACGTAGTTGCCTTTGACACACAAGTTACAGACCTTACCGAACTTTGCAGGCAAGACCCTGTGGATATGCTTTTTGGAGTGCAACTCGGAGGAGGAACAGATATCAACAAATCCGTTGCTTACTGCCAAACGCTAATCGAAAATCCAAGAAAAACAATGTTTATCCTGATTTCGGATTTGTACGAAGGTGGCGTGAGAACAGGATTACTCCGACGGCTTTCACAAATGCACGAAGACGGAGTAAAAGTAATTGTTTTGCTCGCTCTTTCCGATAGCGGAAGACCCGATTATGATGAAAAATTAGGAAAAGAAATCAGTAAATTAGGAATTGCCTGCTTTGCCTGCACTCCCGATAAATTACCCGAATTAGTGGAAGCATCACTGAAAGGTCACGACTTAAAAAAATTTGAAACGTCCTCAAAACAACAAATATAATCGAAAAAAGACTTCTGAGTTTCAGAAGTCTTTTTTTGGTTTTTACCGAGATTTTCTTAAATTCCTATCTCAACTTGGAATCGTAAGTACCACTCTTTTTGAGAATTATCAAGCAAGGTTTTATTAGTTCTGGTAATTTCCATCTGAGCCTTGAATGCGTGTTCCCAAATGTATTTAGTAACTCCTAATGAAAGTTGATTTCGCTTAGGCATTATGTCTTTCAAATCATTAGTTGGAGCAAGGTGCGAATATCTGGAAGCAATTTCCCAGTTACTTGGGAAAGCATAACTCAACTGAGCATCAAATCCACGCCCAGTCTCTACAAATGACTTTGCACTCAAATCAACCAAAGGATTATTTGCTGTACGTTGCATATATGATGCCATTGCAGCCCAACCGTTGTATTTCATCAAACCATCAACTAACACTGATTGCAAATTTCTGGTTTGGTCATTAACCAATGTATTTCCGTTTTGCCCCTGAGTTTTTGTAGCGTTGTGGTTATAATGATAGGTCGCTCCGAAATAAAGTTTTGGCGTTTCCTCCCTTAAAATATCTCCTTCAAAGTATTCACCACCTTTTTTAAATTTACCCAAAGGAAGAACCTCAAAACGAGCAGTATAGGCAAGTCCTGTATTTCTACCAACAAAATCGCGCCCCTCACCTGTAGTCACGGCAGTTTTAAAATTGTAAGAAAATTTATCGTTATATTGTTTCAGATAATGAACTTGAAAACCGAAATCTCTGTCTATATTAAAGGTTGCATTATTGATAGAACGGTCTGTAAGTTGTAACGCTCCAGAAGAATTGATTCGCTGGCGATTCCCTGGTAATTTCGTTTGTCCGAAGCTCAACAACCAATTTTTATTAGGTTTGTAGAAAACAATTGCATCACGAATGATGTGGTTTCCGTTTACGTCACGGGGAGCAAAAGAGAGCTGTATCGTATAACCAAACTTTGGATCTGCAACAAAACCTTCAAATCGTAAACGTAATCTCCGAATATAAGCCTCATAGCCTACTTCATCATTTTTGTCCGTAACCACACTGAAACGATTCTGCATCCTAAAACGAATATTCATCTGAAATAAACTATCAGGAGCCGTTATCCCTACTCCTTTTTTAAAATCATAGTAAGGTGTCAGCTGTTCTTTATCTTCGTTTACTGCTTTCTGTGCAAACAAAATTGAGGAACTTACCATCAATAAATAAAAAAATAATCTCTTCATCTCATTACATTTTTTAATTTTGCGAAGATAACAAAAATAAATCTTATTAATCAACTAAGTTTATATTATTAGAAAACAAAAGTTTATTTTTTATAAGCATAATTTCTAAATCAAAAAAATCATTTGTATAACATTTATAAAAAAATCAAAAAACAATAACATAAAACGTTAAAATACATTTTTCAATAAAAAAGTAACCACAAAAATTGTTTTGTAATCATTTTTTACATACATTTGCATTATAATTATTCTTTTTCTTAAAAGAAGCATATAAAAGCATTTATTTAACAGATAATATGATTATAACAAAAAATCTTTTAGAAAGGAATTTTTATAACTGCATAAGAGAGATGATTATATTTTTGTTGATTTGAGACTGACTGATTTTTCAGCAGTCTCTTTTTTTTGCTCTTCTTCAATCAGAATTAATTCCGCTTCATAAGAACAATAACAAAAAAACAAGGTTCGAAAAGTACATTTCGAACCTTGTTATATAATTCTATTTTAACTAATTAGGCTTCTCCTTTTAATCCAAATAGAGGAATTGAGTGATGTGAATTCTCATCGATTATTCCGTTGGCTTTTTCAAATCGTTGTATGTTTTCGGACAACGCATTTAGCAAACGTTTTGCGTGTTGTGGCGTTAAAATAACCCGACTGCGTACTCTCGCCTTCGGAATTCCCGGCATAACACTCACAAAATCAACAACAAACTCACTCATTGAATGATTGATAATCGCCAAGTTTGAGTATATACCATCAGCAACTTTTTCATCAAGTTCAATACTCAACTGTCCTTCATTTTCTTTCAAATCACTCATAATCTATTTTGATTTTTTCTTTTCAGCAACTTCCATTTCTGCTTTTGAACCTACGAGGATTTTTTCGTAACGTTTCAAACCTGTTCCTGCAGGAATTCTATGTCCTACAACCACGTTTTCTTTCAATCCGTCGAGTGTATCTACTTTTCCGCTTACGGCTGCTTCGTTCAACACTTTTGTAGTTTCTTGGAAAGATGCCGCTGAAATGAACGACTTGGTTTGCAACGATGCTCTTGTAATACCCTGTAACACAGGCGTAGCCGTTGCAGGAATAATATCACGAGCAATTACTAAATTCTTATCAGCACGTTTAAGTAGTGAATTTTCGTCACGCAATTGGCGGAGAGAAACAATCTGACCTGCTTTTAAATTCTCCGAATCACCAACGTCTTCAACTATTTTTTTACCGAATAATTTATCGTTTTCTTCGATAAAATCATCTTTATGAACAAGCTGACCTTCAAGGAACAAGGTATCTCCCGGGTCTTGAATTTCAACTTTACGCATCATCTGACGAACGATTACCTCAAAGTGCTTATCGTTAATTTTCACACCTTGCAAACGATATACCTCTTGTACCTCGTTTACCAAATATTGCTGAACCGCCGAAGGTCCTTTGATTTTCAAAATGTCATCCGGAGTTACAGAACCATCAGAAAGCGGTTTTCCGGCACGCACATAGTCGTTTTCCTGAACCAAGATTTGGCTTGACAATTTCACCAAATATTTACGCTCTTCACCCAAACGAGATGTAACAATAACCTCTTTATTTCCACGTTTGATTTTTCCGAACGAAACTACCCCGTCAATTTCAGAAACGATTGCAGGATTTGAAGGATTTCGTGCTTCGAAAAGCTCCGTAACTCGAGGTAAACCTCCTGTGATATCCCCTGATTTTGCAGAGTTACGCGGAATTTTTACCAATACTTTTCCTTCTTCAACTTTACTTGCGTTCTCAACCATAATGTGAGCACCAACCGGTAAAGTGTACGAACGTAACACCTCATCGTTTTTATCCAAAATCAATAACGTTGGTACCAATTTTTTATTACGTGATTCTACAATCACTTTTTCTTGGAAACCTGTTTGTTCGTCAATTTCAATTTGATAAGTTACCCCTTGCTCAATACCTTCGTAAGCAATTTTTCCTGAAAACTCAGAAATGATAACCGCATTATACGGATCCCATTGGAAAAGCAAAGTTCCTTTAGTAACCTCTTGCTTATCTTTTACAAAGATGCTCGCACCATACGGAATATCGTGCGTTTGCAATACCATTCCGGTAGTTGGGTCAACTACTTTCAATTCAGAAGAGCGAACCACTACGCTAATCGGATTTCCTTCGTTATCTTTACCTTTTACTGCACGTAAATCTTCAATTTCAAGGATACCGTTAAAGCGAGCTTCTGCCTTATTCTCTTCGGAAACGTTACCTGCAACCCCTCCGGCGTGGAACGTACGAAGCGTAAGCTGCGTACCCGGCTCACCGATAGACTGTGCAGCCACAACTCCCACAGCTTCACCTGTTTGAACCATTTTTCCTGTAGAAAGGTTTCTTCCGTAACATTTAGCACAAATTCCGTGTTTAGCCTCACAAGTAAGTGCAGAGCGTACTTCCACCATTTCAATAGGAGCTTCATTGATTTTAGCCACTACTTTTTCAGTGATTTCTTCTCCTGACCTAACAAGTAATTCTTCCGTAAGAGGATTATAAACATCGTGAAGTGAAACACGTCCTAAGATGCGTTCTCCCAGAGTTTCAACCACTTCTTCGTTTTTCTTCAATGCACGAACCTCCACACCACGTAGCGTTCCACAATCTTCCGTGTTAATAATAACATCTTGTGAAACGTCCACCAAACGACGTGTTAAGTACCCCGCATCGGCAGTTTTCAAAGCGGTATCGGCAAGACCTTTACGAGCACCGTGCGTTGAAATGAAGTACTCCAAGATTGACAAACCTTCTTTAAAGTTCGACAAGATTGGGTTTTCGATAATCTCGCCCCCTCCTACTGTCGATTTTTTCGGTTTTGCCATCAAACCACGCATACCCGTAAGCTGGCGAATCTGCTCTTTTGAACCCCTCGCACCAGAATCCAACATCATATATACAGAGTTAAATCCTTGTTGGTCGTTGCTAATTCGCTTCATAGCCAACTCAGTAAGCTGAGCATTAGTTGATGTCCAAACGTCAATTACCTGATTATAACGCTCGTTGTTGGTAATAAGACCCATATTATAGTTCATCATAATTCCGTCAACCAAACCGTTTGCCTCAGCAATCATATCGGCTTTTTCTTGCGGAATAATGATATCTCCCAAACTAAACGACAATCCTCCTTGGAAAGCGAATTTGTATCCCATATTCTTAATCTTATCCAAGAAATCTGCCGTAGTAGGAATACTTGTGGATTTCAAAATATGACCGATAATATCACGCAATGACTTTTTAGTCAATACCTCATTGATATATCCAGCTTCTGCAGGAACCACTTCGTTGAAAAGAACTCTACCTGTTGTGGTTTCCAACACTTTATATACTTTATTTCCTTCCTCGTCCAAATCCCTTACTCGAACTTTGATAAAGGCATTCAAACTAAGTTTTTTCTCGTTGTAAGCAATATTTACTTCCTCCGCAGAATAGAAAGTCATTCCTTCTCCCTTAATTGGATACTCAGGTGTTGAGCGTCTGCCTTTGGTCATATAGTAAAGCCCCAAAACCATATCCTGTGAAGGTACGGTAATCGGCGAACCGTTGGCAGGATTCAAGATGTTATGCGATGCCAACATCAAAAGTTGAGCTTCCAAAATAGCTTCCGGACCTAATGGTAAGTGTACCGCCATCTGGTCACCGTCAAAGTCCGCGTTAAACGCCGTACACACTAGTGGGTGCAACTGAATTGCTTTACCTTCAATTAGTTTAGGCTGGAAGGCTTGGATTCCCAAACGGTGCAACGTGGGGGCACGGTTCAGAAGCACCGGATGCCCTTTAATCACATTTTCCAAGATATCCCAAACTACAGGTTCTTTTTTGTCAATAATTTTCTTAGCAGACTTAACCGTTTTTACGATTCCTCTTTCAATTAACTTACGGATAACGAAAGGCTTATAAAGCTCTGCTGCCATATTTTTAGGAAGACCACACTCATACAATTTGAGTTCAGGACCTACAACGATTACCGAACGAGCCGAGTAATCCACACGTTTTCCAAGTAAGTTTTGACGGAAACGTCCTTGTTTTCCTTTCAATGAATCAGAAAGTGATTTAAGCGGACGGTTTGATTCTGTTTTAACCGCTGATGACTTACGTGTATTGTCGAACAATGAATCTACCGATTCTTGCAACATACGCTTCTCGTTACGCAAAATCACCTCAGGAGCCTTAATCTCCATCAAACGTTTCAAACGATTGTTACGGATAATTACCCTACGATATAAATCGTTCAAATCGGAAGTTGCGAAACGCCCACCATCTAACGGAACTAACGGACGTAATTCAGGTGGAATCACAGGAATTACCTTCATTATCATCCATTCTGGTTTGTTTTCACGATTGTTTTTCGCTTCACGGAAAGCTTCAACCACCTGCAAGCGTTTTAAAGCTTCTGTTTTACGTTGTTTAGAACTTTCGTTATTTGCCTTGTGACGCAAATCGTAAGAAAGTTCATCCAAATCCAATCGTTGGAGCAAATCTAACAAACATTCTGCTCCCATTTTTGCCACAAACTTGTTAGGGTCAGTATCTTCTAAATACTGATTCTCAACAGGAAGTGACTCCATTATGTTAAGATACTCTTCTTCTGTAAGAAAATCTAATGGTTGGATATCTTCTCCGTCAGGTCCTTTTGCTATACCCGGCTGGATAACTACATAACGCTCGTAGTAAATAATCATATCCAACTTTTTAGATGGCAAGCCCAACAAATATCCAATTTTGTTAGGCAACGAGCGGAAATACCAAATATGAGCAATTGGCACTACCAAATTGATATGTCCTACCCTATCACGACGCACTTTTTTCTCTGTTACTTCAACACCACATCTATCACAAACAATCCCCTTGTAACGGATACGCTTGTATTTTCCGCAAGCACACTCGTAATCCTTTACAGGACCAAAAATACGCTCACAAAACAAACCATCTCGCTCAGGTTTGTGTGTACGATAATTGATGGTTTCGGGTTTGATAACCTCCCCACGAGAAGCCGCTAAAATTGACTCTGGCGAAGCCAATCCGATAGAAATTTTATCGAATTTTGAAACAGTTGTATTTTTATCTCTTGCCATACTATATGGTTGTAAAAATTTTTATTTTATTGTAAAACCTTCAAAGGTTCTTAAAACATTTTATTTTAGAGGATTTATTGAAAGAATTTTAGATTTTTAAAATAATTCTTCTTGAACTTTCTTTGGCAACCCTTTTACCACAAGTTTATATGAATTCAAAATCCATTTTTTAAGTAAATTATCGGAAATTTTCCCGTTAATTTGAACTCTATTCCAATGTTTTTTATTCATATGCCAACCTGCAGTAACTTCGGCATATTGTTCACGAAGCTCAACGGCTTCCTCAGGGTCACACTTGAGATTTATAAACTCATATTTTGTAATGTTTACCAAGCAAAACATTTTTCCTTTGACTGAAAAAACTAAAACTTCATCATCAAACGGAAAACTTTCTTCTGAAGCTTTAAGTGACAGGCAGAATTCACGCAATTCTTCAATATTCATCACAAATTGAGATTATTTATAAATTCAACTTTGCCAAAGCTAAAAACTTCGGCAAAGTTTCTGAATTTGAATCCTTTATTCTTCCAAACGAATATCTAATCCGAGACCTTTCAGCTCGTGCATCAATACATTGAACGACTCTGGCAATCCTGGTTCAGGCATCGCCTCACCTTTCACGATAGCTTCGTAAGTTTTTGCTCTTCCGATAACGTCATCTGACTTAACTGTCAAGATTTCACGAAGCGTGCTTGAAGCTCCATAAGCCTCCAAAGCCCAAACCTCCATCTCTCCGAAACGCTGACCTCCAAACTGAGCCTTACCTCCAAGTGGTTGTTGCGTAATAAGTGAGTAAGGTCCGATAGAACGTGCGTGCATTTTGTCGTCAATCATATGTCCGAGTTTAATCATATAAATGACTCCAACAGTTGCTGGTTGGTCAAAACGCTCCCCTGTTCCTCCGTCATATAAATACGTATGACCAAAACGCGGAATGCCTGCTTTATCAGTAAGTTCGTTAATTTGGTCTAATGAAGCTCCGTCAAAAATTGGAGTAGCGTACTTCTGACCTAATTTCTGACCTGCCCAACCTAACACAGTTTCGTAAATCTGACCAATGTTCATACGCGAAGGTACCCCAAGAGGGTTCAACACGATATCCACTGGTGTTCCGTCTTCCAAGAAAGGCATATCCTCATCACGAACAATTCGGGCTACGATACCTTTATTTCCGTGACGACCCGCCATTTTATCTCCTACCTTCAACTTACGTTTTTTAGCTATGTAAACTTTAGCAAGTTTCAAAATCCCTGCAGGAAGTTCATCACCCACTGAAATAGTAAATTTCTCACGGCGTAACGCTCCTTGCAAGTCATTCAACTTGATTTTATAATTGTGTAATAAATCATCAATCAAAGCGTTAGTTTCCTTCTCGTCTGTCCATCCGCCTGACACTAAGTGAGCGTAATCCTCAATTGAATCAAGCATTTTAATAGTGAATTTTCTTCCTTTTGCGATGATTTCCTCACCCAAGTCATTCAAAACTCCTTGTGAAGTTTTTCCATCAACCAAAGTGAATAATTTCTTAACCAATTTATCTTTAAGAGATTGGAAATTAGAATTAAAATTAGCTTCAACAACCGCTATGTCTTCTTTATCCTTACCTCTTTTTCTTTTATCTTTAACTACTCTTGAGAACAGTTTTTTATCAACAACTACCCCGTAAAGCGAAGGAGAAGCCTTCAAAGAAGCATCTTTTACATCTCCAGCCTTATCTCCGAAAATCGCACGAAGTAATTTTTCTTCCGGTGTTGGGTCAGATTCCCCTTTCGGTGTGATTTTACCTATAAGAATATCCCCAGGGCGAATCTCCGCTCCGATCCGAATCATACCATTCTCATCCAAATCTTTAGTAGCCTCCTCAGAAACGTTCGGGATATCATTAGTAAGCTCTTCAGCTCCTAATTTAGTATCACGAACTTCCAAAGAATACTCATCAATATGGATAGACGTAAAAATATCCTCACGAACCACACGCTCCGAAATCACAATAGCATCCTCAAAGTTATACCCTTTCCAAGGCATAAATGCTACCTTCATATTGCGACCTAAAGCCAATTCTCCTTGTTCTGTCGCATACCCTTCACAAAGAACCTGCCCTTTGGTAACTCGGTCACCTTTACGTACAATCGGTTTCAGGTTGATACAAGTACCTTGGTTAGTTTTTTGGAATTTAATCAGATTGTAAATCGTTTCATCTTCGTCAAAGCTTACTAATTTCTGATTTTCAGTACGGTCGTATGTAATTACAATTTTCTCAGCATCAACATATTCTACTGTTCCATCACCTTCTGCATTCATCAAAACACGTGAATCGGAAGCCACTCTGCGTTCCAAACCTGTACCTACAATCGGAGATTCAGGCTTCAACAAAGGTACTGCCTGACGCATCATATTCGAGCCCATCAAAGCACGGTTCGCGTCATCGTGTTCCAAGAAAGGAATCAACGAAGCTGAAATTGAGGCAATTTGGTTAGGAGCTACGTCAATAAACTCAACTTGATTTGGCTCAATTACAGGGAAATCTCCATCTTCTTTAACAACAACTCTCTCCTCTGTTATGTTTCCTTCTGCATCTAAACTGATATTTGCCATACCAATTTTCAAGCCTTCTTCCTCTTCGGCACTCAAATAGGTCATATCTTTCAAATCCACCTTACCATTAGTTACTTTGTGGTAAGGAGTTTCAATGAATCCCATTCCGTTTACTTTCGAGAACACTGCCAAAGATGAAATCAAACCGATGTTCGGACCCTCTGGAGTTTCAATCGGACACAAACGACCATAGTGCGTATAGTGAACGTCTCGCACCTCAAAACCTGCACGCTCTCGGGAAAGACCTCCAGGTCCTAAAGCCGATAACCTTCGTTTGTGTGTAATCTCAGCAAGCGGATTGGTTTGATCCATAAACTGAGAAAGCTGGTTTGTTCCGAAAAATGAATTGATTACAGAAGAAAGCGTTTTTGCATTAATCAAATCGATTGGAGTAAACACCTCATTATCACGCACATTCATACGCTCACGAATCGTACGTGCCATACGAGAAAGTCCCACTCCGAATTGTGCAGAAAGTTGCTCTCCTACCGTACGCACACGTCTGTTTGACAAGTGGTCAATATCATCAACTTCTGCTTTTGAATTGATAAGTTCAATCAAGTATTTAACAATTGTAATGATATCTTCTTTTGTTAAAACTTGCTTATCTTCTGGAATGTCAATTCCTAATTTTTTATTGATTCTATAACGTCCTACATCTCCTAAATTGTAACGTTGATCAGAGAAGAATAATTTATCAATAATGCCACGAGCTGTTTCCTCATCGGGTGGTTCAGCATTACGTAACTGACGATAAATGTGTTCCACTGCTTCTTTTTCAGAGTTCGTAGGATCTTTTTGTAGAGTGTTATGAATGATTGTATAATCCGTTGCTTGGCTATCCTCTTTATGCAAAAGAATAGTTTTCACATCAGCTTCTAAAATTTCTTCAATATTGTCTTTATCAAGAACCGTGTCCCTATCAAGAATAATTTCGTTACGCTCGATAGATACCACTTCTCCCGTATCTTCATCAACGAAGTCCTCGTGCCAAGTATTTAACACACGAGCAGCTAAGCGACGACCAATATATTTTTTCAAACCTGTTTTAGAAACTTTGATTTCTTCTGCCAAATCAAATATTTCCAAAATATCCTTATCACGCTCAAAACCGATTGCACGGAAAAGTGTAGTTACAGGTAATTTTTTCTTTCTGTCAATGTACGCATACATCACATTATTGATGTCTGTAGCGAACTCAATCCACGAACCCTTAAAAGGAATAATTCTTGCGGAATACAATTTTGTTCCGTTTGCGTGAAACGATTGCCCAAAGAATACCCCTGGAGAGCGGTGTAATTGTGATACGATTACACGTTCAGCACCATTGATAACAAAAGTACCACTAGCTGTCATATAAGGCATTGTCCCTAAATATACATCTTGCACAATGGTTTCAAAATCTTCGTGTTCAGGGTCAGTGCAGTATAACTTCAATCTTGCTTTCAAGGGAACGCTATACGTAAGCCCTCTTTCAATACATTCTTGAATGGTGTAACGTGGCGGATCAATGAAATAGTCCAAAAATTCAAGCACGAACTGATTACGTGTATCCGTTATAGGGAAGTTTTCCTTGAATGTGTTGTATAAACCTTCATTGCCTCTTTCTTCTGATTTCGTTTCCAACTGGAAAAAATCTTGAAACGATTTAATCTGAATATCCAAAAAATCAGGATAATCTGGCGTGTGTTTTACCGAAGCAAAATTGATTCTTGCAGTTTGATTTGTTGACATTTACTTCTGTTTTTAAATTTTAAATCATTCCCTAAAGAATGTATTTTATGCTTTATTCTTTTAAAACGCAAAGCACTTGCAAAATGTGTTACGTTTTTACTTAACAATGTACATTTTAGAAAGACTACTGCAAAAAACCTGACAGTGTTTACCATACATAAGTTTTTCTAAAAATGTCACCGAATATCTTGAATTTTCAACAAAAACTCGTAAGCTACGTTGTACATAAACAACAAACGATATTCTATTTTTGTCTAAAACGATAGATTAATCTACCGTGTATTTTTTCTCAACCTTCAAAAGTATTAGAGTGATACACTTTTATTAAATCACGGATACAAAGTCCTAAAATTCAAAAAGATAAGAACAAACTAACACTTAATAAGCATCTGAACAATAAGTTTTTAGATATAATACGCAAAATGGTTTAGGCCTATTCCTGCATAAGAAAAGACCTAAACCTTATATGTTAAGCAATGTAAAATTATTTCAATTCTACTTCAGCTCCAGCTTCTTCTAAAGATTTTTTAAGACCTTCAGCCTCATCTTTAGATACTGCTTCTTTGATTTTTGAAGGAGCTCCGTCAACTACTTCTTTCGCTTCTTTAAGTCCAAGACCAGTTAACTCTTTTACCAATTTAACTACAGCCAATTTGTTAGCTCCTGCTGATTTCAAGAATACGTCAAATTCTGTTTTCTCAGCTGCTGCCTCTCCTCCTGCTGCAGGACCTGCTGCTACTGCTACTGCTGCTGCAGCTGGCTCAATTCCGTACTCGTCTTTCAAAATTTGAGCAAGCTCGTTTACTTCTTTAACTGTTAAATTTACTAATTGTTCTGCGAAATTTTTTAAATCTGCCATTTTTCTATCGTTTTTTTAAATTTGTTATAATTATAATTTGTGCGTTTTTTGTTTTATTTTTCTGATAAGGTTTTGATGATTCCTGCCAATTTTCCTCCTCCTGATTTAAGAGCAGAAATAACGTTTTTAGCAGGCGATTGCAATAATCCGATGATATCTCCAATAACCTCTTCTTTTGATTTTATAGAAGATAATGCTTCCAATTGATTTGCTCCAATAAAAATAGCCTCCTCAATAAAAGCTCCTTTTAAAACCAATTTATCTGATTTTTTTCTGAACTCTTTAATCAATTTTGCAGGAGCATTTCCTACCTCTGAAAACATCAAAGTGCTATTGCCTTTAAGAACTGATGGTAATTCACCAAACTCTTTATCAGAAGCCTCCATTGCTTTAGCCAGCAATGAATTTTTTACAACTGCTAATTTGATATTAGCCTTAAAACAAGCTCTACGCAAGTTTGTTGTTTCTTCTGCATTTAACCCTGTTAGGTCAGTTACATAAATAATATTATTTTCAGTTAACTGTGCAGTCAAATTTTCTATTACTAATGATTTTTCTTCTCTTGTCATAATTTTCTTTTTTAACTACAAATTAAACTGACTTAGTATCAACAGGCACACTAGGACTCATTGTCGTTGAAATATAGATAGATTTCACATAAGTTCCTTTAGCAGCTGTAGGTTTCAATTTTATCAACGTTTGAATTAATTCACTTGCGTTTTCAACAATTTTATCTGCTGTGAATGAAATCTTTCCTATTGCAGCGTGAACAATTCCTGTCTTGTCAACACGGAAATCAATTTTACCTGATTTTACCTCTTGAACAGCTTTACCTATCTCCATTGTTACAGTACCTGTTTTAGGGTTAGGCATCAAACCACGCGGACCTAAAACACGTCCTAATGGTCCCAATTTACCCATAACACTTGGCATTGTAACGATAACATCTACATCTGTCCAACCATCCTTAATTTTTTGTAGATATTCATCTAATCCCACATAGTCTGCACCTGCAGCCTTTGCCTCAGCTTCTTTATCAGGAGTAACCAAAGCAAGAACCTTAACATCTTTTCCTGTTCCGTGAGGAAGCGTTACAACCCCTCTTACCATTTGATTGGCTTTACGAGGATCAACTCCCAAACGTACTGCGATATCTACAGAGGCGTCAAACTTTGTGTAAGTGATTTCTTTCAATAATGTAGAAGCCTCAGTCAATGAGTACAATTTATTGTAGTCAACCTTAGATAAAGCCTCTTTGTGTTTCTTTGTCAATTTTGCCATAATTTCTCAGATTAAAAAGGTTTATCTCCAGTTACTGTTATTCCCATTGAACGTGCTGTACCAGCAACCATACTCATCGCAGACTCAATTGTAAATGCATTCAAATCAGGCATTTTATCTTCTGCAATCGCTTTCACTTGATCCCAAGTGACGCTTGCTACCTTTTTACGGTTAGGCTGACCAGATCCACCTTTAGCCTTAGCGGCTTCCAATAGCTGAACTGCAGTAGGTGCGGTTTTAACTACAAAATCAAATGATTTGTCTTTATAAACTGTGATAACAACAGGAACAACTTTCCCTTGCTTGTCCTGTGTACGAGCATTAAACTGCTTACAGAACTCCATAATGTTAACACCGGCAGCACCTAAAGCGGGTCCAATTGGTGGCGACGGATTCGCTTGACCTCCCCGAGCTTGTAGCTTAACTACTTTACTAATTTCTTTTGCCATTGTTTATTATTAATAATTAATTTATTCACTAAAAAAGGAAAGTCAAAAATCCCATTTTTTATATTCCTAAGGACTTCCGACTTTCAGTACCTTTAATATTTTTATACTTTCTCAACCTGCATATAGCTCAGTTCTAACGGTGTTTTTCTTCCAAAAATTTTAACCATCACTTCCAACTTACGCTTCTCTTCATTAACCTTCTCTACGGAACCATTAAATCCGTTAAAAGGACCATCAACAACTCTTACCGTTTCTCCAACTACAAAAGGGATGGCCATTACTTCTACATTTTCAGAAAGTTCATCCACCTGCCCCAACATTCGGTTCACATCCGACTTGCGTAACGGAAGAGGATCTCCACCTTTTGTTTCACTCAGAAAGCCAACAACCCCAGGTATTGATTTAATAATGTGTATAACCTCTCCTACAAGATTCGCTTTTACCATCACATAACCAGGCATATGCACTCTTTCCTTATTTATCTTCTTCCCATTACGAATTTGAACAACTTTTTCTGTAGGCACCAAAACTTCCTCCACATAGTCAGCATATCCCAGACGAGATGTCTCGCTTTCTATGTAGTTTTTAACTTTATTTTCTTGCCCTGTAACAGCCTTAACGACATACCATTTCTTTTCTAACACTACCGACATCCTACCGTTACTTTTACTTCATAAAGTTAAAATACAAAGCCATTACCCATTCAAAAAAAGAATCCATACCCCATATGAGAAGTGAGAACAAAATCGAAAACACAACAACAACAACCATTTCTCGCTGTGCATCTGCCAATGCTGGCCAAGTAACATGATTTTTTAATTCCTCGTAAGACTCCTTAATATAGTTAATCATCACATTATCATTTTTGCACGGGTGGAGGGATTCGAACCCCCATCAACGGTTTTGGAGACCGCTATTCTACCCTTGAACTACACCCGTTTTTCATAAAGAAGTTTTGAGAAACACCTCAAAACTTCTCTATTATTATTTATATCAATTTTTTATTGATTAGTCAAGAATTTCAGTTACCTGACCAGCACCTACTGTTCTACCTCCTTCACGGATAGCGAATCGAAGACCTACATTAAGTGCGATTGGTTGCAACAACTCAACTGTAATAGTCAAGTTATCACCTGGCATAACCATCTCAACTCCTTCTGGTAAAGAAATAGTACCTGTTACGTCAGTTGTACGAACGTAGAACTGAGGACGGTATTTATCTTTAAATGGAGTGTGACGTCCACCTTCTTCTTTGCTCAAGATATACACCTCAGCTTTAAATTTAGCGTGCGGTTTAACTGAACCCGGCTTACAGATAACCATACCACGTTTGATATCTTTTTTATCAATACCACGAAGCAACAAACCTACGTTATCTCCAGCTTCTCCACGGTCTAGGATTTTACGGAACATCTCAACCCCAGTAATAGTTGAAGTCAATTTCTCAGCACCCATACCGATAATCTCAACAGGCTCACCTGTTTTAGCAACACCAGTTTCGATACGTCCTGTAGCAACAGTTCCACGACCTGTAATAGTGAACACATCTTCGATTGGCATCAAGAATGGTTTATCAATATCACGTGTTGGCAACTCAATCCAGCTATCAACAGCATCCATCAATTTCATTACAGTATCAACCCATTTAGGCTCTCCATTCAAAGCGCCTAAAGCAGAACCTTGAACGATAGGACCATTATCTCCATCGTAATCATAAGAACTCAAAAGCTCTCTCATTTCAAGCTCAACAAGTTCCAACAACTCTGGGTCATCAACCATATCCACTTTATTCATAAATACAACGATACGTGGAATACCTACCTGACGACCTAAAAGGATATGCTCACGAGTTTGTGGCATCGGACCATCTGTAGCAGCAACTACAAGAATCGCACCATCCATCTGAGCAGCACCAGTAATCATATTCTTAACGTAATCCGCGTGACCAGGACAGTCAACGTGCGCATAGTGACGAGTTGCTGTTTGGTATTCTACGTGAGATGTATTAATTGTAATACCTCTTTCTTTCTCCTCAGGAGCATTATCGATTGAATCAAAACTTCTTTGCTCTGAAAGACCAGCATCAGCCAATACTTTAGTAATAGCAGCAGTCAAAGTTGTTTTACCGTGATCCACGTGTCCAATAGTACCAATATTCAAGTGGGGTTTGGAACGATCAAATGTTTCTTTTGCCATTTTAAATAAATTTTTAAATCTTAGTTATATAAATATAGTGTTTAATGTGTGCAAACCAAGAGCCAATGACGAGATTTGAACTCGTGACCTCTTCCTTACCAAGGAAGCGCTCTACCCCTGAGCTACACCGGCTTTTATTTCACAAAGCCTTCATTGAGCGGGAGACGAGGTTCGAACTCGCGACATTCAGCTTGGAAGGCTGACGCTCTACCAACTGAGCTACTCCCGCATTAATTAACTTAATTGTGGGAAGAGCAGGATTCGAACCTGCGAAGACATAGTCAGCAGATTTACAGTCTGCCCTCGTTGGCCGCTTGAGTATCTTCCCAATAATCTTAAACAGTATTTTATGAACTTTTGAGCCGATAGAGGGATTCGAACCCACGACCCCGAGATTACAAATCACGTGCTCTGGCCAACTGAGCTATATCGGCAAAACATTAAAAGTAAGGTTAGCAACAACCTTATTTGTAACGGAGTGCAAATGTATAGATATATTTTTACATAGCAAAAAAAATCAACACTTTTTTTAAATAATTTTACAACCTCAAAAAACAAAGCACTGTTTTTCAATTAGTTAAAGAATAAAACACAAACAACAACACACCATTTATAAACTATCAAAAATCAATTTATTACATTCAAATCGTTTTTAAGACAGTTTTTCACCTTCAAAGAATATACCCAAAACTCAAATGCAAAAATCACTCAATTTTTAGATTCTAAACTTTTTTCGTAATTTAGCCCTCAATTTTTCTATAATTTTTTATATTATGCTAAATATTAAAGACTTTTTCAATTTTAAACTTGTATTTTTTGTGTTTTGTTTGTCTTTCATTACAAACATAAACGCACAAATCCAGAAAACAGAGCCTCCTTTTTGGTGGGCAGATATGAAAAATCCTGAATTGCAAATTATGCTTTACGGAAAAAACATAGCTCACTATTCGGTAGAAAGCGAACTTCCCATTGTAAATGTAATTAAAACTGAAAATCCAAATTACATTTTCCTTACTGTTGACACAAAGAATAAAAACGAAGGAATATACAAAATCAGTTTGGTGCAACAGAACAGGAAAGCAAAAACATTCAACTACGAGCTAAAAAAACGAAGCGAAGGCTCTGCTTTTCGGAAGGGATTTGATAGTTCAGATGTAATTTACCTATTAATGCCCGACAGATTCGCTAATGGAGACACAAACAACGACTCGCATAAGTCTCTCAATGAAAAAGCAAACAGAAACTTGCCCGGGGGAAGACACGGAGGCGACATTCAAGGCATCATCAAGCAGTTAGATTACATAAAATCCTTAGGGGCTACCGCCATCTGGAGTACGCCAATGTGCGAAGACAATGATGAAACCTACTCCTACCATACTTATGGACAAAGTGACGTATATAAAATAGACCCGAGATACGGAACCAATCAAGAGTACAAACAACTCGCCCAAGAAATGCACAAAAGAGGAATGAAACTCATCAAGGATTATGTTACGAATCACTGGGGCTGGAAGCATTGGATGATAAATGACCTACCAACATACGATTGGATTCATCAGTTCCCTGGATACGCCCAAAGTAACTATCGAATGAGCACACAAATGGATAAAAACACTTCTGAAATAGATAAAAAATACTGTGTGGACGGGTGGTTTGTACAATCTATGCCTGATTTGAACCAAAGCAATCCATTAGTTTTAAAATATCTGACACAAAACGCCATTTGGTGGATAGAATATGCTGACTTGGACGGACTCAGAGTTGATACGTACTCATATAATGACAAAGAGGGCATTGCAAAATGGACAAAGGCGATTATAAATGAGTACCCTAACTTCAATATTGTAGGAGAGGTATGGCTACACGACCAAGCACAAATATCATATTGGCAAAAGGACAGCCCAATCAGTGCAATTCAAAGCTATAACACACACTTACCGTCCGTTATGGATTTCACACTGCACGATGCCATCGGAGAGGCTTTTCGGGCAACTCCTTCGTGGGACAAAGGAATAATTCAGGTGTATGATAATTTCGTAAATGACTTCCTATATAAGGACATTAATAACGTTTTAATCTTTGCGGAGAACCACGATACTTCCCGAATAAACGAAATCTACCAAAATGTGGAGGATTATAAATTAATAATGACACTTTTAGCCACCGCACGAGGCATTCCGCAATTATATTACGGAAGCGAGATAGGAATGCGAGGCGATAAAAGCAAAGGTGATGCTTATATCAGACAAGATTTCCCCGGCGGTTGGAAGGAGGACAAGCAAAATGCTTTCAATCCGGCAGAAAGAACCCAACAACAAAAGGAATATTTCGATTTTACAGCAAAATTATTCAATTGGAGGAAAGAAAAACCTGTAATACACTACGGAAAAACAAAACAATATATACCTAATAATGAAGTGTATATTTATTTCAGGTACAATCAGTTTGAATCTGTTATGGTGGTAATAAATAATAACAAAGAATCACAAACTATTGACCTAAATCGGTTTACAGAAAGCTTAAAAACATTTACAAAAGGCAAAGACATCATCTCAGGAAAAGAATTCCAGCTTCAAAAATCATTACAAATTGCAGGAAAAACTTCAATGGTGATTGAATTAAAATAGAATCGTATCTATAACATTCAAAAAATAAGACAATATAACAATCTTCAACCTGATTTTATATTGTCTTATTTTATTTTCAACCAAAAACAATTCCTTTTATATGAAATATTTATACAATATGACTTTGATATTTAAAAATAATTTTTATATTTGCCCTTATTAAAACGTAACAAAAAGATTTTTAAACAGATACATATCAATTTAAAATAAGAGTATTTATATTATTAACAGAATAATTACATAAAAATACAATTGAAACAGAAAATAAAAGAAATACAAAAGAAAAAAACATAAAAACATTGCATAAAAACACAAAAACAACCATTAAAAATAATTTTTCAATTACAAGAAACAGAAAAACAATTAGAAATAATCAAAATACAACACTATAAAATACAAAAACAATTAAGAGCAACACAAATAATTAAAAAATAATCAAAAATCAAGCAAGATATTTAGAAGAGAAAGCAGTAATTACACAAAAACAACAACAATAATTCAAAAATCAAATAGTAATAATATAAAATCAACAGAATATGAAGGGAAGACGAATTTCAGAATTACTATATCTTGAAAAATACAGATTAGTATTCGCAAATTATGAGGAAATGTCAGAATTAAAATCTGAATTGGAAGAATACGGCTATGATTCTGACCGTATGAATGAAGGAAAACAGCTTTATGTAAAAGCTCAAAACCTCTATGATAAAAACACACAAGAAACATCAGAGGCAAAGGAAGCCTATGCTATTTTTGAACAAGCCTTTGAACAGCTTGTGAAAGCATATGGAAAACATAGGAAAGCAGCAAAAGTAGCCTTGATGCACAAATCTGAAGTATGGGAAACATTTTCTATCAAAGGAGAAACCCCAAGAGCATATCTTCCGTTTATAAAAGGAGCGAAGATATTCTACAATCAAGCTATCACGCATCAGGAAGCACGTCCGCTACTTGAAAGATTCAAAATCACGGAAGCCATTGCACAACAGCAACTATCAGCCATTGAAAATGTGGTTTCTTTAAGAGCCAAGTATGAGAAATTATCCGGAGAAAGCCAGCAGGCTACACAAGATAAGAACAAAGCTTTTGCCGAGATAGATAAATGGATACGAGAGTTTTATGCAGTTGCTAAAATTGCCTTAGAAGACAAACCACAACTACTTGAAGGCATCGGGTTACAAATGCGAAGTCAATAATAACAATCGTTTTTTAACTATCTGAAACTTATAATACTTTATCAGACTTCAAAGATATAACAATAAAATCTATAAAAGTTTTATTTCCCTTTGAGGTTTGATAAAGTTTGTTTAACATATTAATATAATACGTACTAAGCATATGAAAAAATATATTACATTACTCATTTTCATTAGTAGTTTATCTCTATTCAGTCAAAATTTTGATGAATTAATGGAAAAAAGACAGTTATCCTGCTCTGATGTGTCTTACAACAGCACTTCGCTTTTTGAAGAATACTACAATAATAACAACTTAGAATCTGCAAAAAGACTTTTAGAGTATTGGGAAGGCAAATGCGGACTTACAGAACCTTTGCAAAGGGCAAAATTACTACTTTCTATCTATGAAAATCGTTTCTTCGAGGGTTTGCTCACTGACAGAGCCATCTATTATATAATAAGCTACCAAAATAGAATGCAACTCATTGAAGAAAAAAGAGAATACTTGTATGAAAACTATGCAAGTTATTATGATTATGTTCCCATAGGCAAAGATTTTGACAAATTCACTCAAAAAGAATTTGAAAAACTGAAAGAAAAATTCAAAACAGAGAGTACAGAATATCTTTTATGCGACTTTTATAGCGGAAACCATAATAATATCTTTGAGAAATTACAAGAAAATACTTACGAAACTTCATTTTTGGTAAAAGAATACAAAGAAAGAGTTTCCGAATTCATAGATTTGCCCGAAGCACATTTATCAATATTAACGGGGGCTTGGATTCCGACAGGAAAACTAAATGTTTTGGGAACTCACCCTGAGTTAGGATTTCAATTAGGGTTGAAAAATAAGAAAATGAACTATGATTTTGTAATGAGTATCCGATTTTTGAAAAGTGCTAACGAATATATGGCAAAAAGAGACAAAGAAGAAGATTATATACCTACGAGGCATTTCTTTGGAGGACATATAGGAGCTGAAGTCGGCAGAGATATATACAGAAAAGGAAACAATGAAATACAAATCGTCAGTGGGCTTGCTTTTGACGGTTTCGATGCATTAAAAAAAGATGAAGAAGCAGGTTTAAAAAGTGCTTCAACAACCAGCTACAATATAAATTTTGGTATTGCCTATCGTTATTATTTCAAAAACAATGCTTATTTAGGCTTACGTATCAAATATAATATCGTGGACTACACACTAAATAAGGTTGTAAACTTAACAGGAAATCCCATTAGCTTACAACTTAGCATCGGATGGTTAGAAAATCAAAGGAAAAAAAGTGCACTGGAAACATTACAGTATAAAAAAAGAAGATAATAACAAAAAATATAAAAGAAAGAGAACGTGGAGCAAATAAACAACTTATAAATGCTTCATTGTAACAACAAAATAAAGAAAAATATGTCGCAACAGAAAACCAACTTTTTTGATACACAGGTACTCGGGCATCCGGCAGGATTGTTCGTATTGTTTTTTACCGAAATGTGGGAGCGTTTTTCTTTCTACGGAATGCGGGTACTTTTAGTAAACTTCCTAACAATGGCACTGATTGGGTATAATCCTGGTTGGGAGTGGACAACAGAGAACGCAGGGGCATTATTTGGGACTTACGTGATGCTTTTGTATCTCACCCCCATTGTGGGAGGCACCATCGCCGATAGGTTCATAGGCTACCGATGGGCGATTGTTATAGGGGCTGTAATTATGACACTGGGACACGCTGCAATGGCACTCGAAACCGAATTTTGGCTTTATGTAGGGCTGGGGCTTTTAGTAATCGGTACGGGCTTTTTCAAACCCAATATGACTTCTATCATTTCGCATATGTATAAAGACCTTCCAGAGAAAAAAGACGGAGCATATACCATTTTTTATATGGGTGTAAATGCGGGGGCTTTCTTCGGAATGATGCTTTGTGGATATATGGCTGAAAAAGTAGGTTGGAGCTGGGGATTTGGTTTAGCGGGGATATTTATGCTCATCGGTACGCTTCAATTTTGGTTAGCGCGTCCGCTTTTTGGTTCAATTGGTGATGTGCCATCAAAAAACAAGCAAGAAACAAGCAAAGTAGCTCAAAATAAACCTATCTCCGACGAGGATAAACCTAATCCATTTACATTATTGGACAAAATATTGATAGGAGTGGCAGCCGTTATCGGTTTGGGATACGCCATCAACGACCCGCTGTCACGCATCGGGGGGATTGACTTATTCTCCTTCTTGGAAACAAGCAACATCAAGGGGCAATACATCGCCGTTATCTTTGGGCTAATTGTTTTCTTCTTCGTTATTATCTCAAGGCTTACCCGATACACGAAAATCGTTCGTGAGCGTATGATAACCGTCATCATTTTTGCTTTCTTCACCGTGTTTTTCTGGCTTTCCTTCGAGCAAGGAGCTTCTTCCTTGATTCTTTTTGCGAGGGACAACGTTCAAAGAGAGCTTTTAGATAATCAAGCAATCATTTTCAACATTGTAAATGCTTTGCTCACTGTCATTCCGCTTGCGTTAATTACTTATGTATTATTCATCTTGGCTAAAAAGACCTTCTCCAAGATATTGGCATCAAACATCGTTCTGATTATTTGCTTCGGGCTTGTGTGGGTGATTGTCGGCTGGATGTTGCAACGCGATTTCAACACAGTGGCGTACAATGTAAGCTATGAAGCATTTGAAGTATATGAGAGTGATGGCAAAAACCTCAAAGTAAAAGAGGACGGAAGCTATGCAACAAAGTATATCCCCCTCAATGTTGATAACAACATCACTTTTACAGAAGAAAACCGCATCGAAAAGACAGAGAAATTATTCAAAATAACAGAAACCGATGCTGAGGGGAAGACAATCGTGAAGCATATTCCTTACAGTGAGAGCAAAATACCAAAGGGAAATTTTGAAATTATTGAAAACACCATTCAAACAATCGCCTTGCCTCGTGTGGATAACAAAACAGGAAAGCAAGCAACCGATAAAGAGGGCAATAAACTTTTCGACTTCTATGTGCCGGGCAATAACAACGGTCTTTCAATTGTAAACAGAGAGACTATCATAGGCGAAGGGGATTATCACTTCAACAAAGGGGAAGAAATTCTCATCTTAACCAAGGATAATAAGTTCTCATCCTTCGGGTATGCCGATGTAAAGAAAGCGGCGTGGGCAAAACAGCGTGCGGAGGAGCTAAACGCCAGCAACGGACTTATAAGAGCCACCGTTAAGGAGGAAAAAGCCAATTGGGTGGAGATTACTACCTCTTGGTTTTCCATTCTCAATTCATTTTTTATCATCGCATTGGCAAATGTTTTCTCCCGCATATGGGATAGTCGTTACAACCCGCCTGCGGCAGTGAAATACGGAATGGGGCTTATCATAATGGCTATTGGTTTTGGTTTACTCGCCTTTGGGGCTAACGGGGTCGGCTCCGGGGTGAAGGTAAGTATGCTTTGGCTGGTTGTAGCGTATCTTTTCCATACAATGGGAGAGCTGTGTATGGCTCCGGTGGGCTTATCTTACGTATCGAAGCTCGTCCCAGCCCGAATGATAGCCTTTATGTTCGGAGTGTGGTACTTGGCGATTGCTATCGGTAACAAATTAGCAGCCATCTTAGGTGGGCAGATTGAAAACATCACTGAAAAATACAACTTATCTACATTTTTCTTGATATTCACCATCGTACCTATCGTTGCAGGCTTACTTATTATTCTTATCAGTCCTTTAGTTAAGAAATTAATGCACGGGGTGAGATAAAACAAATAAGGGCAAACATATTCATTAGGCTAAATAGAGGAAAACTTATACAAAACAAATAATTTTCCTTTATTTAGCCTAAACTTTTTATTGGGGGCTTTTAATATACGCCTCATATAATCAATTAAAAACAAAAGAATTCACATAAGAAAATTAACTTTATCATCATCTCGTATTAGTTTGAATAAATTATGTTTTATTTTTAGGAAATAATACTTACTTTTGCACGATAATCAGCAGAATAATAGCATATGAATAACCAAAAATATAATAGTTTGGTAGTTTTAGGCAAGTTTTTGTCACAATTTGCCTCTTTCCCTTATGCAGAGGATAAAAATTTACCTTCTGGTAATGATTTTCATTTTGAAAAATTTAAAGAAACATTGGCTTTGGCAGAGCAACAAAACGGTTGGTTCACTCCTGAAAACTTACAATTTGCTTGTAACTCGTGGGCAAAGGCTCTGACGGAGGAAAACATCAATAAGTGGCTCGAAAAATATGATTTAGAGAACGTTTCACCGAAAACCGTTGCTATTATTATGGCGGGGAACATTCCATTGGTGGGTTTTCACGACTTTCTGTCAGTGCTTGTTTCAGGGCATAAGGCTATCGTGAAACTATCGTCAGATGATAAAGTATTGTTGCCTTTTGTGGCGAGCTATTTACAAGATATTGAGCCTGCTTGGCAAGGAAAATTCACTTTTACCGATGAGCGAATGACGAATTTCGATGCCGTTATCGCCACGGGAAGCAATAATACGGCTCGTTATTTTGAATATTATTTCGGAAAAAAACCACATATCATACGAAAAAATCGCAATTCGGTAGCTGTTCTGACAGGAAAAGAGACTGAAAAAGAGTTTTTCGAGCTTGGGAAAGATATTTTTACATATTTCGGGCTGGGTTGCCGAAGTGTTTCAAAGGTTTTTGTACCTCGAAACTATGATTTTGACCTTCTTTTTAATGCTATTTATCCTTTCAAGGATATTATTAATGGTCAGAAGTATGCTAATAACTATGATTATAATAAGGCTGTTTATCTGATGAGTTTGTTTAAACTTCGGGAAAATGGTTTTTTAATTCTGAAAGAAGACACAAACTATGCCTCGCCTATCGCAACACTTTTCTATGAATATTACGACAGTCCAGAAGATTTGAAAGAGAGACTCCAAACCGATTCAGATAAAATACAGTGTGTTGTATCAAAGGGCTTTATGAAAAACGAAATTCCGTTTGGACAAACACAACATCCACAGCTTTGGGATTATGCTGATGGGGTAGACACTGTTACATTTCTAACAAATTTATAACAAAAAAACTATACTTTTTACACTGTATCAAGAAATAATTTAAGACTTTTGCAAAGAATTCACACACAAACAGAAGCCCTCAACCAGCTATCTGTTTGTTTTTTACCTAATATAATGAAAAAACACAATTTTAGTGCAGGACCTTCTATTCTGCCACAATCTGTTTTTGAAAAGGCTTCAAAGGCAGTTCTTAATTTTGAAGATTCAGGCTTATCTATCCTCGAAATTTCACACAGAAGTAAAGAATTTCTCAATGTAATTGAAAAGGCACGTACTTTGGCACTGCAAACGGCGGGTTTGGATAATTCCTACGAGGCTTTATTTCTTCACGGTGGGGCAAGCACACAATTTTTGTGCGTCCCATATAATTTATTAGAGAAAAAAGCCGCTTATATTGATACAGGAACTTGGTCGAACAAGGCTTTGAAAGAAGCTCAACTGTTTGGCAATGTAGAAATTATAGCTTCCTCAAAAGCTGATGGATACAAATACATTCCTAAAGATTTTAGCATTCCTTCCGATGCTGATTATTTGCACATTACAACCAATAATACCATTTACGGAACGCAATTTCATCATATCCCAGATACTGAAATTCCGCTGGTGGCTGATATGAGTTCCGACATCTTTTCGAGGGATATTGACTACTCCAAATTCAGCCTTATTTATGCAGGTTCACAGAAAAATTTAGGTGCTTCAGGAACTGCTATGGTACTTGTAAAAAAGGAAATTCTGGGGAAAGTTTCCCGAAAAATCCCTTCGATTTTAGATTATCAAAATCAGATACAACACGAAAGTATGTTCAACACGCCCACCACGTTTTCGGTTTATGTAAATTTGCTGGTTTTGCAGTGGATTCAGGAAAAAGGTGGCGTAAAAGCCCTTGAAAAGCTTAACAAAGATAAAGCCGAGCTTCTTTACAATGAAATCGACCGCAACCCGCTTGTGGAAGGTTATGCCACAAAAGAAGACCGTTCGCTTATGAATGTTTCTTTCTTTTTGAAAGATGCATCAATGCAAGAAAAATTCGATACACTTTGGCAAAATGCTGATATCAGCGGACTCAAAGGGCATCGAAACCTTGGCGGATACCGAGCGTCCATTTACAATGCTATGCCGATTGAAAGCGTGCAAGTATTGGTTGATGTTCTTCAGGAATTTGAGCGAAAAGCGTAGAATTCACATAGCGTTATATATTCACTAATTTTTGAAAACAGGTTTTCCAATATCAGAAGACCTGTTTTTATTTATGAATATTCGTAATTATTACCAAAAATAATTACAACCTGCCAAATAATAAATAATTATTGTATTTTTGTAGCAGTATTAAATGATTTTACCTAAAGTATCTTATTTTTAAAGACAAAAAATCAACAAAAAATTAAACGCTAAAACAGAATGCTATGAAACACATTTTCTTTTTTGCTGTACTATTTCTTATATTTTCTTGTAACCCAACGGAAGAACCTCAAGAAACAAACAAAGTTATTTATACTGATTTTGTAAATCCGCTAATGGGAACGGATTCCAAATTTGAGCTTTCTAACGGAAATACATATCCTGCCATTGCCGTTCCGTGGGGAATGAATTTCTGGACGCCTCAAACCAATAAAATGGGCGATGGTTGGACGTATCAGTATCACGCCAATAAAATTCGCGGATTTAAACAAACACATCAGCCCAGCCCGTGGATTAATGATTACGGAGCTTTTTCGCTAATGCCCGTTACAGGCGAATTAAAAATTGAAGAAAATGAGCGTGCTTCGTGGTTTTCGCATAAAGCAGAAGAAGTTAAGCCTCACTATTACAAGGTTTACTTAGCAGATTATGACACTACGGTAGAAATTACGCCGACTAACAGAGCTGCTCAATTCCGTTTTACTTTCCCAAAGGCTGAAAAAGCATATATTTTGCTCGATGCATATTTTAAAGGTTCAAAAGTGAAGATTCTTCCTAATGAACGAAAGATTGTCGGATATGCTCGCAACCATAACGGAGGTGTTCCGGAGAATTTCCATAACTATTTTGTGCTTGAATTTGATAAAGATTTTGAGGTTTATAATACGTGGGGTGATGGCTGGAAACTTTCGGACAACACTGAAAATCAGGGAGAACACGTGGGGGCTGTTATCGGTTTTGCTACCAAACGTGGCGAGCAAGTGAATGTAAAAGTAGCTTCATCTTTTATCAGTACGGAACAAGCCGAACTAAACCTAAAAAATGAAATCGGCTCGGATAATTTTGAGCAAACCAAAGAAAAAGCCTTCAACATTTGGGAAAAAGAACTTTCTAAAATTTCGGTAGAAGATAGCAATATTGATAACATCCGTACGTTTTATTCTTGTCTGTATCGCATACTTTTGTTCCCTCGTACGTTTTATGAAATTGACTCTCAGGGAGAAATCGTGCATTACAGTCCTTATAACGGAAAGGTAGAGAAAGGTTATATGTTTACCGACAATGGTTTTTGGGATACGTTCCGTGCTGTATTTCCTTTCTTTAATTTGATGTATCCTGAAATGAACAAGCAGTTTATGAAAGGACTTGTTAATACGTATCGAGAATCGGGTTGGTTACCCGAGTGGGCAAGTCCGGGACATCGTGATTGTATGATTGGCTCTAATTCTGCCCCTATTATTTCCGATGCGTATTTGAAAGGAAATATCGATGACAAAGATGCTGACATTTTGCTTGAAGCGATGCTTAAAAACGCTACTCAAGATGCAGGCAGACCCGTAAAATCAGTAGGAAGAGAAGGTGTGGATTATTACAACAGACTGGGGTATGTTCCTTACAACGTGGGAATTAATGAAAATGTAGCTCGCACGCTTGAATATGCCTATGCCGATTTTGCGATTTATAAAATGGCAGAAAAAATGAATCGGAAATATGTTGTGGAACTCTATAAAAAGAAAGCTCAAAACTATCGTAATGTTTTTGATAAAGAAACCGGTTGGATGCGTGGACGTAATGAAGATGGTTCGTTCCAATCGCCTTTCAATCCGCTAAAATGGGGAGATGCTTTTACGGAAGGAAACAGTTTTCATTACACTTGGTCGGTTTTTCACGATATTGAAGGACTTATTGAACTTATGGGCGGAAAAGAAAAATTTGAACAAAAGCTTGATGAAGTCTTTCAAATGCCTCCTTTGTTTGATGATTCGTATTACGGATTTACCATACACGAAATTCGAGAGATGCAAATTATGAATATGGGTAATTACGCACACGGAAATCAGCCTATTCAGCATTTAATATATCTGTATAATTATGTAAACAAACCTGAAAAAGTACGTGAACGATTGCATCAGGTTATGAGTAAGCTCTACGCCCCTACCCCTGATGGTTATTGTGGTGATGAAGATAACGGACAGACTTCGGCTTGGTATGTGTTTAGTGCTTTGGGCTTTTATCCGGTAACTCCCGTAACAGATGATTATATTTTAGGCTATCCGCTTTTTGATAAAGTAACGATGAAGCTCCCTTATGATAAAACTTTTAGTATCACTAAGGGTAAAAAGCATCTTGAAGATGATACAAATCATAAAAAAGATACTTCGGAAGATAAAAAAGGTACTTCGGTATATCTCAACGGAAAGCAAATTGCTGGTTTTAAGCTTCCTTTTGCTGCTTTCAGGGAAAATGGTAGTTTGGAGTTTGAGTAAAAATATAACTTAATAAAAAATGAATATATGAGAACACTAATTTTTATTTGTTTGCTTCTTTCGGGCTTCCAGCTTGTTGCTCAACAGGAAGTAACTATCGAAACCAAAAGAAATCAGGATAATTCCGTAGATTTTTTATATACCAAAAGAAATGCTACCTCTTACACCTTAACTTTGAAACTCTCAGATGTGAGTAACTCGTACGATACTCCAGCTCCTCATTACATATTAAAAAACAATTCAGGTAAGTTATTCACTATGAGACCTACTAATAAAGAGCAAGGCATCAATTTTTCATATTCTTACAGATACACACAAGGTGCTTTTCAACCTCAAAAGATTGATAAATCTTTTCCTTATCTATTGCCTTTTGCTAAAGGAAAAGAAGTTTATGTTAGCGAATCAACATATGTGCTTGAAAGATATATGAATCGCCCTGCCCCAAAAGGGTGGAAAGCCTATGCCTTTGAAGGACAAGCTTTGGATAGTGTTTTTGCCATTCGCAAGGGAGTTGTAATCTTTGTTGAACAAGGTAAAGACATCAATCACAATGCTTCTTATACTTCCGAGAAAAATATGATAGTTGTAGAGCATCAAGATGGTTCTTTTGCTGAATACAAAGGCTTTAGAAAGAATGGAATTAATGTAAAAGTAGGTACCACTGTTCTTCCGAATGATTATTTAGGTGGTTTAATACAAGTAGAAGCTCCTGAAAAGCATCTTAGTTTGGTAATTTACTATCTTTCGGCACTTTCAGAGGGTGAAAAAACCGCAGAATACAGTTATATTACGCCTAATTTCCTTACCGAAGACGGAATAGCTCCTTTAGTAAGCAGAAAAACCTACAAAACAGTCATCAACACTGAAGTTTTGACCAAAGAAATGACCAGAAAAGAAAAGAAAAAATACAAATAATAGCTTTTCATAAAATCGAGAAGATTTGGGCATATCTTTCGGAAACTTGTTTTAGAAACTCAAACCATAAAGATTTTATAAAAAACTATCAAAATCATCTCCATTACGTTATTTTGGCAATATTTTATGTTTTGTTACATCCTTATATCTATTTTTTAGCTTTCGGGTTTTAACTTTCAACTTTTTCTCTATCTTTGCAAAAAAACTGTAATAAGGTAAATGTCAGAAAACACCATCACTCCGTACAAAAACTCCTCCAAGGGAAAGAAACAACAGGTAGCACAAATGTTTGACTCCATATCAGGCACTTACGACGGGCTTAACCGAGTAATTTCATTGGGTTCGGATATCAAATGGCGGAAATTTGTTGTTGAAAAAGTGGCTGAAATCACTCCTAAAAGGGTTCTTGACGTAGCAACGGGTACGGGAGATTTGGCAATTGCTCTGAGTGAAATTAACGGACTGAACATTGTTGGGCTTGACATTTCCGAAGGAATGCTATCGGTAGGACGAGAGAAAATTCAGAAGAAAAATCTTTCTGACCGTATTGAATTGGTTTCGGGTGATAGTGAAAATTTGCCTTTTGCCGATAATTATTTTGACGCTGTAACTGTGGCTTTTGGCGTGCGAAACTTTGAAAACTTGGAAAAAGGGCTTTCGGAGATTTATCGAGTTATTCGCCCCGGTGGCAGACTGGTTGTTTTGGAGACTTCTGTGCCTGAAAAGTTTCCTTTCCGTCAAGGATATTTTGCTTACACCAAATTTATTATGCCTTTAATTGGTAAAGTTTTCTCGAAAGACCGTTCGGCATATACTTATCTGTCAAAATCGGCTTCGGCTTTTCCTTACGGAAAAAAATTCAAAGCTATTTTGGATAAAATCGGATATGCTCAAACCAAATATTATCCAAAAACTCTGGGTGGAGTGGCTACTATTTATGTAGGAAATAAACCTAATACACTTTAAGATGAAAAAAATCTGTATATTTTCCATTCTTTTTCTCCTCTTTGTCGGGAGTTTTTCTGTTTGGGGACAACGAAGAGGTCCGCTTATGAATTTGGAACATTTCGACGAGAAACCGTTACAATGGGGTTACTATTTCGGCGGAAATATGTTTGATTTCAAATTCGATTATAATGATTTGGACTATGGAACTCCCACAATACGTGAAGTCAAAACCGTTAAAAATTGGGGTTTTAACGTAGGGTTATCAGGCTCAATGCGACTTATGAAATATCTTGACCTTCGGCTTGAACCCGGTTTGGTTTATAACAAACGTGACCTCTATTTTCCCGGTATGAATGAAAAGAGAGATTATCTGCGTAATGTAAGATCTACTTATATTTATATCCCTTTGCTGGTAAAATTTAGTTCGGAACGTTGGCATAATGTTAAGCCTTATCTGACTGCCGGAGCTTCGATGGCTATCAATTTAAGTAGCAATTACAACTTGAATATTGATAATTACGAACGTATTTTCAGAACACAAAGAAGTGTTTTCTTTTATGAAATGGGAATAGGGTTGGATATTTATACACCTTTCTTTCGGCTTTCTCCCTCAATACGAGCTTTGTTTTCAGTAAATAACGAACTCATTCCTGATGATAATGCTTCAAGCCCTTGGACAGGAAATTTAGGCGGAATAAAATCACGAGGTTTTTTAATTAATCTCACTTTTGAATAATCCTTACACAAAAAAGAGCAATAATAATGAAAAAAATTATAACTTTCACACTATTATTAAGTACTTATATTGGTTTCTCACAAAACTACAAATATCCTATGGCGAGCCCGAGACAAGTAATTTCTCAACAATTTTCGGTAACAAAAATATCTGTTGATTACGGGCGACCAAGCGTTCGTGGGCGTAAAATTTTTGGAGAATTAGTCCCTTATGGAAAGATTTGGCGTGTGGGAGCTAATGAAGCTACCAACATTACCTTTGAACAAAGCGTTCTGTTTGGTGGTAAACCCACAAAATTAGGCAGATATGCTATTTTCATAACTCCGGAGGAACACGAATGGAATGTGGTTTTAAACTATGATGCAGATGCCTGGGGGGCTTACAGTTACGACCCAAATGAAAATGCTATCGAAATTAAAGTTCCTGTTCAAGCTCAGAAAGAATTACAAGAATCATTGGAGATTTCCTTTGAAAGTATTAGCCAAACGAAGATTAGTTTAGTCATCCGATGGGAATATTTAAAAGCTGAAATCCCTATTGAAGTTGATAATGTGGAAAATATCAATAAAATTATTGACCACCTAAAAGAAATCAAACAAGTGGAACGCGATATGGGCGTTTAATCAACTGACTATCAATAAAAAAAAGGCTCGAATTTTTAGATTCGAGCCTTTTTTACATAAGTTTCAAATGTAAAATCATATTGATGTCTTTCATCTTTTGGCACATAATGTGAAGATTCCAATTTCCACTTATCTTTAGGAATTTCCGGAAAAAAAGCATCTGCATCGTCAAATGTAGCGTGTACGCGTGTCAGTTCAATTTTGTCAGCGATGTCTAACGCCAAATGATAAATTTCCCCTCCTCCTATTACATACGGATTTTCGTCTATTTCCTTTGCTTTTTTTATTGCTTCAGCAAGGGAAGAGACCACAATACAACCCTCTGCCGTGTAATTTTCCTGCCGTGTAATTACAATGTGAATCCTGTTAGGCAATAACTTAGGAAAAGTTTCAAACGTTTTTCTTCCCATTATGATACAATGCCCGGTGGTTAGGTTTTTGAATCGTTTGAAATCTTCCGGAAGATACCAAAGTAAACCTCCATTTCTCCCCAAAGCATTATTTTCAGAGGCTGCGGCAATCAGTGTTATCATTGGTTTTGAGTATCTTGTGGCTTAATTACTACATCTGTTTGTTCCTTCAACGTTTGTTCCTTTAGTAATTCTTGTTGAGCTTTTTCTCTCTCTTTTTGAAGTTCTTTCTCTACGCTGGCTTCCATTTTCAGAATTTTCTTCTGCTGTAACTCAACCAAACGCTGACGTTCTTTTCTTTCCCATTCTTTTCCCATAAAACGCTCTATCACAAAGACATTTATAACGTGTAACAAAAAAAGAAACGTCCAGATGAGAATCCCCCAAATGTACCAATTATATGTTGTTTCAGAATAGAGTAACTTATTGATTACCACCATAAAGATACATCCCAAAACAAATACCCACAGATGTAAAAACAAAAGTTTTTTCTGTTTTATTCTTCTCTGAGCGTTTTCAAATAACTCATATTGAGCCGGTTCCATTGTTTTTTTATTTTCTTGCATTATATTTCAGTTTATGTTTATAGTGCCAAAAGTACAACTTTTATTCTTACTCCCAAAATATTTTATCTTGCATTTTCAAATTCTTCCAAAGCACTGTAAACCAAATGAGTAGGAAGACCAATAACATTATTATAAGAACCCTCGATAGCTGTAACTCCCACATAACCAATCCATTCCTGAATGCCATAAGCTCCAGCCTTATCATAAGGTTTGTATTCTGTCAGATAAAAATCTATTTCCTTGTCTGTAAACGTTTTAAAAGTCACTTTTGTAACACAATTGACTATTTTTTGCTTTTTCGACGTGGTAAAACAAACTGACGTAATCACCTCGTGTTGCTTGCCCGACAACGATTTGAGCATTTCAAATCCTTCATCATAATCTTTAGGTTTCCCGAGAGCCTTTCCTTCGTGCCACACAATAGTATCTGAAGTAATCAAAATATCATTTTCCTTCAATGTGCCGAAAAATGGTTTAGCTTTTTGGACAGATAAATAATCTGTTATTTCCTCCCTTTGCAAATTTTCCGGATAGGTTTCATCAATGGGTTTTAAAATTATCTCATAATTCAGATGCAACTCCTTGAAAAACTGCTGCCTGCGAGGAGATGCCGATGCCAAAATGATGTTCTTCATATTTCTTAATTAAAAAATTGCTTTACTACTCAGGATATTCTATCCGAATGTGATAAATATTTGTCAGTTTATTTTTAAAGACTTTTTTAATCTTTTCGATTTCCTTAAGCGTGATATCCGCATTCATAAACTGATTGTCATCTAATTGCTTTTTGATGATTTTTTCTACAAATTCATCAAGTATTTCATATGTTGGGTTTTTTAAACTTTTGGTAGCTGCTTCCACCGAATCTGCCATCATCAAAATTGCGGTTTCCTTTGAAAAAGGTTTAGGACCAGGATAACGGAAGTCAGACTCCAGACAATTAGGATTTTGCTCTTGTTCTTTTCTGAAAAAATAATATGTTAGGCTGGTGCCGTGATGCGTGCGGATAAAATCAATGATTCGCTGAGGTAACTTGTTTTTGCGTGCAAGTTCAATTCCGTCAGTGACGTGCCTTATTATAATTTTAGCACTTTGCAAAGGAGTCAGTGAATCGTGAGGATTAGCACTTGTTTTCTGATTTTCAATAAAATACACAGGATTAAGCATCTTACCGATATCGTGATACAACGCCCCTACCCTCACCAACAAAGCATTTGCACCAATTTCAGAAGCCGCAGCTTCCGCCAAATTAGCCACCTGCATTGAATGCTGAAATGTGCCGGGAGCTTTCTCTGAAAGTTCACGCAATAATCTGGAATTTGTGTCGCTCAACTCAAGAAGCGAAACATCGGAAACCAACCCGAAACTTTTTTCATAAATATACGTAAATGGCTGAGAGAAAAGCATTCCCACTCCATTCAGAAAAAAAAGCGTAAACAAAGAAATGTTCAATCCGGAAATGGTTCCTTCCGTAATTGCGTGAAAAGCTATGTAAATCACAAAATAAGCTCCCGTAATTAAAGCCGCTGATACAAAGCTATTCAAACGATAATGTAAATCTCTCGGAGCAATGATAATAGCCAAAACCGCAACTATCTGAATAAAAACAAATTGAAAGCTATTCGGAACAATAAATCCTATTATCAAAATTGTGGCTATGAAAACGAAAATAACCGTTCTTAAATCAAAAAAAGACTTGAGTATCAAAGCCATCATACCAACAGGAACGATGTAAATATACTGAGGGAAAGTCCGTGTAATAATTCCCACAAATGCAATTATTGTGAGCATATTAAGCAGAATAACAGTTATTTTTACGTTATTCTTATAGATGCTTTTTTCGTAAATTTTCAAATATAATCCTATAACCAAAAGAACTATGCTCACCAAAACGTAATATCCTGTTAATGACCACACATAATTCTTATGATTCCACGTTTCCTCCTCATATTCAGACTGTAAGGACAATAACGTATTAAAACGCTCACCTTCAACCATTTCCCCTCTGGCGATGATAAGCTGTCCTTTTTTTACCCAACCTCGCGTGTAAACAATTTCTTTCAGATTTTCTTCAAGTGTTTTCTTTGTAAAATTTTGCTCTATCGATATGTCTGGTTGCAAAATTTCAAAGAACAAATCGTGATATTTCTTCTTGTATTTGTTGTAAGGATATTCGGCGAAATATTTTGTAACTTCCGAGTTTAACTCATTCAACTTCAATACCTTATTTGCTGAAATTTCAGAAAATTCATTACCGTGTTGGATAAGGTTTATTTCTCCCTCACCAATGCTTTCCATTGAAAGTATGACTCCATCTTGATAAATCTTTTTCAAAAATTCCTCTGCTTTTGCAAGTAATTCTTGTTTTGTTTGCTCGGGAACATCATTAAAATATGACTCTTTTTTATTATTGAAATTAGATATAACAGACTGATAAACAGATGTATCCTTCACATAATACACAATTGAATTTTCCTTTATTTCTTCTTTTTCTGCCTCAATTTGTTCCGCAGTTTTTTTCAAAGGAAAATCAAACGGAGCATAAAGTGTTTCGTGTTGCCACAGCTTACCTTTCTGAAATTCGTACTTAAATTTTGCCTTTTTAGGAAATACTTGAACTATAAGAATCAAAGCCACCAAAAAAGCTATTATTTTGAAAATCAGAGATTCTCTCAAATATAAAGAATACCGAAATTTTTTCATTATCAAAATTAATTTACCAAGTACAATAATTTACAAATGTACGGAAAATATTTAAATATCAATATTTTGTAAAAAGCTGAAAAATAATTATTTTTGCTTCGCATCTTTTGAATTTAAAAGGATTTATTTTTGAAATGTCTATTTCAATAAAAAATATTGCTCATACACAGCTCACTGAAAATTTCAGTGTGGAAGATTATTGCATTTTTGCTTTTCGCGGAAGTGGTACTTTTTCCGTTGATTTTGTGGAATATAAGTATGATGGTAATACGTTATTATTTCTTTCTCCCTTTCAAAATTTTCAGAAAAATGAAGGAAATATGGAAAAAATAAATCTGCTTCAATTTCACGGCGATTTTTATTGCATTGAATATCACAAAAAAGAAGTTGCCTGTAACGGACTGTTATTCAATAACATATTTCTTTTACCTCATATTAAAGTTTCTGAAAAATGCTTTGAGGAAATTTTGCACATTTTTTCTCGTATTGAAAATGAATTACTATCTGAATCTGCTTATTCTCAAGCCATACTCAAGGCGTACTTGCAGCTTATTTTGGCTCTTTCAAGCAAGGAAAAAAGTAATATTTTAGAAAAAACGGAACAAAACACTGAGCATAATTTGGCTCTGAATTTTCAGAAATCATTGGAAGAACATTTTTTAACCGAGCGTGGCATACAATTCTACGCCGACCAAGCATATTTATCTCCTGATGCTTTCAGCAAGAAAATCAAACAGTTATTAGGAAAATCTCCAACAAAATTGATACAGGAAAGGATGATTTTGGAAGCTAAAAAACAATTGCATCTAACGCATAAAACCATCAAGGAAATTGCTTTTGATATGAATTTCAAGGACGAATTTTACTTCAGTCGTTTTTTCAAAAAATCCGTTGGAAAATCTCCAAAATTTTTCAGAGAAAACGTAGGAATCTCAATCGTCGCAAAATAGTCTATGTTATATCCTTTTTTGTCCATTTAATTATCAATCAAATAATTGTTATATTTACACCCGAAAATTTAACGTAACACATATTATCGTAACATTCTAAAAATCAAAAACAATGGAAAAATTACTTACATTTTTGGCAGATAGCCAGCGTACTTTTGTGAATTTCATTCGAGTAGCAATTTTCATCGTAATGGCTTGGATTGGAGGTTTGAAAGCTTTTCAATACGAGGCAGACGGGATTGTTCCTTTTGTAATTAACAGCCCTTTTATGAACTTTTTCTACAATAACACAGGAAAAACTGCTGTAAATGACAAAGGAGATACAGTTGCTGAATACACTTTACACAAAAACCCTGAAGGGAAAATGGTTGCCAAAAACATTGAGTGGCACAAACAAAATGGAACCTACTGGTTTTCATACGGATTAGGAACTGTTATCTGCATAATCGGATTACTTGTTCTTTTAGGAATTTGGTCACCAAAAATTGGTGTTATCGGAGGGCTTCTTACCTTTGGTATGTCAATCGTAACTCTCTCATTCTTAATTACAACTCCTGAAGTTTACGTACCTAATTTAGGAGGAGATATGCCTACACCTAACTTCGGTTTCCCATATCTTTCAGGTGCAGGACGTTTGGTATTGAAAGATATCATTATGTCAGCAGGAGGTTTGATTGCAGCCTCTGAGGCAGCACAACGCTTACTTAAAAGACAATAAATACCACTCTAACAAATAACAAAAATAAGCCGCTCCAGTTTGGAGCGGCTTATTTGTTTTGTACCAATTAAAAAAGATAAAAATGAAATGTTTTTATCAATAAGACGATTAAAACCGTAAAATGTTACAAGCTTTAAAGTATTTTTTTTGAACTATTTTTATAAACAATTGACAATCAATACAAAATTACAAGAAAATTATCTTGAAATATTTGCTCCGCTTGCAGAACCAACGCCAACAACAGAATCATACAAAGCTCCGGGAGCTCGATAATATACCAGAATCAAATAATTATTTTCCGTTTGCTGAAAATTTCCGCCTACTTCGTTAAAATTTATTTCGTTTTTATCTTTCGTAGCAAATTTGTAATTATAAAAACCTTGTTTTAAAAGTACTTTCCCTTGAAAAATTCCATTTTTCTCGTTATATGTCAGCTTGTAAGCATCTGAAATTTCATAATTTGAGAATTTTCCGTAAACATAAACTTCCTTTGAATTATAATTTGGTTTTCCTTCCAAAGCAAAATGAACCCAAACGTAATCAGACTCATTATCAGGATTCATTCCGTTTATCGTATTTACCAGAAAATCACCGTTAATATCAGGAAAGTATGTATAAACTCGATTTGCACGACTTTCATTTCCAAACAGATAATGTTCAAATAATTCATTTTGCTCTATCCGAAGAATTCCAGCCGAAGCAACTCGTAAATCCTTACTGTCAAAATTCAAAAACTCATTCCCTCCCCAAAAAGCACTTTCTGAATCATACCTGTAAATCAATTCGTTACCCATAACATATTGTGGTTTCAATTTCGTTATGGCATTATCCCAACGATAGTTCTGTAAAACAGCAACTTGCACGGTAGATTTCGGGTCTTGCAAGCGTATATCTTTCTCTTTTACAGAAAATTGAACTACTTGTTTTGTGTCAAAAAATTGCAAGTCACGGGAACGCTTCACCTCAGCCAAAACGCCTACTAACGGATTGTAAACCACGAATCTGCGTGAAAAGATTTCTTCTCCGTAACTATCTGTTATTGAGAGCAAATAATTCCCTGTTAATGTTATTTTAGTCAGCTCATTAGGGAATGTTAAGCGGTAATGTGAGTAAATCTGTAATGTAGCATAAGAACTACTTTCTGACTGGAAAGATTGTTCGTCCAATCCTTTGATATACTCACTTTTCAGCAATGTAGAAGGCGACCAATCGGCATTGCAATGCGTAATTTTATAGTAATAAACTTCTTCCGCACCTCGCAAATCGTCAAACTGTAACGTAAATGTTTCATTGATACGCACCAACGGAAATTGTCCTCTTTCGTTTTCAGAGGCTTTGAAAATGATTGTTTTGATATACTCAGACGGATTCTTTTCTGTCAAAATTTGAGCATCCAAATTCATAGAAAGAAATGCAAATATGAAATACAATAATCGTTTCATAAAATCAGTTTTTAAAAATCAAATGTACTTAAAAAAATGATGTAAACAAAAATTTTTATCTTTGTGCTTTCTTAATTTTCTATTTTAACTAAAAGAAATGAAATATCTTATCAAAAACAAATGGATAATAATAGGCGTTTTTTTAGGAGCTATCGCAGGATATCTGTACTATTATTATATTGGCTGTGCATCAGGAACTTGTGCTATTACTTCTAATCCGCTAAATAGTACACTTTACGGGGCTGTTATGGGCGGGCTGCTGTTGAGCATTCTTGTTCCGACGAAGAAAAATACAAAAATGTTAAAGGAAGTCGCTCCGAAAGCTGTGGTTATTGATGTTCGAACTCCGTCAGAATTTCAGTCGGGGCATTTTGAAAATTCTGTGAATATTCCTTTGGATGAAATTCCAAACAGAATAGCTGAAATCAAATCATTTAACAAGCCTGTTATCTGTTGTTGCCGTTCAGGAATGAGAAGCCAGAAAGCAGCAAAACTTCTACAAAATCAAGGAATTGAATGTTACAGCGGAGGTTCGTGGCAAGAAGTAAAAGATTTATATTAAGTATTTTATAACTATTGTCAGTTAGCGAATATGAATTTAGTTCACACTACATATAGTAAAAATTTTTATCTTTGCACCCGCTAACTTTCAATCAAATTTATGACAAATTCAGGAAAAATAGAGCTGATGGCTCCCGCAGGAAACTTCGAATCGTTACAAGCAGCTATTGATAATGGTGCTGATTCGGTATATTTTGGAGTTGACCAGCTGAATATGAGGGCAAGAGCGAGCATCAATTTCACCATTGACGATTTGGACGAAATTGCAAAACGTTGCCACCCAAAAGGTATCCGTACCTATCTTACCTTAAACACAATCATATACGACCACGATTTATCCATCATAAAAACCTTGCTCGACGCTGCAAAGAAGGCAAACTTAACCGCAGTGATTGCTATGGATCAAGCAGTGATTGCCTATGCTCGTCAAATTGGTATGGAAGTGCATATTTCTACCCAAATCAATATTACAAACATCGAAACGGTGCGTTTTTATGCAATGTTTGCCGACACAATGGTAATGAGTCGTGAATTGAGCCTTAGGCAGGTAAAGAAAATCGCCGAGCAAATCCAAAGGGAACAGATTAAAGGTCCGTCAGGGAATTTGGTCGAGATAGAAATCTTCGGTCACGGAGCGTTGTGTATGGCGGTTTCAGGAAAATGCTATTTGAGTTTGCATTCGCATAATTCATCGGCAAATCGAGGGGCGTGTAAGCAAAATTGCCGAAAAAAATACACGGTTATCGACCAAGAAAGTGGTTTTGAAATCGAAATCGATAACGAATATATGATGTCGCCCAAAGATTTGTGTACGATTGACTTTCTCGACCAAGTGATTGACGCAGGAGCCAAAGTACTCAAAATTGAAGGACGCGGAAGAGCTCCCGAATACGTGGCGACTGTCATAAAAACCTATCGTGAAGCCATCGATGCGTATTACGAGGGGACATACTCAAAAGAAAAGGTTGGAAAATGGATGGAAGCCCTTTCAACCGTTTACAACAGAGGATTTTGGAGTGGATATTATTTGGGACAGAAATTGGGAGAATGGAGCGAGAATCCGGGGTCGAACGCCACACAGAAAAAGGTGTATGTAGGACAAGGAAAGCACTATTTTCCAAAATCGGGGATTGCGGAATTTCTCATCGAAGCCTATGACATTAAAGTGGGCGACAAACTCCTCATTACAGGCCCTACCACAGGCGTACAGGAGTTCGTTTTGGAAAATATGATGGTCAATGACGCTCCTGCACAAACGGCAACCAAAGGCGACTCTTGCACCATCAAAACCGATTTCAGAATTCGTCTGTCAGATAAACTATATAAGATTGTAGCTACGGAGTTTGCGAAGTAGTTATAAAAATGAAATAAATAATTATATATAAATAGAATCGTTATGGAAAATTTAATTATCAACGAAAATAATACAGAAACAAACAAATACGAAGGGGATTATGATGAAAATGAATCATCGGCTTCTATATCTGAATATGATATCACAGTATCTCCAAATGATTTCAATTTAGGAACTATTTTTAATTTTATAGAAAAAGGTGTTTTTAAAATACCAGGATTTCAAAGAAATTATGTTTGGGATATAAAAAGAGCTTCTAAATTAATAGAGTCACTATTGATGAATATTCCTATACCTCAAATATTTTTATACGAAGAAGGGAAAAATAATTTTTTAGTTATTGACGGACAGCAAAGGTTAATGTCTATATACTATTTTATGAAAGAAAGATTTCCAAAGAGAGACAAAAGGGTTGAATTACGAAAGATTTTTGAGGAAAATAGTAAAATTCCTGATGAAATATTATATAATAATGAATATTTTATAGATTTCAATTTAAATTTACCAGAGCAATTACCAGATAATCCAAACAAATTTAACAAAAAAAACTATTCTACTTTAGAGGATACAGATAAAACAGCACTCGAGTTAAAAACAATAAGAAATATAATAATAAGATCGAATAAAGAAAATAATCATTCTGTTGAATTTGAAATCTTTAATAGACTTAATACAGGGGGAGTAAATTTAAAACCACAAGAAATTAGAACAAGTTTATACCATTCGAAATTTTACGATATGTTGTATAAAATAAATTCATCTGAGAATTGGAGAAGTTTATTGAAAAATCCTACTCCAAATATAAATATGAAAGAAGTAGAAATTTTATTAAGAGGATTTGCTATGCTTGTGAATAAGAATAATTATAGACCAAGTATGACTAAGTTCCTTAATATATTCTCTTATGAAGCAAAATCTTTCGAGAAAAACAAAATAGATTTATTGGAAAAAATTTTTAATAAATTTATTGAGTTTTGTGTGAATCTAAAAGATGAAAATTTATTTTTTACATCAAATAATAGGTTTAATATTTCAGTGTATGAAGCTATTTTTTCAACATTGTGTGAAAACGCTTATCAGAATGAAGATGAAAACTCAATATCTAATACAAGTTTAGAAAAGATAAATAGATTGAAAAAGGATGAAGATTTCATCAGAGCATCATCTTATAATACTTCAAGTAAAAAAAATGTAGATGAGAGGAATCGTATTGCTAAACAAATATTGCTAAGTGATGGGGAGTAATTCTGTTGAACAACTATGGGACGAAATTAATAATATTAGAAATATTTTAATGGATAAGGATGAAGTTTCCCTATTAGTTTTTTATGAAAAGACTATGGCAAAAGTATTTTTATTTTCTTGTGCTAGTTTTTTTGAAGCAGAAATGAAAAAAATATTAGAAGAATATGTGAAAAATTATATTAGTGATAAAAAAATAGCTGAGCTTGTAAAAAATAAGATTTTAAGTAGAGATTATCACACTCTATTTAATTGGAACGCAGCGAATATAAACAATTTTACAGGTTTGTTTGGTGCAGATTTTAAAAAGAGAGTAGAGACAGAAATAGAAAATAATGCAAATTTTAAAGAAAGTACGAATGCATTTTTGGATATAGGAAAAGAAAGAAATCAATCAGCACATAATGATTTTGCTTCATATAATTTACCTAAAACTATAGAAGAAGTTCATACATTATATGAAAAAGCGAAAGAATTTCCTATAAAAATGAAGGAATTACTGACTGAAAGAAATGATGAAACAAATGAAATAAGTAGTAACTCATAATAACCAAATGCACCACTAAAACACCCTTCGGAGCGTTCAAATAATGCAATGTAACACTAAAATACATTCCGAAGCATTTTAATAAGTCAATGTGGGACTAAAATAAGCAAATGTATAACTAAAAAACCTTCCGAAGTATTAAAATAACAAAGGGAGACACCAAAACATAAAAAGAATTCAAAGAATAGGAAAATAATTGTAAAAACGCTAAAAAATGAAAACATATTATCTATCTAACGAACAAATGCTTCAGAATTTTGGAGCGATGTTTGAAAATCTGTCCAAAGAGGGCGATTTGAAAACAGAATTAGCAGAATACGGCTACGACGATGCCAAAATCGCTGAAGGAAAAGCCCTTTACGATGAAGCTCGTAAAACATTCGATGCCAATATAAAAGAAACACGCGAAGAAACTTCCGCATCATTGGCTTTTCAGGAAAAATATCAAAATGTACAGAAAAAATACAGCACACATCGCAAAAAAGCACGCATCGTTTTTGAGGACAACGAAGAAGCCCTGCGTCAGCTAAAACTCAAAGGCAGTGCTGCCAGAGCCATCGCCGTAGCTATGGAAGAGATGCGGGCGTTTTATCAGCTTTTGGATACCACTCCAAGTCTTCTAACGCCTCTTAAGCAACTAAAAATCACTGAGGAAGATATTAAAAATCAGCTTCAAGAATTCCCCGAAGTGGAAAAAGCCTACGCCACATATCTGCAAGAAAAAGGCGAAAGCCAACAAGCCACCCGAGACAAAAACAAAGCCTTTGAAGCTCTCGATAAATGGGTATCGAAATTCTATAAAGTAGCTAAAATTGCCCTTGAAGACCGTCCGCAACTTTTGGAAGCTCTCGGGAAATTTGTAAGAAGCTAATGATTTTTTCAGAAAGATAATACACCAAGAAAAAGTAAAAATTTTGATTGGTTTAAGCAGAGATATCGTTAAAATTAAGTAAAATGACGTTTTATAAGCATCTGATTTTTTAATCTGTCGGGCTGAACGAAAGCAAAAACATTAAATTCTCGCAAGGCTTCGACTTCGCTCAGCCTGACAAGAATATTGGCATTGCAAAAAGCGACTTATTTAATAATAGCCAACTATCTCAATAAATTGATAAATAAAAATAAACAATGGTAGTAGTAACCTTACAACGTGACAAATGCATTGGGTGTAATTACTGTGTGGAGATGGCTCCCGAGCAGTTTCAGATGTCCAAAAAAGACGGAAAAAGCGTATTGCTTCGTTCCACCGAAAAGAAGGGCTTTTTTACGTTGAAATCACACGATGATAACATTTTTGAACCTTGTGAAGCCGCCCAAAAAGCGTGTCCCGTTAAAATTATTTCTACCAAGAAGATATAATATAATGCATTTTAAAACTTTATAAAAAATACTAACAATGAAAAAGTTTCTATTTTTAATTTTCGCAATCGCATCATTTTCACAGATGCAAGCTCAATACATCGGGGTTAGAGCGGGGTACAATCATTCTACTTTGAGCGGAGACACCTCCCAAGGCTCTTCGGTTCGTGGCAATCACGGAATTTATGCCGGAGTAACTTTAGAATTTCCGCTTTCGAGATTTTTTTCTTTCCAAACCGAAGCTTCATATTCTCGGATAGGAGCGAAAATCAGTTCGCCAAGCGTTGGAAACACAAATTTGACTTTGGATTATTTGAGCGTTCCTGCTTTGGCTAAAATTAATATATATGAAGGATTGAGCCTGCACACCGGTCCTCAATTTAATTTTTTAGTCAATAATAATGACTTTTCTTTCGAGAAGGACGAAGTTTTCACCACTGTCAGCCGTAAAGCTGTGGATTCTTTTGATATGTCATTAGTGGTTGGAGTCAATTACAGAACGAGTTTTGGTTGGTGCTTTGAGGCACGATTTAGCCAAGGTTTGACCAACATTCTTGAGTCAGAAGAAAGCTCACTAACGAATACGGGATTTAGTCCTAATTATAATTTCAAAAACACGGTTCTTTCTGTAGGAGTGGGCTACGTTTTTTAATAACTTAAGTCCAAGATGATTAGTAAGAATTTCGGAATGATTCACAAAACCATAAATATCAATTCAATGCGTTTCGTTGTATGTTTTCTTTTGATTATATTAGCATCTTGCTCAAAGTCAAAGATTGAGCGAAATCCGTATTTGGGAGAAGTTCGTTTTTCTTATACAATAAACATTGATTTGCCTGCTTATAATGCTTTGAAATACCCTCAAAATACGGTTTATATTCCGAATATAGGGATTAAAGGTGTTTTTGTTACTAACTTGGGCAATAACAGATTCGTAGCTTGGGAAGCCGCTTGCCCTAACAGAAATCCGTCCAATTGTGAGAGACTAAAATGTGCCTCCAAAAGTGGCGATGATTTTATAACGTGCGAAACCGACACGAAGTCTTACATTTTTGTAATTTGCCCTTGTGACGGAACTGTTTATAACTTAGTTAACGGAAGTATTATCAAAACAAGCAATTCCGAGCAGCAATATCCTCTGTTGAACTACAATATTTCGGTTGCAGGAAATTCTCTGACTATCAACAACTAAAACTTCGGAAAAAACTTAAACATTCTAATTATCTGATATAATTTATGATTTCAACCCGATTTGAAAATAAAAAATCTGTAAATCTGCTCATAATCTTCTTTGCGTTATTTGCCGGATTTTGTTTGTATGATTTTTTTATTTTTGAAGATGCGTGGAATCCGAGTAATTTACTAACGAGAGCAGGTTCTTTCTTAGTTTTGTTTGTTTCGGTATTTTTTCTGAATATAATCGTCCAATGGAACGAACTAACAGAAAATAATTCATATTCAATTTTCTTTTTTGGTTTCTTTTCAACAATTTTTCCGAATGTTTACAATGATTTTTCTCTTTGTCTTTCCAATTTGCTTGTTATAATCGCAATTTGGAGGATTATGACGTTAAAAACGGAAGAAAATATCCCTCAAAAGATTTTTGATGCTTCCTTTTTGATAGTTTGTGCGGGATTGTTGCATATTTGGGCATTTATTTTCTTGCTAAACATTTGGATTTCATTACTTTTTTATGGTTCAAAAAAGAGAAAATATTGGTTAATCCCTTTTTCGGCAATTTTTTGTATAGTAATTTTATTTTCTGCCGGATTGTTGCTTTTAAACATTCCTTTTAACTTGCCGGAAATTAATAAATTATGGTCTGCTGACTATAAAAAAATGATGTACTTACCAACTTTCGTTTCATTGGTAATTACATCAATTATGCTTTTAGTTTCGATTATCGTTTATTTCTTTAAAAGCTATTATCACAGAGGAAGTAGCCAAGTAATCATACAATTTCTGTTTGTTGGGTTGGCGGTTGTTTTTCTTTCAAAAGAAATTATTTTCATATTCGCACCTCTTTCCATTTTGTTTGCTCTTTATACGGAAAACATAGAACGAGCTTGGATAAAGGAAACTATTCTGTGGATTTTCTTGATTATTCCTTTAGCTATTTTACTGCTGCATTTTATCTCCAAAAGCCAAATCGCCGGCATCTCCCAAACCTGGAATAATATATCCTTTTTCATTTAATTTAGGATCGATGGTCGCTATCCATAAATGCGTATCCGCAGGAAATTTATCTTTCAGATATTCAACACCTTCTTCTGCACCAACCACAGCAAACAAATGAATTGATTTTGGTTTGCCAAGCGGACTCAAAGCCTCATATACATTCACAAATGAACGCCCTGTCGCTAACATTGGGTCAGCTAAAAATAAAGTTTTATTTTCCAAAGAAGGCGACGCCAAATATTCCACCAAAATATCAAATTCCGTTTCGGAAGTGTGCTTGCGATAAGCCGAAATAAATGCATTGTCCGCACCATCAAAAAAGTTCATCAAACCTTGATGTAAAGCCAATCCAGCCCTTAATATAGAACAAATAACTACCTCGTCTTTCGGTATTTGCATTTCTTTTTCACCCAAAGGTGTCGTGATTGATTCTTTCTCGAAATGCAAATTTTTACTCATTTCATAACATAGAATTTCGCCAATACGTTCCAAATTTTTGCGGAAACGCATACGGTCTTTTTGGATATTTACATCTCGCAATTCTGCTACAAAACGATTTAATATGGAGGGGTTTTCTCCTAAGTGATGTATAATCATAACTTTGGTTTTTGTTCCCGCAAAATTACAAAAAACTTTTCACTTTTCATTTTCCATTTCTGACTTTAATATTTATTTTTGCGAACAGTATGAAACATAAAATCTACATATCATTAGGGAGCAATATTGGGGACAGAAAATCCTATTTACAGTCAGCTGTAAATGCTATAAATCAACGAATTGGAAAGGTTATCAAGATTTCTCCAATTTACGAAACGCCGGCTTGGGGTTTCACAAGTAGCAATTTTTACAACGCTTGCCTGCTTGCCGAAACCGCTCTTTCTCCCAAAGAAACACTTGAGAAACTCTTAACCATTGAAAAAGAATTAGGAAGAATCAGAAATGCAAATACGGAAGGTTATCAGCCGCGTAGCATTGATTTGGATATTCTCTTTTTTGATGATAAAATCATAAAAACAGAAAGTTTACAAATTCCTCATCCTCAGATTGAAAACCGAAAATTTGTTTTATTTCCTCTGGCGGATATTGCTCTGGAGAAAAAACATCCCTTTTTGCAACAATCTGTTAAAGAACTCATTAAAAATACAAACGACACTTCTGAAATAACAAAAATCAGCGATAAAATTACTATTCCTGAACGAGTTTCGCCCTTCAAACAATATAATTACATCGCCATTGAGGGAAACATCGGTTCGGGAAAAACTACACTGTCCACCAAAATTGCGGAAGACTTCGATGCACGACTTATATTAGAACGATTTTCGGATAATCCGTTTTTGCCAAAATTTTACGAGAATCCGAAGCAATATGGTTTCACTTTGGAAATGTCTTTCCTTACCGAACGTTATCAGCAAATGTCAGAACAATTGGCACAAACCAATCTTTTTAAGCCATTTATCGTTTCGGATTATGATATTTTTAAATCGCTGATATTCTCGCAAGTAACATTGACCGAAGATGAGTTCGTTTTGTACCGAAAACTATTTTATATTTTGTACAACCAAATCGTAAAGCCCGATTTGTACATTTTTCTGTATCAAAATACTGACAGATTGATTGAAAATATCAAAAAAAGAGGCAGAGAATACGAAAAAAATATCTCAAAAGAATATTTAAATCAGATTCACCAAGGATATTTGGATTTTATCCAGAAAAATAATGATATTCGTTCCTTAATTATTGATGTTACCGAGTTGGATTTTGTAAAAAATCAATCTGATTATGAGTTTATCATCGAAAAAATAAGTAATTTTTCCAGCGAAACGCCTCAAAAATGATACCTATACTATCTACCAAAACATTAACAGAACAGCAGAAAAAAAAACTGTCAGAAAAAGGCTTTTTACTTACTGAGATTGATTTCATTCAAGCTCATTCCACTGAATTTAAGCTTGATAACATAGGAGATTTGCTACTTTTTACCAGCCAAAATGCTGTAAGAAGTGTTTTGCAACATCCACAAGTTGATTCTTTAAAATCAATACCTTGCATCTGTGTAGGAGAAAAAACAGCCGAACTTCTGTCAGGAAATAATTGGAAAGTGATTCATTATGAAGAATATGCAAGTGATTTAGGTGATTATATAGGTCAGCATTGTTTAAAAAATAGAATTACTTTCTTCTCAGGAAATTTACGACGTGATATTCTTCCTAATGTATTGAAAAAAACTAAGATAGAGCATAACGAAATACAAGTTTATAAAACTGTCCTCTGTTCTGAAAGGATAAATTCTCCACAAAAAGGAATTCTATTTTTCAGTCCGTCAGGGATTCAGAGTTTTTTACAGAAAAATAGTTTTTCTGATGAAATTGTCTTCTGTATAGGTAAAACAACCGCAGATGAAGCTCTAAAACACACAAAAAATTGCATTATTCCGGAAAAAACTACCATTGATAGCCTTATAGAATGTGTCATCACGCACTTTCTTGGATAAAATCCACTGATTTTTCAATAAAAAACAAAAAAGCTGCCTAAAAAGACAGCTTTTCTTATATCAAATCCATTTTTATTTGAAAAGTACAGCACCAACAGTCACTAAACTTGTCTGGTCGATTAAAATAGCACTTCCGGTTTCACGAAGCTCTTTATAACTATCATACGCTAACGGAGCCGATGTTTTCAACTTCACCGTAACGACCTCATTTAATGAAACTGACATTACATCACTGAATTTTTCGAGTGTATTTACATCAATTCTTTCCTTAATTTCCTTCACGATTGCGTTTACCACACGCGTATTGTGTTGTAATAAATAGCGTCCGCCTACATTCATTGGGCGTTCATCCATCCAGCAAATCGTAGCTTCAATTTCGTTAGAAACTTTTAGCAAATTATCCTGCTTAGCAATTAAAGACCCACGGCTGATATCCACATCTTCTTCCAAATGAATTACAGCACTTTGAGGGGCATAAATCTCTTCCACTTCTTTATTTCCTACTTCAACTGCTGATACAGTAGCCTCAATTTCAGAAGGATATATCTTTACTTTATCGCCTTTGCGAAAAACGCCACTTTCTACCTTTCCGGCATATCCTCTGTAATCGTGATATTCCTCCGTTTGCGGACGAAGCACCAATTGCACAGGAAAACGAGCATTAGTTAAATTCACAGAAGACTGTAATTCAACGGTTTCCAATCTTTCCAACAAAGAATCACCTTTGTACCAATCCATTTGAGTTGATTTATCCACAATATTATCTCCTTTCAATGCACTAATTGGGATAAACTCAACATTATTAAGCTCAAGAGCCTCTGCAACTTTCTGATATTCAGCTTTAATTTCCTCAAATCTTTCGCGAGAAAAATCAACCAAATCCATTTTGTTAATTGCGACCAATACGTGCGGAATATTCAAAAGTGATGCGATAATGGAATGTCTTTTTGTTTGCTCAATCACACCATTTCGGGCATCAATTAAAATGATTATCAAATCTGCATTTGAAGCACCCGTAACCATATTTCGAGTGTACTGAATATGTCCCGGAGCATCAGCGATAATAAATTTTCGTTTTGGAGTTGAAAAATATTTATAGGCGACATCAATAGTGATACCTTGCTCTCGCTCTGCCCGAAGCCCATCGGTTAGTAATGCCAAATCTACACTTCCGTCTTCACGATTTTTGGAGCTGCGTTCCAATGCTTCCATTTGGTCAATTAAAATATTTTTGCTGTCATACAGAAGCCTCCCGATAAGCGTACTCTTCCCATCATCAACGCTTCCTGCTGTTAAAAATCGTAATATATCCATTTATTCTTAACGATTTAATTATTTTATATTTTATCTTCTTTCTTCCTTAATTTGTCAGAAGAAAAAATTTTATTTTCTGATTAAAAATACCCACTTTTCTTTCTGTCTTCCATTGCGGCTTCGGAGATGCGGTCGTCAATTCGGGTTTCTCCTCGTTCGCTGGTTCGGGTTGCTGTAATTTCGTTGATAATATCATCAATATGATACGCTTCGGACTCTACTGCCGCCGTACAAGTCATATCGCCAACGGTTCGGTAGCGTACTTTTTTTGTCATTATTACATCATTTTCGTCAATCTGAATATGTGGCGAAACGGCGATAAGTTGCCCGTTGTGGTCAATAACCTCGCGTTCGTGTGAGAAATAGACGCTCGGTAACTCAATATTTTCCCGACGAATGTAATTCCAAACATCAAGTTCCGTCCAATTACTGATAGGAAATACACGTACGTTTTCGCCTTTATGTATTTTCCCGTTATAGGTATGCCAAAGCTCAGGGCGTTGTAGTTTCGGATCCCAACCGCCAAAATCATCACGCACAGAGAAAATACGCTCTTTGGCACGAGCTTTTTCCTCATCACGACGCGCTCCACCAATGCAGGCATCGAACTCAAATTCCTCAATGGTGTCTAATAGGGTGAAAGATTGCAACGCATTTCGGCTGGCAAACTTCCCTTTAGGTTCTGTTAAACCCTTGGCTTTGATGGTATCTTCCACCTTACGAACGATAAGTCGCTCACCAAGTTTCTTTACTAAATTATCTCGAAAATCCAACGCTTCTTGGAAATTATGTCCCGTATCAATATGCACAAGCGGAAACGGAAACTTACACGGACGAAACGCTTTCAATGCCAAATGCACCAACACGATGGAGTCCTTTCCACCACTGAAAAGCAACGCCGGTTTTTCAAACTGCCCGCCTACTTCACGGAATATATGAATGGCTTCCGCCTCTAATTGTTCTAAATAATCCATATTTAAATGTTCAATGTTTTTAAAATATTAAAAAGTTTGAAACCTCAATTATTTGAGCGAATCTTACTTCTAAATTAAAAATTATCTTTCTTTTCTGTATATCTTTTTCTTTTTGGAAAATTCTACTTAACCACTTGCAAAGTTACTAATTCTCTGCCAGTAAAAGAACAAAAAACGGAATTACTTCCTGATTTTAATCCTTATATATTGATAATTCTCATTGTAATTACCTTCTTCATTCCAAAACTTAACTCGATGATTTATCGGAATATAAAAATGTCCGTCGTTGCTCCAAAAAGCATTTTCCATTTTCCAATTGTAAGCCATCCAATTTTTAAAACCTGCCAGAAGAATCTGCTTAACTTTTAGCTCATTATCAATCGTGTACAGACTGATTTCACTATTCGAGTCATACGGATTTGTATATACGCAAATTATATGTTTCTTATCCGGAGAAATATACGGAAAATCCGAAAAAGAGATTTCCTTTCCCGTTTTTTTGTCAATAAATTTATAATCGTAAGCCTCCCAATAACTGCCCGAAATCACAAACTGATTCAGAAACTCAATCTGCCCTTCATACTTGAATACCTGCTGATTATCCATATCGAAATTAGGTTCAACATCCTTAAAAGTAACGACAGAATCCAAGCATTGCAACGTAATCACATCGTTCTTTTTCACGATTGCAAGCGTATCACGCAAAAGGAAATCAACAGCCGATTTCTTTGCCTTTTCATACGACGATTTATCAATCAACTCGATGTTGATAAGCGTATCCAAAACAATAGGAGTTTCCAGAAATTCCGCTCCATCTTCTTCGTTTTTCGCAATATATTGAACCATATCCAAATCGGAAGCAATGAGCGAAATTTGGTTCAAATCTCCTACTTTGCTCTTCAGAACGTAAGCGTAATTCCCTGTTTCATAATTCATTACTTTGTAATAATCGCCTTGTTCACCCTCAATTTCAAGCAGATAGCCATATTCTATATCTCCTTGATTTTTAGAACTTTCGTTGGGTTCTTCCTTAAATTGAGTTCCTTGCCGGTCGGTAACATATTTCCTTATCTTTAAAGAATCCGTACTTTTATTAGATATTGTATCTGCAATAATTTCCGAAGAAGTTTCTTGCGAGGTGTTTTTCTTTTCAAAATATTGGCAGTCCACCAAAGAAAATAGTATCAATAATGCAATAATTTTTCTCATCGTTTTCTCTCTGTTAAGGCCACATTTTATTTTGTGGAATGCAATCCACATTCCTTTTTACTTTTATCTTCCCACCACCAGCGACCCGCACGGAAATCTTCTCCTTCTTTAACTGCTCGCGTACAAGGCTGACAACCAATACTTATGAATCCTTTATCGTGCAACGGATTGTAAGGAACGCCGTTGGTTCGCAAAAATTCCAAAACTTCGGTAGTTTTCCAATGCAAAATCGGGTGGAATTTAATGATTTGATTCACTTCGTCCCATTCCAATTGTGACATTTGTTCCCGATTAGGCGATTGCTCTGCCCGAAGCCCCGTAATCCATACTTTATTTCCTGCCAAAGCTCTTTTCAAGGGTTCAACCTTCCGAATGTGACAGCATTCTTTACGAAGTTCGGGAGAATTATAAAAAGCATTTATTCCGTTATCCTTTACATAGCCTTCAATAGACTGTGCATCAGGATAATACGGAATTGTAATAGCTTCGTAGCTCATATCGGTTTTGTCCCACGTAGAGTAAGTTTCGGGAAACATCCGCCCCGTATCGAGGGTAAAAATTTTTATTGGGATATCGTTATTTCGTATAAAATGCGTAATTACTTGATCTTCCATACCAAAACTGGTAGAAAAAACAACTTCATCAGGAAAATAGGAAGCCAAAAACTGTAACGATTCCATTTCATTTTTCCCTAAAAGTTGCTGCTGAAGTAGTTCTGCTTGCTTGCTCATTTTAAATTTTTTAGAGAGCAAAAATACTGATTATTTTTCAAATAAAAAATTGTTTGAAATCTACGAATCTTCAAAGTTTCAAACAATTATTCTCTTTCTAAATAACTTTTTAGTATTTCAAATATTTTTTCACCTCCTCGATGGGGATTCTCAGCTCAAAAATTCCTTCGGCATAAGGTGCAATTTCATAAGGATTGTAATATAAAATTAGATGTTCGCCCACAATTCCCACATTTTCAGGAAAATGAAATTTATCATCCTCAAACCAAAATCCCTTTTCATTGAGGCTATCCACCAAGATATTTTGCTCCTCCTTGAAATGATTTTCAGCAACTTTAAGTACTTGTGAAAAATCTGTAAATAAATCCTCTTTTTCTATTAGCTCTCCGTTGGAAATATCGAAATTCAAAAACACTTTTGATGCAATTCCGTGAGCACCACCCACATACGAATATCGATTCGAAACCACTGAAAGCATTTTCTCATTTTGAAAAGAAATACTATCGTTTAAAATCAACTCGTAAGCGGAAATATTCGGGAAATACTGATGCAAATTGTCGTAATCCTTTATAAAAGCCTCCAAACTTTCATCAATGGTCATATCGGTATTTCTCAAGGAATCAATTTGGTTGCTTAGCAAAAAGTTTACTACCTGTGATTCAATTTCCCTATTAAAATTTTCTGCAAACTTATTGGGTCTTTTGCAAATTAAATAATTCAAATTTATTGACGGACAGTCTTCTTCACAATTTTCCGGACTTTTTTCTATTATTTTTTCAGTAAATTTAGGTTTGTCGGAACAAGCCACAGCGAAAATTAAAAGAAAAAAAAGTAAAAGTTTTCTCATAGTATTGTTATTTTAACATAGATTTTCAAGAAGTTACTTTCTGAGCATAAATATTTCTGCAAACCATTGACGAAAGTGTAACTTCCTTATTATTAACCAAAACAACCATTGAATTATCAAATTTCTCCTTACTTAGAACCGTTATTTCATCTCCTAAAGCAATTGAAACTTTATTCAGATAAAGCAAGAATTCCTTTGAAGTGTTTTTTACCGCAACACAAATCCCCGTTTCATTTTCCTCAAATTCGCTGAGCAATATTTTGATTGTTTTTTCAAAAATACCTTCCTTATTTGGGATTGGGTCTCCGTGTGGGTCAGTTTCAGGAAATCCTAAAAAAGCATCCAAACGCTCAATCAATTTTTCGGACTCAATATGCTCCAACTCCTCAGCAATTTCGTGTACTTCATCCCACGAGAAATTCAGTTTTTCTACCAAAAACACTTCCCACAAACGATGTTTTCGCACAATTGAAATCGCTTTTTTCCTTCCTAAAGAAGTCAGTGTAACTCCCTGATATTTAACATAATTAATAAGTTTTTTATCAGATAGTTTTTTAAGCATATCCGTCACGGAAGAAGCCTTCGTGTTCATCGCCTCTGCAATGGCATTGGTATTTACCTCCTCTTCCGCTTCATTAAAAAGATGAAAAATTGTTTTCAGGTAATTTTCTTCAGATAAAGTCATTTATAATTTGTTTATATAAACAGAGAATCCGTCCATAGGTTTGCTCTAATCAGATAAAACCAAACGGACGGCTTCCCTCCTTATTAACCTAATCTATTCGTTTTCTAATTCTGTAAACAAAGCTTTTAGCTCGGTAGCATCGTGTGGTTTCATTTTTCCTGCAAGTACCAAACTAAGCTGTCTGCGACGTAACGCACCTTCATAACGCACCTTTTCAAGTTCTGTTTCCGGCTGAATTTCAGGAACTTTCACAGGACGACCATTTTCATCAACCGCAACAAAAGTATAAATTGCTTCATTTGCTTTGATTCTTTCTCCCGTGACGTGGTCTTCCACCCAAACATCCAGATAAACTTCCATCGAAGTAGAAAAAGCCCTCGAAATAGAAGCCTCTACAGTTACGATGCTTCCTAATTGAATGCTGTGATTAAAAGCAACGTGATTCACGGAAGCAGTTACCGCCAAATGATGAGAATGCCTCTGAGCTGCAATGCTTGCTGCCCTATCCATACGTGCCAAAAGCTCCCCACCAAACATATGATGTAGGTGATTGGTTTCTCCGGTTAGTACCAAATCCGTTAAGATAGTACGTGATTCAGATGGTGTTTTTTTCTGCATACTTATCAATTACGGATTAACCAAAATCCAACCTCCATCTAATTTTTTCTCGTCTTTTGCTTCTTTTACCTCTTTTTTCAGAGCCTCTGCTTCTGCCATACTATCAAATCCGGCGTAACTTACTTGGTAAAGCCCTTTTGCATTTTTCCCTATTACAGAAGCATTTTTATATCCCAATTTTTTAAGTTGCTCCACTCTTGTACGTGCATTTTTCTCTTCTTTGAAAGCACCTGCAATAACTTGGAATTTTTTATTCTTAGTAGAAGAAGTCTCTTTTACAGCCACAGGAGCTACTTCCTTCTTAACCTCTTTTTTAACTTCTTTTACAACTTCTTTCGGGGTAACAGTCTCTTTTTTAGACTCTTTCACCTGCGGAGTAGTAACTTCTGTTTTTTGAGAAGAAACCATTTGTTGGCTTGCTTCTGCTTTTGATTTCGAAAGTTCTTTTACCTTCACTGCATTTAACGAAATCGTAGGCAAAGTCAAAGGGATTGTGAAAGTTGCTTCACTTAGCTTTTGTTGTACTTGCTCTTCAATTTGGCTTTCAGTAATAACTACCTCATTTTGAGCTTCATCTGTAATAATAGCCTCACCAAAAAGCTTAAACGCACCAAAGGCAAGAAGTCCCAAACCAACAATCGCAATTGCAGTATATGCCAAAAACGGACGCTTTTTAGCTCTTTTCGGCTCTTCTTTTCGTTGGCGATTTACAAAAGTATTTTCCGTTTTTACTTCTTTTTCAACAGATAAATCTAACGTTGGAGTAATCTGTTTTTCAACCGGCTTGATAACTTCCTCTACCTCAGCAATTTCGTGAGGAACAAAAGCCGACATCCCGAATGAATCCGTAAGATAATTAACATCTTCAAATACTTCAAAGGCAAGCCTTCCTTCCGGAGTTTGTCTCAACACACCAATATTATTAAGTGTAAGAGTTTCACCTTGTTGCAAAATCTTTTTCCAACCTTCAACAGTCAAATTAACGTAATCTTCAACCAAATTATAATCAACTCCTGAGGTTTCAGAAATATATTTAATTAATAATCCGTCATTTGAGTGCAAACTCGCGTTGAACGTAAGCTCACGTTTTGGCGGAACGAACGTTTTATCCTCAAACAATCTTGCTGATTTTCTGTTGGAAATAAATGCTCCAAACTTCGGAATTATCACACATTGATGCTTATAGAGTAGCTCTTCAATATATTCATTAAGGTCTTTCATAACTACATAAATTTTAAGTTACTATAAATTAAGTCCATAACCAATGGAAAGTCAAAGGTATATATTTTTTTTATCTCCAACAAATTTATTTTTAGAACAAAATTATAAATCATTAAATATCAGAAACATAAATGATTCCATTTAATAAAATTTGTCCATTATAGTGACCTCGCCAAGAATCGAACTTGGATCAAAAGTTTAGGAAACTTCTATTCTATCCGTTGAACTACGAGGCCTTTTTTCTTAAACTTGAGGACAAAAATAATCTTTTTTTTTGAAAGTTTTAAGATTTCTTGAACTTTTCCATAAATATATTTTCCTTAACTTTGCAGGTTGGTACGAAAAACATTATATTTCAATCTTTTTAACCCTTTATAAATTTATTTTCAATACTATGAAACACCTTTTTTCAGCTTTTTTCACAGTATTTTCTCTTGCTCTTTCTGCACAAGAAACACTTCCTCTTTCAATTCGGCAAAAAGCGGAATTGAAGGAAAAATCGTGGGTAAAAGAAACTCCTTTTGAAAGAATTCACGCCGCTGATATTGGCAACAAAATCAACACTTTTAGCGTGAATACTTACAATGCAAATGAAGTTATTATCGCTCCAAATTCGGGTGGACTTTGGCACAGCCAAAACGGTGGAGAAACTTTCGAATTTATTTTTGAAAACCAACCTACACAACAAATTAGTGCCTTGGCAGTGGAATGGAAAACGGGAGTAATCTGGGTAGGAACACCTTACGGATTGTTTGCTTCCCTTGACAAAGGTAAAACTTGGGAATTCAAAGGATTAGCCTCTTCACAAAATATCAGTTCCATCACCATTAATCCTAAAAACACAGAAGAAGTTGTAGTAGGAGTACTTGGAAATCAGTATAATGCAGATGAAAAAAGAGGAATTTTCAAAACCAATGACGGAGGGAAAACTTGGCAGCATAAACTCTTCATCGGGACGCGTGCCGGCGTCCGACAAATTGTAGCGACCAATAACGGCAACACTCTTTTTGCTTCTGTTTGGCATCCTGAAGATTCTTACTGGGAATCAAAACCTTACGGAAATTTAAGTTGTATATACAAAAGTAGTAACGGAGGCGAAAGCTGGAATAAAATAACGCAATCCAACGGCTTTCTCAATGGAAATTTCGTAGGAAAAATAGGTTTGGCTGTTTACGACCAAAACACGATTTATGCCGTTGTGGATAATCGCTCTGTAAAAACAAGAAATTCCGCTTCAAAAAGTGTGGATAGAATAACAAAAATTCACCTTTCTGACCGAGATTTTGAAACTATGAGCAAGTCCGATTTTCTAAATTTGGATGATAATCAGCTCGACGCTTTCCTACATAATATAGGTTTGAACGAAAAATATACTGCCGTAAATCTGAAAAATATGATTTCCGCAGAAATCACCTCTCCTTCAAGACTTTTTTCTTTCTTAGGAGCTAAACATCAGGAAGTTGTGGGAGCAGAAGTTTATTTTAGCAATGACGGAGGAACTTCTTGGGGAAAAACGCATTCAAATCCGCTAAACGACACTTTCTATCAAAACGGAGATGATTTTGCGAGCATCACAGTAAATCCTGCAAATAAAAATCATATATTCATCGGTGGCTTTCCGCTTTTAGAATCAGTTGATGGAGGAAAATCTTGGAGAAATAAACATTCTATTTCTCTTCAAAATGGATTTTATCAAATCCATTATCAATTAAATACTCTTTTTGCGACAACCAGAAACGGTTTTTCGATTTCGTACGACAATGGCAAAAATTGGTCTTTTAAAAATGCTCCTCAATCGGCTTCCTTTGATAAAATTGTATACGATAAAAACAAAAACACTTTCTATTTGGCAGGAGAACAAGGCATTTTGATGAAAAATAACTCGCAATGGAATAGAATTCTGCCTCAATCACAAGTTATTTCAGGAAATAAACTATATGTAGGAGCAGAAAATGGTAGTTTTTATGACTTTGATGATAATAAAAACGTACTAAATCCGCTGGGTTCAATGTATTTTGCAGAAAATAAAGCTCCTTTACGATTTGGAAAGCGAACTCCTTTACTCATTTCGCCTCAAAACAGTGATATTTTATACGCGGGAAGCAACAAACTGCACATTTCAATGGACAAAGGTAAAAACTGGCGTACTATTTCAGGCGATTTAACCAATGGCGATAAAAAAGGAAACAAAGCTTACGGAACTATTTCTTCCATCGCGGAATCTCCTTTCCTTTTCGGGTTGATTTACACAGGAAGCGATGACGGAATGATTCACGTATCAAACAACGGAGGCGTTTCTTGGCAAATGATTTATAATGCTTTTCCTAAACCATTAAATGTAAACAATTTAGTAGCTTCAAAACACAATCGCAACAGAGTCATTGCCACCCTTAAAAGTACCGATGAAAATAATCGTGAGCCTTTCATTTTCTTAAGCAATGATTTGGGAAAAAGCTGGACGGAAATTCGTTCCGATTTGCCTGAAAGCAGAATCAACGTTATTAAAGAAGACCCTAAAAATGAGCAAATTTTGTATGTAGGCACTAATGATGGGCTTTATGTTTCTTTCAATTTGGGAGAAAGCTGGCATCCTTTTGTTAAAAATTTGCCAGAAACAGGAATTTTAGATATTTTTATAGATGAAAATAGTGGCGAAATGCTCGTTTCCACTGAAGGAAGCGGTGTTTATAAAACTTCTGTTAGCATTCTGCAAGACCTTCGTGCTGCAATCATAGCACAAGATTTTTATCCGTTGCAAGAAAAAATTCGTGTGGCACATTCACCGCTCTGGGGAAATACTTGGAATGAATGGGAAAAAGCGACTTCTCCAGAAATCCATTTTTACGGATTTGCCGCAAAAGAAGACTTACCTGTAAGCGTGAAAATAATGAAAGGAAAAGCAACATTGCAGTCTTTCACATACAAAACCAACAAGGGATTCAACTATATTCCTTACGATTTAACTATCTCAGATGTAGGAAAATTAATGTATGAAAAAAGTTTGCAAAGACTGATTTTGACTGCTTCCGTTGATAAAAAATACTATCTTCCGAAAGGAAAATACAAAATAGTTTTCAGTATTGGAGATGGCTTTGAGGAAGAAAGAGAGCTTGAAATTTATTAATTGAAAAAGGCAAGATTAGTTAAGTTAACTAATCTTGCCTTTTTTCTTTTTATTTGAATATTTCTTTTTTTACTTCACTTATTAAATATTCTTTTTGCTCTCCTGTTTTCATATTTTTCAGAATGAAACTTTCTTTTTCGCATTCCGATTCGCCAATTAAAACCACAAAAGGAATATTTCGTTTATCGGCATATGCCATTTGCTTTTTCATTTTTGCCGATTCAGGATATAATTCCGATTTTTTGCCCAAAGAACGTAATTTTTGAATGAGTTTTAGGCTCTGTAAGGCTTCTTTTTCTCCGAAATTGATACATAATACATCCAAAGTGTCGCCAATTTCTTCCGGAAATAGGTTTAATTCTTCCATTACTAGGCAAATACGGTCTAATCCGAAGGAAATTCCCACACCACTGATGCCTTTAAGTCCGAAAATGCTGGTAAGGTCATCATATCGACCGCCACCACCTATCGAACCCATTGCAATTCCCTCAGGAGCAGCAACTTCAAAGATGGCTCCCGTGTAATAATTTAGCCCTCGAGCAAGAGTTACATCCAAATCCAAAACAGCGGTTTGTAACGATAAATGATTTATAGCTTTTTCGATAAACTCCAGTTCTTCAATACCTTTTTTGCCTGTTTCAGAATCTTTTAGAATCTCTTTCAGAAGATTTATTTTCTCGGAAAAACTGCCTCCAAGACTAAAAATCGGACTTATTTTTTCAATCGCCTGCTCGGAAATTCCTTTGGAAAGCATTTCTTTTACAACACCTTCTTGCCCGATTTTATCCAATTTATCCAAAGCCACCGTAAAATCAATCAATTTTTCACTTTCACCGATAACCTCAGCAAAACCACTCAATATTTTTCGGTTATTGATTTTTATAGTTACTCCTTTCAAATTCAGCGAGGTAAAAACAGAATCATACAGCTGTACAAACTCCACTTCCTGCCAAAGACTGTTGCTTCCCACCACATCGGCATCGCATTGGTAAAACTCACGGAAACGCCCCTTTTGCGGACGGTCGGCACGCCAAACCGGCTGAATTTGAAAACGTTTGAACGGAAAAGTGATGTCGTTCTGATGCTGAACCACATACCGAGCAAAAGGTACGGTAAGGTCATAACGCAACGCCTTTTCGCAAATCTGTGGAGTGAGTTTGCCCACGTTTTTAGTTTCCCAATCGATAGTGTTCACTTTTTCAGCAAAATTTCCGGAATTTAAAATTTTGAAAATCAGTCGGTCACCTTCTTCTCCGTATTTTCCCATTAACGTTTCGTAATTTTCAAAACTCGGAGTTTCAATGGGTTGGAAACCAAATTTCACAAATTCGGCTCGTATTTTATCTATAATGTAGTTGCGTTTTGCTAATTCTGTTGGGGAAAAATCCCTCGTTCCTTTGGGTAAGCTGGGTTTTTGTACTGCCATAAATTTCTTATCTTAACAAACAAGTGGCAAAGTTAATAATTTAATTTGAAAAGCTCCGAATTGGTTAATTTTTCATTACCTTTGTCGGGATTTAACAAATTCATTTTACACAACCAAACATATTATTTATGCGTAAATTAACATTGTACTTTTCCGCATTGCTTTTGCTATTTTCTGTAAATGAAGCAAATGCACAGCTTTTCAAAAGTAAAAAGAAAAAAGCCCAAATTGAGGCTGAAGCCAAGAAAAAAGCCGAAGCAGCTAAACCCAAAGGCTTCGATGCTGTTATCCCAAAAACGGCAAAAACCACACAAGGATTGTTCACCGTTCATAAAGTGAACGACAAGTATTTCTACCAAATTCCCGATTCATTATTGGGTAAAGAAATGCTGATGGTTACTCGTATTTCTAAAACCGCAACAGGCATTGGTTTTGGAGGGGAAGAAGCTAACAATCAGGTAATCCGTTGGGAAAAGAAAGACAAAAAAATATTGGTGAGAATGGTCTCACATAGTATTATTGCCAGCGATAGTTTGCCTATTTACGAGGCAGTTATCAACTCAAACGTGGAACCCATTTTGGCAAGTTTCGACATTAAAACACGAGGGAAAGACAGTATTTCATCGGTTATTGAAATCAACGAACTTTTTGAAAAAGACACTAAACCTTTCGGATTATCAGAACATTACCGAAAACAATACAAAGTTGGAGGCTTAGATACCAAACGAAGTTTTATCGAGCGAGTAAAAACTTTTCCTAAAAACGTTGAAGTACGTAGCATCAAAACCTATAATGCTACCGAACCGCCCGCCCGTACCAGTCGCATTGCGGGAATCGTAACCGTGGAAATCAACAACTCAATGATTCTGCTTCCTGAAAATCCGATGAAACGCAGATATTTCGACGAGCGTGTGGGTTGGTTTACCACCAGCCAAACCGATTACGGGCTTCCTGTACAAAAAACAAAATCAGTTACTTATCTTGACCGTTGGCGATTGGAAGTAAAAGATGAAGACATCGAAAAATTCAAACGTGGCGAACTTGTTGAACCTAAAAAACCTATCGTTTATTACATCGACCGAGCTACACCAAAAGAATGGGCTCCGTACATAAAACAAGGTATCGAAGACTGGCAAAAAGCCTTTGAAGCAGCAGGATTTAAAAATGCAATCATCGCCAAAGACCCGCCAAGCAAAGAAGAAGACCCCGATTGGGACCCTGACGATATGCGTTATTCTGTGGTGCGTTACTTGGCGTCGCCCATACCGAATGCTAACGGTCCGCATATTAGCGACCCACGTACAGGCGAAATCTTAAATGCCAACATCAACTGGTATCATAACGTAATGACGCTGCTTCGCAATTGGTTTTTCGTGCAAACGGCAGCCATCAATCCTGATGCTCAAAAACCGGAATTTAAAACGGAAATTATGGGTCGTTTGATTCGATTTGTGTCTTCGCACGAAGTAGGTCACACCCTCGGATTGCCTCATAATATGGGAAGTAGCCACGCTTATCCTGTGGATTCGTTGCGTTCGGCTTCTTTCACCAAGAAACACGGAACAGCTCCTTCTATTATGGATTATGCTCGATTCAATTACATTGCTCAACCTGAGGATAAAGGCGTGGCTTTGATGCCCGAAATCGGGATTTATGACAAATATTCCATCGCTTGGGGATATCGCCCTATCTTGGATAAATCTGCCGAAGAAGAAAAAGAAATTCTAAACCAATGGATTTTAAAACACGCCGGCGACCCGCTCTATCGCTTTGGACATCAGCAAGTAGGACACATAGTTGACCCAAGTTCGCAATCGGAGGATTTAGGAGATGACGCAATGAAAGCAAGCACGTACGGAATTGCCAACCTCAAACGTATCGCTTCGAATTTGATAAATTGGACAACCAAAGACGGAGAAACTTACGAGGAATTAAAAACCCTTTACGGACAAGTTTTAGGGCAATATCGACTTTACATCGGGCACGTTTCGGCTAACGTTGGGGGCGTTTACGAGCATTACAAAACTGCTGACCAACCCGGTGAAGTGTACGTTTATGTTGAGAAAGACATTCAGAAAAAAGCAGTTCAATTCCTTAATAAAGAAGTGTTTAAAACCCCTTCTTGGCTTATTGATAATGCCATTATCAAACGTATTGAATATGCGGGAACTTTGGAGCGTATCAAAAACATACAGGCCGTTGGTTTATCGCATTTGTTAGATGTTGCCCGACTACATCGAGTTATTGAAAATGAAGCTCTTAACGGAGAAAAAGCCTACAAAATTACCGAATTGATGAATGACATTCGCAAAGGAGTATGGACAGAACTTACAACGGGAGCAAAAATAGATGCCTACCGCAGAAACTTGCAGCGTTCGCACGTGGAAATTTTAGGAAGAATATTACTGGAAACCAAACCTTTATCTCCTGCTCCACCAAGCCCGTATTTCAAAGGAACGAGTGCCAATGCACACACTTCGGACATAAAAGCTGCCGTTCGTGCTGAACTTTCACAAATCCGCACAATGGCTCGCTCGGCATCTTCGGCAGATGTTATGACCAAAAATCATCTGAAAGACATCGTTGCCCGTATCGATAAGTTGTTCGAAACGAAATAACAGCACGTAATTTTTCTAAAAAGGAATTATTAATTTGTATTAATTCAGATTAATAATTCCTTTTTTTATTTTTTTCTGACAAAAAATAATTTTTTCTCATTTCAAAATGGTATATTTGCATCCTTTAGAAGCATTTAATTTAAAATATCAATCTCCAAAATAATCATAATAAATAGAGAAACTTATGGAAAATAAAAAGTATTCCAGCAGAGAAAATTCAAATTCACAACGCACCAATAACTACAAGAAAAAAACTTATTCAAGCAACTTCAAAAAGGAATACAATAGCAATTCCTCTGAGAATTCTGACTACAAACCAAAATCAAACAATTTCAGAAAGAACAATAACAATCGATTTTCTTCTGAAAAAACAGAAACGAGTTCTTATAAAAAAACATATAATCCTAATTTTAAAGAAGATTCAGGACGAAAAAAGACTTATAATCCTAATTTCAAAAAGAATAACGATTATAAAAAGCCTTTTATTAAGAAAAATTACAACACTAACGCCGAAAGTGAAGCTCCAACGCCTGTAAATACAGAAATTCGATTGAATAAATTCATCGCAGATGCCGGAATTTGTTCTCGAAGAAACGCTGATATTTATATTTCATCGGGAAATGTTGAAGTGAACGGAGAAGTGATGACAACGTTAGGATACCGCGTAAAACCTACGGATATCGTAAAATTTGACGGAAAAGTAATCACTTCCGAGAAAAAGGAATACATTTTGCTGAACAAACCTAAAGGATTCATTACAACCACAAACGACGAAAAAGGACGAAAAACGGTAATGGATTTGGTAACCAATGCCACAACGGCTCGCATATTGCCTGTCGGGCGTTTGGACAGACCAACAACCGGGCTTCTGCTACTTACAAACGATGGTGAATTAGCCAAAAAATTGACGCATCCAACCCACGGAGTGCGAAAAATATATCACGTGGTACTTGATAGAAAGCTGGATTACAAGGATTTGATAAAAATTGAAGAAGGAATTGAGCTTGAAGACGGATTTATCCAAGTTGATGAAATTAGCTATGTGAATGACAAACCTAAAAATGAAATCGGGGTGAAGATTCACAGTGGAAGAAATCGTATCGTTCGTCGTATTTTTGAGCATTTAGGCTACAATGTTGAAAAATTAGATCGTGTTGTTTTTGCAGGATTGACGAAAAAAGATCTTCCTCGCGGACATTGGAGAAGACTAACTCAACAAGAAATTATAAACTTGAAAAATATAAAATAAATATGAAAGAGTTGCTAAAAATAAGCAACTCTTTTTATTTTTTACGTTGGCGTTTTGCTTCAAAAATTAAAACCGCAGCAGCCACAGATACATTCATTGAGTCGATGACACCTTCCATCGGGATTATTATATTTTGATGAGAATTTTGCAACCACTCATCTGTAAGTCCTTCATCTTCTGTTCCGACAACAATCGCCGAAGCTTCCTTAAACAATATTTCCGTGTAAGGTTTTGAAGCTGAAAGGGCTGCACAAAATATTTTTATATTTTTCTGTTTCAAAAAAGAAATAATTTCAGCGGTTGTTCCCATTGCTACAGAAGTTGTAAAAACACACCCAACACTTGAGCGAATAATATTGGGGTTGTACAAATCCGTTTTAGGATTAGCTATCAAAACGGCATCGATACCAGCTGCATCGGCAGTGCGTAGCAAAGCCCCTATATTCCCGGGTTTTTCAGGAGCCTCTGCTACCAAAATGAGAGGGTTATTATCCTTAAATTCAACATCTTTCAATAAATGAGATTTGGATTTTGCAACAGCGATAATTCCTTCCGTTGATGAGCGATAAGTAAGTTTTTCATATACTTCTTTCGAAATACAAATAGTTTGGACTTCTTTATTTCCTTTTGATAATAAGCGTTTTACCTTTTCTTCCGGAAAAATTTCTTTTTGAAACAATATGGTTTCCAAAACATAATTTCCTTGAATTGCCAATTGTATTTCCCGCTCACCTTCGATGACAAAAACGCCTTCTTTTTTTCTATTTCGGGATTTTTCTCTGAGCAAAATCAGTTGTTTAATAAACGGATTCTGAACACTTGTGATTTCTTTCATCTTCTGTTAAAATTCGAATTGCAAATTTATAAAATATCTTTTTAATAAATTTATTTTCAGTGTAAAAACAAAAAAACGGCAACCCTAACGCTGCCGTTCTCCTCAAGTTATGAATAAAATCAATACTGTCTATTTTTCTATGTAAGCCACACATTCCATCAATTCTGGCTTATTTTTGGTATAGGCATCCAACCAAATTTTCAACTCCTCCACCTCGTAAGGTAACAACCTATCTGTTGCTTTTTTAAGTTCCTTACGAAATAATCCCGGGTCAAAACTTACCTTTGATAAAATCGTTTTAGTGTACTCAATCATAGGTCTTTTCATAATAATTTTCTTTTTTGTTTCTCTATAGCAAAGATAGAAAATAAAAACGAAAGAATATGATAAAGATTCGTTAATTTTTAGTTAATCAATAGAATCAATCTAAATTAATTTTAAATAACATACGAGCCTGAATTCCTTCTTGTTGAGAAAGATTTTGAATCCTTTGGTACATTTCGTAAGCTTCTTTTCCCATTTCTTTTTGTAATGTATTTACTTTTAGAGAAGTTGGATATTCTTGAAACATCTCTTTAAGACTTGTTTTAAAAATTGGATAAGATTCTATGTTGTAAGATTCTAAGCCATTTTCCTTTGAAACGAAAGATAAAACATCGTTTAGTGTTCCTATTTCGTCCACCAAACCAATTTGTAAAGCTTCCCTCCCGCTCCATACACGTCCTTGAGCAATTTCATTTACCTGTTCCACAGACATATTACGTCCTTTTGCGACTCTGTTGAGGAATACATCATAAATATTTTCAACCGATTCCTTAGCTTCTTTGATAAAACTTTCAGTTGGCTTTTCAAACAAACTGTATTCCAATGAATTAGAATGCGTTGTGACTTGCTCTGCATTAATTCCCCACTTTTCTGCTAATTTATTCACGTTAGGATACGCTCCAAAAACTCCGATGGAACCTGTTATAGTGCCTTCTTCGGCAAAAATTCTGTCAGCATTGCAAGCAATGTAGTATCCTCCCGAAGCGGCATAATTCCCCATTGAAACATATACTTTTTTATGTTTTTTGGCAATCTCTATCTCTCTGTGAATCAATTCCGAAGCCAATGCACTTCCGCCGGGAGAATTTACTCGCAACACGATGGCTTTAACGTTTTTATCATCAGTGGCTTTTCTCAAAGATTTTATAATGGTTTCATCTCCTATAATACCCGGTTTTCCTACTCCGTACATAATATTTCCTTCGGCATAAATCACGGCAATTTTGTCTTTCGCTTTTTTCAGACTAACTTTAGTTGCCACACTTTCAGCATATTCTTCAATATTGATAAAGTTCACGTCATTAATTTCTGAAGATTGAGTTTTGTTACACAAAATTTGTTCAAATTCATCTTTAAAAATCACTCCGTCAATCAGATTATTTTCCTTTGCTAACTGAGGTGTTCTTGCATCCAAGTTGTCAGCGATTTGGTTTAGTTTTTCAATTGGAATATTCCTGTCTTTTGAAATATCTTCCACGATAACACTCCACATTGAGTTCAGTAATGTTGTGATTTGCAAGCGGTTTTCTTCGCTCATTTTGTTATCAAGGAAAGGCTCTACGGCACTTTTGTATTTTCCGTGACGAATAACTTCCATCGTTACGCCCGTTTTTTCCTGAATATCCTTAAAGAACAACACTTCGGAAGATAATCCCCTGAAATTCAAGTATCCAAGTGGATTCAAAAATACGCTATCAGCCACAGTTTGAAGATAATAATCCGTTTGAGGAATCATATCGTTATAAGCCAAAACGAATTTTCCTGAAGTTTTAAAATCTTGCAAAGCCGCACGCAATTCCTGCACGAATACGAGTCCGCCTATATTTCCGGGACTTTTGATGGTAATTCCCTCTATTCGGTCATCGGTTTTGGCATTTTCAATGGCTTGTAAAATGAAATTCATTCCGTTGAATTCTTCTATCGTATAATCAAAATCCTCAATATGAACACGTTCGGCATAATCTTTCAAAGGTGTTTTAAAATCTAATTCCAAAACAGAATTTTTTTTCACAACGACATTCGTATCATTTGCTCCTAAAGAAGAAACCATCATTGAAATAAAAATCAGAAACAATACAAAAAATATCCCAATGGATATAAAAAAGCCCAAAACGGCAGCCAATACATTTTTCAGAAAATTCATAACTTCAAATAAATTAAATTTTATATCAATACCATCAGTTGAAAATTGATAGCTCGCAAATATAATATTTTTTATCAGCTTTTTGTATTTTTTTGAAATTTACAAGTAAAATTACCTTTCTTTCCAAAAAAGAAGGCTACCCAAAGGCAGCCCTCAGTTAAATTTATTTGTAAATGATTCTTTTACAAAACACTGTTCAAATCTTTGTTTACTTCCCTTACTGCTGCTGCACTTTCTTGGAATTTAGCTTTTTCAGCATCGTTTAATTTAATTTCAACGATTTTTTCAACTCCGTTTCTACCAACAATTACAGGAACTCCTAAACAAATATCGCTTTGTCCGTACTCGCCTTCAAGAACTACCGAACAAGGGAACATTTTTTTCTGGTCGCACGCAATTGCCTGAACCAAAGCTGAAACCGCAGCTCCAGGAGCATACCAAGCCGACGTTCCTAACAATTTTGTCAAGGTAGCCCCGCCTACTTTAGTTTCTTGAGCTACGTTAGCCAATTTATCCTCGCACAAAAATTCTGAAACCGGCACTCCGTTACGTGTAGCCAAACGAGTTAAAGGAAGCATTCCTGTATCGCTATGAGCCGCAATTACCATACCATCAACATCTGAAAGTGGGCATTCCAAAGCTTCTGCCAAACGATATTTGAATCGAGCACTGTCCAAAGCTCCTCCCATTCCAATAATACGATTTTTAGGTAAGTTTGTAGCTTTTCTCACCAAATATGTCATCGTATCCATTGGGTTACTTACCACAATCACAATCACGTTTGGTGAATGTTTTACCAATTGCTCCACAACTGATTTTACGATATTGGCATTAGTTCCAATAAGCTCCTCACGAGTCATACCCGGTTTACGTGGAATCCCTGATGTGATAACTGCCACATCACTTCCTGCTGTTTTTGAATAATCGTTTGTTACCCCTACAATTCGTGTGTCAAATCCGTTAAGCGGAGCTGTTTGCATCAAATCCATCGCTTTACCTTCAGCAAAACCTTCTTTGATGTCCACTAAAACTACTTCTGATGCAAAGTTTTTAATTGCAATGTACTCAGCACAACTTGCTCCAACGGCTCCTGCACCTACTACTGTTACTTTCATATTTTATATATTTATTATGTTATATTTCCTCTGTATTACGGAGCTTCAAAGGTACAATTTTATAACAAATAAAGCAACAAATAAAAATTATTTTTTTGCATCAAACGCTAAAAATAAATCTATTCCAACACCTTTCGCATCGCATTGGCTTTTACAAGACATTCTTCATATTCCTTTTCAGCAATGGCTTCGGCAGTTATGGCACTTCCCACCGAAAAAGAAAGATACTTATTTTCAGAATTATACAAAATACTGCGAATAACCACATTAAAATCAAAATCGCCATCAGCAGTGAAATAACCCACCGCACCGCTATAAACTCCCCGCTTAGTAGCTTCCAGATTTTCAATTATTTGCATTGCCGAAATTTTCGGAGCCCCCGTCATACTTCCCATCGGAAAGGTAGAACGAATCACATCAACAGAATGCGTTCCCTCTTTTACTTTTACTTCAATAGTCGAAATAAGCTGATGTACTTGCCTAAAAGTGTATGGTTTACACAATTCCGTAACTTTTACACTGCCTTTTTCCGCGTAAAGCGACAAATCATTTCGAACTAAATCCACAATCATCACATTTTCAGAACGTTCCTTCGGATTTTGCTCTAACTCCAAACAGAGTTTTCTGTCTTCTTCCTGATTTTCAGAACGCCTTGCCGTTCCCTTAATTGGCTGAGAAACAACTACATTCCCTTTTCGTTGCAAATAACGCTCCGGAGATGCGGACAGAACATATTTTCCGTCAAATTTCAAAAAGCTGGCAAAAGGAGGCGTTGAAATATCGTTGAGTTTTTCGTAAACTGCAAGAGACTCAATTTCAATATTTTCAATATAAAATTCTTGACAAAAATTAGCCTCATAAATATCGCCTCGAGCAATGTGTTTTTGCATTTTTCCGACCTGTTTTACGTAATTTTCTTTCGAAATTCGTGCAGAAACCGGATTTTTTTGCAAAAACCCCGCCTTTTTTGAATTTGATTCCTCAGAAAAAGTACAAATCTTCTGAAAATCGCTATCAATTTCTTGAGAAACGTTTTCCAAATAACTGAAAACGAGACAATCTTCTTGAAAAAAAATTATTTTTTCGGGCTGAAAAAAATATATTTCGGGAAATAGAAGTCCGTCCGCATTGTTGGAAGACAATTTCTCCACATCATTTTTCAAATCGTACGACAAATAACCGAAAACATAGTCATTTGTGGCATCAATAAATGATTTTAGTGCATCAAAAGCACCTTTTGATTCATATTTTTTTAATATTTTATGCGGATAAAATGCTAAAACAGCTTCAAATCGACGATATTTATCCGGATAGTGATTGGAATCCAGCCAAATCATCTCAGTTTGTAAGGAATTTGCCCAAAACAGGGCTTTCTTTTTTATATTTTTTAAAGATTCTATCTTAAATTTCTTTTCGATACGCATTTTTCTTACTATTTTGCTTTTTCTACCGAATTTTTAATATTTCTCATTACGTATTCTCTTATTAGTTACATATTGACAATGAGATTCTTAAAATCATTACGCAAAAATACGGATTTTTTTTGATTTTTTGGATTTATTTCTATATTTGCCAGATTTTCAACCCAAACTTTCTAACAAATATGAAGATTTTAACGCTTTTCATTCTGTTTTTTACAGTTTCTATGTCTTTTTCTCAAATAAAAGGCAAAGTTACTGACAAAAATAATCAGCCTATCCCGTTTGTGAATATCTATCAGGAAAACGGAACTATTGGGACGACAACTAACGAAAAAGGCGATTATATACTGAACAGCCAACACAAAAAACTAACACTCGTCTTTCAGTCCTTAGGTTACAAAACAGAAAGAAAACAGCTTGATATTGAGCGTTTTCCTCACGAATTAAATATAACCCTGATGGAGGAAAGTTTTCAACTTAGTGAAGTGATTGTCAGCAATAAAGACAATCCAGCAAACACTATCATTCGTAATGCCATAAAAAACAGAGCGAAAAACAGCCAAAAAAACAACCGATTTGAAGCTGATTTCTACTCCAAAGGGTTTCTCAGAATGAAAAACGTTCCTAAAAAAATTTTAGGAAAGGAAGTAGGCGATTTGGACGGAAGTTTGGATTCTACCCGAACGGGAATTGTGTATCAGTCCGAGACCATTTCAAAAATTAAGTTTCAGAAGCCCAACAAGGTAAAGGAACACATCATCGCTTCCAAAGTAGCGGGAAACAGTAACGGATTCAGTATCAACACCGCAGCCGAAGCCAATTTCGATTTTTATGACGAATATCTGAATTTTGAAGCCCAAATGGTTTCGCCCATCGCCGATGCCGCCTTTTCCTATTACAGGTATGAGTTGGAAAGCACCTTTTACAACGATAAAGGTCTTTTAATCAATAAGATAAAATTACTCCCGAAGCGAGACAAAGAGCCTGTTTTTGAAGGTTACATTTACATTATGGAAGACTCGTGGGCGATTTACGGGGTAGAGGTTATTCTCAAAGGCTATCGTATGCAAAATCCTGCCTTTAAAGAGCTTCGTTTGGTTCAGAATTTCAGTTTTAATGAGGCAGAACAAACTTGGTATAAAACGCTACAAACCATTGACCTGAAAGCCAAAGTTTTTATGATTGAACTGGAAGGAATTTTCTCGTATGTATATAGCAATCATAACTTTAAAGAAACTTTTGACAAGAAAGAATTCAGGGGAGAAATCCGTAGTTTTTCGGACAATGCCAATAAAAAAGACAGCTTATTTTGGACAAAATTTCGTCAAATTCCGCTTACCGAAGAAGAAACGAAAAATTACATCAAAAAAGACAGTATTGAACTGGTGCGTTCGTCCGAAAAATACACCGATTCGGTAGAAACTAAACGCAATAAATTCAGCATTTGGGACATCTTTACAGGGTACAGTTATCGCAAAAAATCAAAAGGCATTTACTTGTCTTACAACGGATTGACAGACCCAATGAGTGTCGGATTCAACACCGTGCAGGGGTTGTTTTTAGGCACTGGTTTTTCTTTTTACAAATCCAACAAAGAAACCTTTGCTTCAACAAACATTTACACGGATTTGCAGTACAGTTTTTCTGAAAATCGTCTTCGTATCACGGGCGGAATCAGCAGACAATTTAACCGAATTAACAACGCAAAACTTCGGATTTGGGGAGGCGTACAAGCCCAACAATTCAACAAGGAAAATCCGATTTCGGGAGCAATTAATGAAGTTACTTCACTGTTTTTCAAGGACAATTATATGAAGGTGTACAACGATGAATTTTTTAATATTTCGTACGGACAAGACATTTCAAATAACATCAACCTTTCGGGAAATTTCTCTTTCAGCTGGCGTAAACCCTTGTTTAACAACACGAATTATTCTTGGACTAAGCGGGATAAACCCTACACGTCCAACAACCCACTGCTACCTTACGACTATGAGCAAAGTTTTAGCAAACATTACGTTGCCAAACTTTCTGTAAATGCCGATTTTTACATCAACCGAACTTATACCAGTTTGCCAAAACGACGCATTTACGACTATGAAAATTCCTATCCTTCGTTTCATTTAAGCCTTACCAATGCGTTCATTTCCAGCGAAAAATCCTTACAACACCAGCATTTGGAAGGACGGATAAAATATGCACCTTCCTTCGACAATAAAGGAAATCTTTACGTCAATATACGGAGCGGAGCGTTTTTCAATGCTAAGGACATCAACTTTATTGATTATAAGCATTTTAACGGAAATCAAACACACGTGCAATTGCAGGAAAATCCTAACAATTCCTTCTATTTGCTCCCCTACTATTCGCATTCCACGAACAAACATTATGTAGAAACTCATATCCGACATCGTTTTAACGGCTACTTTTCCAACAAAATTCCATTTTTTAACAAATTGCAATGGCATTTCACTGCCGGATTTCATCAAATCAATCGGCAAGGTTCAAAACCTTATCAAGAATTTACTTTTGGTTTGGAAAATATCGGTTGGGGAATGGTTCGTTTCCTTCGGGTGGAATATGTTCGGGCCTACCAAGGCGGTTTCATTCGTGATGGAGTAATGTTCGGACTTACGTTTTAAATTAAAATTAATTTATTATTTTTGCCACGTTTTTCATAATTTCATCAATGAACTTAAAATATATTCTATTGTTTTCAACTATTTTTTCATTTTTTCAATCACTTTTCGGACAAAATAAAGCTCTTACTGATGTTGAAGTATTCAGAAAGAATCCTTCCGAGGTGGTTTCATTTGAAGATGCTCAAAAATCAGCAGAAAAAATCATATATTTTCTATTGCAAGAAAAACGAATTCCGGGGGCATCCATCACTATTACCAAGCAAAATCACGTAATTTGGCAAAAAGGATACGGATATGCGGATATCGAAAAGAAGAAAACAATCGACCCGCAAAAAACTCTTTTCCGAATTGCGAGTGTTTCCAAACCGCTTTCGGCAGTGGCTCTTGCTCGTTTGCAAGAAAAAAAGGAATTCGATTGGAATGCATCGCTTTATGAATATGTTCCCGATTTCCCCAAAAAACCTTTCGATTTCAATATCAAGCAATTAGCAGGTCATTTGGTAGGCATTCGCAGTTACAAAGGAAATGAAATTTTCAGCAACAAACCAATGTCTATCGAAGAAGGAATTGGTATGTTCAAAAATGATATTTTAGAATTTGCACCCGGAACGAAATACTTGTACAGTAGCTTCAACTGGAATTTGGTTTCGTTGGCTATGGAACGTTGCCTAAACAAAAAGTTTGAAGACATCGTTTCGGAGGAAGTTCTCACGCCTCTTCAAATGCAAAATACTTTCCCCGACAAAGGAAAAATAACTCAAAATCAAGCTATTCCTTACTCCCGAACAAAAAAAGGCTTTCAACCGGCTACCACAGTTCATAATTATTACAAACTTGCCGGAGGAGGCTTTCTCTCTACTTCAGATGATGTTGCTAAATTAGGAAATGTTGTTATTTGCCACGATTTTCTGTCACAAGAAATTGAAAGTGAAATGCTAACAACATTATGTACCGATGACGACAAAGAAACAGGCTATAGCATCGGGTGGCAATCAAGCAGAGATTGGAATAACCGCCCATATTACGGACACATTGGCAATGGCGTAGGCGGATATGCTTGGTTTTATGTGTATCCGCAAGAACAAGTAGTAGTTTCAATGCTTTTCAATTCTTCTAACCCACAGATTGACATTTACTTACAACGCATAACCGATTTTATTTTGGAAGGAGCTGAATATTTAGATTTTGGATATTAAAAAAGAGGCTTAATAGCCTCTTTTTATATTTTTTTATTTTACCTTTTTCAACCAATTTCGCATATCTACTTCTTTGGAAATGGTGTCTCTTAGTTGTGAAATTGGGATACGGATTTGCTCCATTGTGTCGCGATGACGCAAAGTAACCGTTTGGTCTTCTTTGGTTTGATGATCCACCGTTACGCAGAAAGGAGTTCCGGCTGCATCTTGTCTGCGATAACGACGTCCAACAGCATCTTTCTCGTCGTAAGCTACACTGAAATCAAACTTCAACTCGTCTATGATTTCGCGGGCAATTTCCGGTAGTCCGTCTTTTTTAAGTAGCGGAAGCACAGCCACTTTGGTCGGTGCTAACACGAAAGGCAGACGAAGCACCGTACGCGTATCGCCTCCTTCCAAAGTTTCTTCTTGTAGTGAATTTGAGAAAACCGCCAAAAACATTCTGTCCAGCCCGATGGAAGTTTCCAACACATACGGAACGTAGTTTTTATTTTCCTCAGGGTCAAAATATTGTAATTTCTTTCCGGAATATTTTTCGTGGTTGCCCAAATCGAAATCGGTACGTGAGTGGATTCCTTCTAACTCTTTGAATCCGAACGGGAACTTAAACTCAATATCACAAGCCGCATCGGCGTAATGTGCCAATTTTTCGTGGTCGTGGAAACGGTAATTGCTATCGCCCATTCCCAATGACAAATGCCATTTGAGGCGGGCCTCCTTCCAGTATTCGTACCACTCTTTTTGCGTGCCTGGCTTAATGAAAAACTGCATCTCCATTTGTTCAAATTCACGCATACGGAAAATAAACTGACGTGCAACTATCTCATTACGAAATGCTTTCCCTGTTTGTGCAATGCCAAACGGAATTTTCATTCGTCCTGTTTTTTGCACGTTTGAGAAGTTTACAAAAATCCCTTGTGCCGTTTCGGGGCGAAGGTACAAATCCATCGCCGTATCAGCGGTTGCCCCGAGTTTCGTACCAAACATCAGGTTGAATTGCTTCACGTCTGTCCAATTTTTTGAACCCGATTCAGGACAAGCGATTTCCAATTCCTCAATCAAGGCTTTTACGTCTGCCAAGTCTTCATTTTCAAGCGATTTCGCCAAGCGTTTTAAGATGGTCTCAGCTTGATTTTTATACTCAATCACACGTGCATTGGTGCTTATAAATTGGTCTTTATCAAAGGCTTCCCCAAAGCGTTTTTCTGCTTTTGCAATTTCCTTCTCTATTTTTCCTTCAATTTTGGCTACATAATCTTCTACCAGTACATCAGCCCGATAGCGTTTTTTGGAGTCTTTATTATCAATAAGTGGGTCGTTAAAGGCATCAACGTGTCCCGAAGCTTTCCACGTGGTGGGGTGCATAAAAATAGCCGCATCAATCCCAACAATGTTTTCATTCATCTGAACCATTGCTTTCCACCAATATTCGCGAATGTTTTTTTTGAGTTCCACTCCGTTTTGTCCGTAATCGTAAACGGCACTAAGCCCGTCATAAATTTCGCTCGACTGGAAAATATAACCGTACTCCTTAGCGTGAGAAATTACTTTCTTGAAAAAATCTTCTTGATTTACCATAGTTTTTTAGTTGAAATCACAAATGAACACAAAAAATCTTTAATATAAATTCTTTTTATTCACTTATTTAGCTTATTTTAACAATTAAAAATATCAATTTATCTTGTGAAAGTATATCTATCAATACTTTTACCAAAAATTTAACGCACAAACATAGTAAATAATTTCAAAAAAACATATTTTTGCCCTGAAAATAAATCTGATTTTATGATTTTTAGGGATTTACTTTCCGTGATTTTACCTGATTACTGTATGGGGTGCGGTTGTATCTTGAATGATAAGGAATCTTTTCTATGTATCTCTTGCAGAGGGAAACTTCCTGAAACACAGATGCATTTACAAAAAGAAAATCGAATAACAAAACGGCTTTACGGACAATGCGATTTATTCTGTGCCACTTCACTTTTTTATTTTCATAAAGATAGCGTAGTACAACATTTAATCCATCAATTGAAATACAAAGGCAAGGAGGAAATCGGAAATTGGTTGGGAAATTGGTTGGGCGAAAAAATAAAAACAGTGCAAGATTTCCAAAAAACAGACATTGTAATTCCCGTTCCTTTACATAAAAATAAGTTAAAAAAACGGGGATATAACCAAGTTGCTCTTTTTGGAAAATGTTTGGCTCGAATTTTGCAAGCGGAATACATTGATGACGTACTGATAAAAGTAAAAACGAATACCACACAAACCCAAAAGGATTTATGGTCACGTTTTGCTGACAGTAAAGATATTTTTGCAATCCGGAATGGAGATAAAATAAAAGGAAAAAATGTTCTGCTTGTTGATGATTTGATAACCACCGGAGCAACTATCGAAAGTTGTTATAATCAATTAATTAAAGTAGAAAATGTAAAGGTAGGTTTAGCAACAATGGCTTATTCCTTATTACATAATTAAACCTTTTGAAAAAAATAAAATCTAAGGAGGAAAGATGATTGGTAATTTTAATATTAATTTAATTTTTTAAAAAGATGAAGAACACTTTAAAAATGATGGGAGTTGCGTTTTTGATGTTTGCTTTTAATGCAAATGTTCAAGCAACAACTTTGGAGCAAGAAGTACAAATCGTACAAGAAAAAGACGGAATAAAACAAGAAAAAGAGAAAAAATCTTGTTGTAAAAACAAAGAAGGCAAAAAAGAATGTAGCAAAGATGCAAAATCTTGTTCAAAAGACGAGAAATCTTGCTCAAAAGAAGGTAAAAAATCTTGTTGCAAAAACAAAGAAGGCAAAAAAGAATGCAACAAAGACGCAAAATCTTGCTCAAAAGAAAGTAAAAAATCTTGTTGCAAGAAAAAGGAAGAAAAAAAATAATTTTTTGAATTTATTTTTTAAAACTAATAACGAAGAAGTCTCAGCTATTTGCTGAGATTTTTTTGTATTAATTAAGATTTTTTCAATAAAAATTTTGGGTTTTAAGTTTTAATTTTTATTTTTGCGGAACGTTATACACAAAAAATAATGACAACTCACAACACATATTTCGATTTTTATTATTTTTATTTTTCTAAATAAGAATCGAGACTTTGTGTGAATACGATAATTGGTAATAGTAAATTTAAAGGTTAAACAACGAAAAAAGTCTCGAGTAACAGCGGGGCTTTTTTTGTGTTTTATAGCATCAAGTAAGAAAAGAATATGCAACAGAGAGTAGCAATTCAGGGGATTAAAGGGTCGTTTCATTATCAGGCTGCCCAAGAGTATTTTGGTTCGGAAATCGCAATTGTTGAGTGCAATTCCTTTGATAAGGTAGCTCAAAGCCTGCTAAAAAACGATGCCGACTTGGCGATAATGGCAATCGAAAATAGCATTGCTGGTTCCATCTTGCCGAATTACGCACTCATCGACCGATTAAACCTAAAAATCATCGGGGAGCATTATATTGATATTCAGCAACATCTGATGGCACTTCCGGGGCAGGACATCAATCAACTGAAAGAGGTACATTCCCACCCTATGGCACTGCTTCAATGCAAGCAATTCTTTGAGGATTATCCGCAAATAAAATTGGTAGAAGACACCGATACGGCAAGTACCGCCGAACGTATTCATCGGCTGCAACTTTTTGGAATTGGGGCAATTGGCTCAAAATCGGCAGCGGAATTGTATCAATTAAATATCATCCGCCACAGCATTCAAACGATGAAAGTTAACGCCACTCGTTTTGTGGTATTAACAGCCAAAAATGAGGAAATCGACCGAAATCAAGCCAATAAAGCCTCTTTAAAATTTCAAGTTCATCACAAAAGAGGAAGCCTCGCCACGGTTTTAAACGTGATTAGCGATTGCCGAATCAATATGACTAAAATTCAGTCACTTCCCGTAATTGAAACACCTTGGAAGTACGCTTTTTTTGTGGATATCGTCTTTGAAAATTATGAAGATTTTGAAAAAGCACACAAATTGTTATCCATTATGGCTGAAGACTTTAAAGTTTTAGGAATTTACAAAAACACACTGAAATAATTCATTTTAAAACAGAAAAATAACCCATTTAAAGAATATGAAAACAGCAGTTATTATAGGCTTGGGACTCATCGGAGGGTCGATGGCTTTGGAACTTCGCAAACGTTGCGGATACCAAATTTGGGGCATTGATGCTAATCCCGAAAATGCACAAAAAGCCTTGGAATTGAGCATTATAGACCAAATAGTAGATTACAACGACATTACAAACGCCGATATAGCTATCGTTGCCGTTCCTGTGGACATCATCCCGAAAGTGTTGCAAAAAACTCTTGACTATGTAGGCGAACAGACCGCAGTTATGGATATGGGTTCGGTAAAGGGAAGCATCTGTAAATCTGTTGAAAATCACCCTAATAGAAGTCACTTTATAGCAAGTCACCCAATGGCGGGAACGGAATTTTCAGGTCCGGAAGCTGCGATTTATAACCTTTTTGACAACAAAGTAATGGTTTTTTGTGAAATTGAAAAAAGTCATAAACATCTGGTAGATAAGGCAATGGATTTCGCTCAAAAGCTAAATATGAGAATCAAAATAATGTCGCCCGAAGCCCACGACCGCCACACGGCTTATGTGTCGCATCTTTCACACGTGAGTTCGTTTATGCTCGGAAAAACGGTTTTGGAAATAGAAAAAGACGAACAAAGCATTTTCGATTTGGCAAGTACGGGGTTTGCCTCCACGGTGCGATTGGCAAAAAGTGACGCTGCAATGTGGTGTCCTATCTTTCTGGAAAACAAAGAGAACGTCCTAAAATCACTTGATGAATACATCAAAAATTTGGAAGAATTCCGAAAGATGATTCAAGATCAGGAAGATGGAAAAATCCGAAAAACTATCAAAGAAATCAATTATATCAAAAAGATATTAAAGTAAGAAGTCAAACATAAATAACTGAATTTCAAATAAAAATAAATATTCAAAACAACGATAAATTTTGAAAACTATGGAAATAACAGCAGAAAATAAGAAATGGTTAACCGACTTGCAATTAACTCATCCTCTGGTGATTGCAGGTCCTTGCAGTGCCGAAACCGAAGAACAAGTGTTGAAAATCGCTCATCAACTGAAAGATACTGACGTGAATTACTTTCGGGCTGGGATTTGGAAACCACGCACGCGTCCCGGAATGTTTGAAGGCGTGGGAGCATTGGGACTGAAGTGGTTACAACGTGTAAAGGAAGAAACAGGAATGAAAGTTGCCACCGAAGTAGCTAACAAAGACCACGTAAAATTAGCTTTGGAACACGATATTGATATGCTTTGGATTGGTGCTCGCTCCACTGTAAGTCCGTTTATCATTCAGGAAATTGCTGACGAGTTGGAAAATACGGATAAAATCGTTTTGGTAAAAAACCCCGTAAACCCCGATTTGGCTTTGTGGATTGGTGCTTTGGAGCGTTTGCAACGAGCGGGAATCAAAAATTTGGGCGTTATCCATCGTGGATTTTCTACTTATGAAAAGACAAAATACAGAAATATCCCTGAATGGCAGTTAGTTATCGAGCTTCAAAATAAATTTCCGGAATTGGCACTCATCTGCGACCCATCTCACATTACGGGCAAACGCGATATGATTTTTGATGTTTCTCAAACCGCTTTGGATTTGAATTTTGATGGCTTGATGATTGAAACACATATTTCGCCAGACCAAGCGTGGAGTGATGCAGCTCAGCAAGTTACGCCCGACAAGCTGATAGAAATAATGAAAAACTTGCGTATGCGTAAACAAACCACTTCCGAAGAAGATTATCAAAGTCAGCTGGGAGAGTTACGCTCAAAAATCGACGTTCTTGACGACCAACTTCTTGATTTACTGAGAAAACGGATGGAAACTTCGGACAATATCGGAAAACTCAAAAAAGATAAAAACGTTGCCGTGCTTCAAAATTCGCGTTGGTATGCACTTTTAGGCAAAATGATTCTGGAGGGGCAACAACGCGGGCTCAGTGAAGAATTCGTGACACACCTTTTCAAAGCCATACACCAAGAGTCCATCAACCGACAAGAAAAGATAATAAAAGGATAATTCATATTTTTAAAATTATATTTTACGCAAAATTGCCTATGACAAACATCATAGGCAATTTATTCTATTTTCACCACAAGTTTGTTATTTAATTTCTGTCTCTCTCGGTTAATCTCAATATATCCCCGAAGATACCACGTGCCGTCACGGCGGCTCCCGCTCCTGCTCCCTGAATCACAATAGGATGATTTCCATACGATTCGGTATAGATTTCAAAAATGGAATCCGCACCTTTTACCTGCCCCAATGCACTGTCTTTGGGAACGGACACCAATTTCACTTCAAGACGAGAAGTTTCCGTTCGGCTTAAATCTCCGTGAAGGTCGCCCACATACCTTAAAACGTGATTAGGCTCTTGACCTTCTTTAATTCTCTGATATTCAGAATCAAATTCATTCAATCGGGAAAGAAATTCCTCCACACTTCCTTCTCGCAAATGCTCTGGAATTAAATTTTGAATAGCGATTTGGTCAAATTCATTTTCCAAATCCAATTCACGTGCCAAAATAAGCAACTTTCGTCCAACATCGTTTCCGCAAAGGTCTTCACGCGGGTCAGGTTCCGTGTAACCGCTGTCGATAGCCGTACGAAGTACTTCACTGAAAGGTTTGTCACTATCCGAAAACGTATTAAACAAATAGCTAAGCGTTCCGGAAAATATCCCTTTAATACGCGTGATGTTTTCCCCCGAAAGGTGTAACAATTTGATGGTGTCAATCAGCGGAAGCCCTGCTCCAACATTGGTTTCGTACAAATATTGTTTTTGATTCTCTTTAAGCACTTGCCTTAATTTCTGATAAAAATCATACGAAACAGTATTGGCTATTTTATTCGCCGAAACTAAATCAAATCCATTCTCAATCAGTGGAATATAATTTTCAACAAAAGTTTTACTTGCCGTTGCATCCACCGCTATTAAGTTTTCCAGATGATGTTTTTTAGCGAAATTGATTACATCTTCCAACTGATACGACTGACTGAGCGTTTCAAAATTTTGATATTCATTTGTAGTTATTCCCTTCGGATTGAAAAGGCATTTCGCCGAATTCGCCACCGCAACAATCCGCAAACTGATATTTTTTCGTAACAATATAGCTTCCTGAGCTTCAAAGATTTGCTTAACGAGCGTTCCTCCAACGGTTCCTCTTCCGAAAATCACTAAATTCACTCGTTTTGAAATGGAGAAAATTTCACCGTGAATAACATTTAAAGCCTTCTGTAGCTGATGATTATACACCACCACACTCACATTATTCCCCGTAACGGCATTGTTAATCAAAAGCGGAATTATCTGATTGCGAATCAAGGCGTTATAAGGCTTATGAAAAGTAGCCATATCCTGCCCCACGATGGAAATCACGCCCACATTTTTCACAACAGAAACCTCACTAACGTCTTTCGTGTAAAAATCCGATTCAAATTCTTCCTCCAAAGCCTTTTTCGCCTTTTCGGCATCCTGATTTGCTACCAAAAAGCCGATACCACGCTCCGACGAACCCTGCGAAATGATACTCACGCTAATATTGCGTTGTGCCAAAGCCCTGAAAATCCGTGCATCAACCCCAACTTGCCCAAGCAATCCTCTTCCTTCAAGAATTATCAAAGCATTTCCTTCCAAAACCGACAACGAGCGTATTCCTTTTTCGGTAGTTTGCGAATGAATCAACGTTCCGGCATCATCGGCGTTAAACGTATTGAGAATACGAAGCGGAATATTTTTGGAAATCAGCGGAATAATCGTTTTGGCGTGCAGAATTGTCGCCCCGAAATTTGCCAACTCATTGGCTTCCTGATAAGATAAATTGCGAATGATTTGAGCCTCCGAAACCCAATCCGGATTTGCAGTGTATATTCCGTTTACGTGCGTAAAGTTCTGTAATTCTTCGGCTTGCAAAAAATTAGCAAACAAGGCAGCCGAATAATTGCTTCCATTTCGTCCTAAAGTAGTGGTTTCGCCTTTTTCGGTTGCCGCGATGAATCCCGTTACCACAGCCACCGTCCCTTTGGGAAGTTGCTCGAAAAAAGCCTTTGTTTTCTGCTCGGAAATTGCCTCTTTCACCTGTGCATTTCCGAAGTGATTATCGCTTACCAAAAGCGTTCTGCTATCCACAAAAACCGACGAAATTCCCTTTTTTTCAAGCAGATAAGACACTAATTTTGCCGAAATGATTTCGCCTTGAGCCACAATCTGGTCTTTGATTTTATCGCTGTAATCGCCTAAAAGTGAAACACCTCCAAAGAGTTTTTCAAGTATTGCAAACTCCTGCGGAAAATCCAACGAATAGGCTTTCTGATACGTTTTAAACGATTCAAAAATAGGAAGATACGGCTCACCCGAAGTGGCTTTTTCTAATATTTCCAGCAAATCGTCGGTAGCATTTCCGCGTGCCGAAACTACCAAAGTAATGGCTTCGCCCTTTTTTATTTTTTGCTCAACAATTTCAAGTACCGTTTCCAACCCTTTGCCGTTGGCTAATGATTTTCCTCCAAATTTTAATATTTTCATACCTTTACAGACAACTATTTTATATTTATTTACGTTCTAGATTTTCTATTTGTGGAGTTTTCAAAAATCCCTCCAGAGTCGAAATTGATTATTGCATAATCTTTCAAATTTTGGAAGAAGCTAAACCATAAAAATTTTATTTTCCTTACCCCAAAAACATTACTTACAACAACAAGAATAATTCTACTTATCTTACTCTTTTTGTATATTTTAACCACGATAGATGTTGTACCTAAAAAAATTTTCTTATAATTTTAGAAAACCACCCAACATTTTCTGTATCTAAACTATGGTTATTTCTTTGCCCTAAATCTATTCTTTTGTTATTTTTTCCATCATCAAAATAAATTATACGTTCTTTTGGAATTAATAATTTATCTACTTGATTACTATCAATAAGTGACTTTTGTTCTTTTACAAAATCGGTAATATCCATAATTCCTACAATTTGTTCTGTGCCAAATTTTTCAAGGCTTTTACCTTTTAGTCCTAATTGAATGGCTCTTCTTTTTAATTTTTCACCTAAATAGTTGCGGTCGGGATCCCATTGTAACCGCACTTCCTTTTGCTCCAACTCCTTCCTCCAAGCGTCTTCCGATTCATACAAATGAGGTTGATAAGACGAAAAAACTGCATCTTGTAAAATCGATTGAAAATCTTTTTTCTCTATCCAAATAGCTAGAATTTTCTCCTGATTTTGCTTTTCTGCCCACCCTGAACGGAACATCATCCACAAAAAATTAGTTTTTATCCAACTCATTCTAGAATAACTAAATTCTTCACCACCTAAAGTCTGATTTTCCACGGCGTACTTAGCTATTTTTGGATTATAAGCCTGATATACAACTATGTATTCTGTTGTAATATACTCCACCTTCCTTAAAAAGGAATTGTATTCTGCATCTTTTATTTCAAGAACATTCCCTACAATATTTTGTCCTTCATTAGGCAAATTTTTTAAACTATCTGTGTATTTTTCAAGACTGATTGCTAAATGATAATTTCTCTCACTTCTTAATTTTTGTCCTTTTCTACGAAGTTCTTCTTCCCAGTTTCGTAAACGCTTGTCAGCAAATTGGGCTATAGCTGGAAGAGCTTTTAATCTTATTTCTTCCAAAAATTTCTTAGCCTCATCTGTACCAATATCAGCAAGAGCCCACGTGCATTTTCGTTGTAGCGGATAATTTTCATCTTCTTTTAAATATTCAAAATTCGAGAATGCTATATTAAATAATGATTGTGCAGTAATAGGATTTCTAATACTTTGAAACCCTAACGCCATATCCTCGTGAAATGTATGCCAATCCGACTCAAATATTTGACAGAGTAATAATAAAACCTCTTCATCACGACTGTATTGTGCAATGATTTTATAAAAAACATTCTCAAGTTTTCTTTTATCTTGTTCTGATATAATTTGCCGAATTTCTTGAATATATTGTTCTCTATGTTGCATTTTATTGCATTTTATTGACAAACGTTCTAAAATTACTTTTGTCTATCGCTTTAAAATTAACATCATAGGCATTTTCAAACGACTTTGGAATTTTCACTTTCCTATTGGTTTGCCACTTAAATTCAAATGCATCAATACCATCAGCAGAAACCTCAATGTAATCAATTTCTTGCTGTGCGGTTGTCCTCCAAAAATAAGGTTTTGCAAGACTTTGATTCAAGTTCAAGTTTTTTTTGCGTTCCGAAATCATAAAGTTTTCCCACAAAGCTCCTTTGTCTTGCCGAAGTATGAACGAGGTAAAGTCCCCAATTATCATATTTCTAATTCCATTATCGTAAAAATAAATTTTTCGATTGTTTTTTATCTCATTCCTAAGGTTTTTACTATATGAATGCAAAGTAAAAATCACATAAGTTTTTTCTAACAAATCGATATAGTTGCCAACCGTATTTTTATCAACTCCTACAAGTTGAGCTATTTCATTATAGCTCACTTCAGCCCCCACCTGATAGGCTAGTGCTCTCAATATTTTTTCCAAAGCTTCGGGTTTTCTGACCATTGACATTGCTAAAATATCTTTATACAAATAACTCGAAGTAAGGTTTTTAAGTACTTCTACCTCATTACCGAAATGATTCAGCACATCAGGATACATTCCATAAACCAATCGTAATTCCAATTGTTGTTGAGCAGTAATATACCCCACGTGTTTTTCAAATTCGTTCCAGGAAATAGGCAGAAGATTATATTCAAATTTCCTACCCGTAAGCGGCTCTTGCGTCATTGCATTGATATCCAAGGCAGAAGAACCACTAACCAGAACTTGTACATTTTTAAACAAGTCGGATATAATCTTGATTTTCAAACCAATATTAGGAATCCGTTGAGCTTCGTCAATAAAAACGTATTCATAATTAGCAATGATGTTTCTGAGAGTCTCCGTATTTGCATTTGACAGAATTTCAACAATTTCGCTGTCATCACCATTTAAAAACAAGTAATTTTTATTGGTAAGTAAGGTACGAATAAGTGTTGTTTTTCCAACCTGCCGAGGACCAATAAGAAGTAAAACTTTACCTTTATTTATCTTCTGCTCCAAAACCGCTGTAAAATCCCTATAAATCATATATTGTATTTTGGTACAAAAATAGGAAAAATTTTCATATTCACCAATTTCATATATTTTTCAGTGAATTTAATCACCAATTTAATTGTTTTTAAAAAAGATTAATTCACCAAATTTTAATATTTTCATTGTATTGATTGTTAAATTATCTTTCTCAAAATTTTGTCTAACTGTTGATATTCAATCAGAAAAGCGTCGTGTCCGTGTACGGAATCTATTTCGTGATAGGTGGCTTTCTTGCCCATTTTCTGCAAAATAGCATAGGTTTGCCGATTTTCTTCAGGAACAAAGTACAAATCCGAGTTCGTTCCGATGATGTGAATTTCCGTCTGAACCTGCTGCATCGCATTTTCAAAACTTATTCTTCCCGCGGAAATATCAATCGTTTTTACTAATTGATTCATAAGTTTATAGGCTGAAAGTGTGAATCGTTGCTCCAATTTTTCTCCGTGATGCAAAAGCCAAGTTTCCACGTTACGAAGTGGTAATTTTTCAGGATTGAAACTACGCTCAAACTTCATTTTAAACGACTGAGGCGAGCGATAACAAAGCATCGCGTGCATACGGGCATCGTGCAACGGATTGGCAGAGTTTTCCAAAATCTGTTCCTGAATGAGACTATTAGCTATAATCCAATCCGATGACTTCCAATCAGTTGCCACAGCTATAAAATGTTGGAACAAATTAGGAGCGAGGGCTATCATTTCCCACGCAATGCCTCCCCCTACCGAGTTGCCAACAAGTGCAAAACCTTTTTCAACCCCCAAATGATTCAGTCCCAGCAAAAAAAGACGAGCCACATCACGAGCCACCCACTCTTTGGGATTCTCTATACGGAACGTGTTGCAGTACCCATTACCTGGAATGTCAAAAACCAATACGGTATATCGCTGCGTATCAACAGGTTTTCCTACTCCAACAGCCTCATTCCACCAGCCGTTTTCACCCGTTACCTGCGAGTTTCCCGTGAGTGCGTGATTGACTACCACCAGAGGGGCTGTACCTAACTGAGGTCCGAAAACCTGATATTGTAGATGTAGCTTCGGGTAATTTGCTCCTGAAAGCGTTTCAAAATTTGGTATCTCTATGTAAGGTTTAGAGGTCAAGATTAGAAAAATTGAAAGATTAAAATTCTAAAAGTCAATGCTTAAAATCAACTACTGATGGTTAATTGCTTTGAAAAGCAGCTTTCAAATCCGCCTTCAAGTCCTCAATATCTTCTAAGCCCACCGACAAACGGATTAAATCAGGGGTTACGCCCGTAAGTCTCTGCGATTCCTCACTAAGTTGCTGATGTGTAGTACTTGCAGGGTGAATGATAAGTGACTTGGTATCCCCTAAGTTTGCCAAAAGTGAAATGATTTTTACATTATCCACCGCTTTTTTAGCTCCTTCATACCCCGACTTCAAGCCGAAGGTAAGTAATCCGCTTTGCCCTTTTGGAAGATATTTTTCCACGAGCTTTTTATTAGCCTCGTTCAGTGCAGGATAGTTTACCCAAGCCACCTCAGGCTGCTGAGAAAGCCATTTTGCCAAAGCCAGTGCATTCTCACTATGCCTTTTCACCCTGATTTCCAGAGTTTCCAGACTTTGAAGTATCTGAAAAGCGTTAAACGGACTAAGTGCCGCCCCCAAATCACGAAGCCCCTCTATGCGAACTTTGGCAATGAACGCCAAGTTACCCAATGCCTCGTGCAGTACCAATCCGTGGTATCCTACAGAAGGCTCTGTAAATTCAGGGAACTTTCCGCTACTCCAATCAAAATTTCCTCCGTCAATAATAGCCCCGCCCAAAGAGGTTCCGTTGCCTCCAATGTATTTCGTTAAAGAATGAATTACGATGTTGGCTCCGTATTTAATCGGGTTAAGCAAAGCCGGAGATGCTACCGTATTATCGGCAATAAGAGGGATATTGTGCTTTTTAGCTACCTCAGCAATTGCTTCAATGTCAAGGACGTCCAATTTCGGGTTACCCAATGTTTCTATAAAGATACATTTTGTATTCTCCTGAATTGCTTTATCGAAGTTATTAGCGTCTGTCGGCTCAACAAAAGTGGTTGTAATGCCCAATCGAGGTAGCGTAACGTTTAACAGATTATAAGTCCCTCCGTACAAACTGTTGGACGAAACGATATGGTCGCCAGTACGCAACAGAGTTAGGAATGTAGTGGAAAGTGCCGCAGTTCCGGAAGCCGTAACCACCGCCCCAACGCCTCCTTCCAAAGCAGCCAAACGTTGCTCCAAAATATCGTTGGTGGGGTTGTTCAATCGGGTGTAGATGTATCCGCTTTCCGAAAGATTGAATCGTGCTGCGGCCTGGTCGCTGTTTTCAAAAACATACGAAACGGTTTGATAAATCGGGATGGCTCTGTTTCCTCCGTGTTGTTTAGCGTCATATCCTGCGTGTAATGCCTGTGTAGCTGGTTTAAATTTACTCATAATACTGTTTTTTAAAATTATTTTCTGTTACGTTTAGCTATTTTTACACCAAAAAGAAATATTTTCTATATTAAACATATAATTTAAAAATATATTCTTTTTAATAATCATAAATACATTTACATATATTATAAATACAGGGCAAAGGTAGAAATATTTTTTAAACAAACAAATTTTTCTAATATTTTTTAATATCAAAAAAATTATTTCTACCACAACAACAAAAAACAACAAAAAGTATTCTTACAAAAAACACAATGACTATAAATCAATTTTGCAATAATAAAACAAACCTGTTATGGTGTTAATAAAAAACAATTCTTAAAATTTCACGCAAGTATTATCACGGGACAAAGAAAAATCTCATCACTTACTTCAATCAATTTTTTAGCGTATCTTTGCACTCATATTTATTTTTTATGGAAAAGAATTATCCGATGTTGGCTAAAACCTTTTTTGGTTTTGAAGATATCTTAGCCACTGAATTACAGAAATTAGGAGCTGCAAATGTGCAGAAAGGCGTACGAAGCGTGTCGTTTGAAGGAGATAAAGGATTTATGTACAAATCCAATCTTTGCTTGCGAACAGCACTGAAAATCTTAAAACCGATTCATAAATTCTTTATTCGCAACGAGAAGGATTATTATCAAAAACTGTATGATTTCCATTGGGAAAAATATTTCGACGTAAAACAGACCTTTGCTATTTCCGTAACTCTGCAAACCGAGATTTTCAATCATTCACAATACGTGGGGCTGCGTGCCAAAGATGCCATTGTGGACAGATTCCGAAATAAAATAGGAAAACGCCCTAATGTAGACACATTACATCCTGATTTACAACTACATATTCATATACAGAAAAATGAAGTCATCGTTTCATTGGATAGTTCAGGAGCTTCGCTACACCACAGGGGATATCGCTCTGCTACTAACATCGCTCCTATTAATGAGGTGTTGGCTGCAGGCATACTGCTACTGAGCGGTTGGGACGGGCAGTCTGACTTTCTTGACCCAATGTGCGGAAGTGGAACGTTTCTCATTGAAGCTGCGATGATTGCGTGCAACATTCCTGCAAATATCCACCGAAGAGAATTCGCTTTTGAAAAATGGAACGATTATGATGTAGATTTATTCGAACTTATTTTCGATAGCTGTTTGAAAAAAACTCGTGAATTTCATCATTCTATTGTAGGATACGACAAAGCTCCGTCGGCAGTTGCTAAGGCTAAAGAAAATTTGAAGAACGCCAATCTTTCGGAATACGTTGAAATACATCAGAAAAATTTCTTCGAAAGTGAAAAAGAAAACAAAAACGCTCCTTTGCATATGGTTTTCAATCCGCCCTATAACGAACGTTTACAAATTGATATTCCGAAATTCTATGAATCTATCGGTAACACATTGAAAAACAACTACCCAAATACTGACACTTGGTTTATTACCTCCAACTTGGAATCGTTAAAATATGTAGGACTACGCCCTTCACGAAAAATCAAGTTATTCAACGGAAAATTAGAAAGCCGATTGCTCAACTACAAAATGTACGAGGGAAGCAAAAAAGGAAAATACAACGAATAAAAGAAAAAGAACTTTTTCGGAATCCTGAAAAATAATTTTTAGGATTCCTTTTTTTTAATTACTTTCGCAGGGTAAAGTTTTTAAAAATGAAGAAATTAATACCTCATTTCGTAGCTATCGGGCTATTTATTGTCATTTCATTAGCCTTCTTTTATCCTGTTTTACAAGGAAAAGCCATTTTTCAGAGCGACATTGTACAATACACGGGAATGGCAAAAGAACGTAATGATTTTCGAGCATCCGAAAAAAAAGAATCATATTGGACAAACAGTGCTTTTGGCGGAATGCCCACATATCAGCTTGGAGCCAATTATCCGTACGACTTCATAAAAAAAGTAGATAAAGCTATTCGTTTTTTGCCTCGTCCTGCTGATTATCTATTTCTTTATTTTATAGGTTTTTACATCTTATTATTGACATTAAAAATTGATACCAGAACTGCGTTTTTAGGAGCGGTGGCGTTTGGCTTTTCTACCTACTTGATTATCATTCTGGGAGTGGGACATAATGCTAAAGCACACGCAATAGGTTACTTTGCTCCAATTTTGGCTGGTATCCTATTGGTTTTCAACAAAAAATATTTCTGGGGAGGATTGCTTACTGCTTTGGCTTTGGCTTTGGAAATCAATGCCAACCACTTCCAGATGACATATTACCTAATGCTATTGGTTCTCATTTTAGGAGGATTTATGCTATACAAATCACTGAAAACCAAAACTATACCTCAATTCCTAAAAGCAAAAGCCGTGCTTTTGGTGGCTGCCCTGCTGAGCTTGCTTTCCAACGCTACTTCTCTGTTGGCTACACAGGAATACACCAAATGGAGTACACGAGGAAAATCTGAACTGACAATAACCCCAGAAGGAACTCCAAAGACAAACAACGGATTATCAAAAGAATACATCACAGAATACAGCTACGGAATCGCGGAATCACTGAACTTAATTGTCCCAAGGTTATTTGGTGGCTCCAATAACGAAGCTTTAGGAGAAAACTCGAATACATATCAATTTTTAGTAAAACAGGGTGTTCCTTCTTCTCAGGCGTTGGAATTTGCAGACGGATTGCCTACCTATTGGGGAAATCAGCCCATAGTTGCTGCCCCTGCTTACATCGGAGCGGTTATTTTTTTCCTTTTTGTATTGTCTTTATTTTTGGTCAAAGGCTACAAAAAATGGTGGCTTTTGGGCGGAACTATTATGGCGTTATTGCTTTCGTGGGGAAAAAATTTCGGTTTCCTAACTGACCTTATGATAGATTATTTCCCGCTGTATGATAAATTCCGTGCCGTTTCATCAATTCAAGTAATTTTGGAATTGTGCGTCCCAATCTTGGCTATGTTAGGATTGTACCAATTCACGAAAAATAACTCAGAGGAAAACAAAAAACCTCTATTCTATTCGTTATGTATTTCTCTGGGAATCTTATTGTTACTATTCCTAACTAAAGGATTCTTTGATTTTAAAGGAGTTAGTGATGCTTTATATGAACAATACTACGGAAAAGAAGTTGTTGCAATGATTATGGAAGACCGCCAATCTATCTACACATCAGACCTTCTCAGAACAATTTTCTTTATATTGCTGACTACTTTGGCGTTGTTTTTATATCAAAATTCCAAAATCCCGAAATGGGGAATGCAGCTCGCTTTGTTACTTCTCGTCATTTTAGATTTGGGAGGTGTCGCAAACAGATACGTAAACAGTTCGGATTTTGTTCAAGCTCGCCAAATGCTTCAACCTTTTCAAGTTACACAGGCAGATAGCCAAATACTTGAAGATGAATCCTATTTCCGTGTGTATGAACCCGAAGTAGGAATTAACGGAGCCAGAACTTCGTATTTTCATCATTCTATCGGAGGATATCACGCAGCCAAACCGAAAAGATTGCAAGAATTGTTTGACTATCAGATTTCTAAAGGAAATATGGAAGTGCTTAATATGCTCAATGTAAAGTACGTACTTCTCCGAGACGAAAAAGGGCAAACGCGTCCGATGCAGAATGAAGATGCTTTAGGAAATGCTTGGTTCGTTTCCGAGCTAAAAAATGTCAAAACAAATGACGAAATGATGGCAAACCTCACTAAATTAAATCCTAAAAAAGAGGCTATCATTTTGGCTGACGATATCGCTAAATCTTCTTTCAAAACAAAAGCTGAATTTGCAGCAGATAGCACAGCCACAATTTCGCTAAAGAGCTATCAGCCAAATAAATTGGTTTATGAAAGTAACAACCAAAATGCAGGATTTGCTGTTTTCTCGGAAATGCACTATCCTTACGGCTGGAAAGCAACTATTGACGGAAAAGAGGAAGAATACTATCGCGTAAATTATCTGTTGCGAGGAATGCCTATTCCTGCGGGAAAACACACAATTGTTTTTGAGTTTGAACCTGAAGTAGTTACAACAGGAAGCACGATTGCCCTAATGGGAAATATCTTGCTTGTTTTATTGCTTTTGGGAGGTATTTTTTGGGAAATTAAAACCAGAAGAACACAGTAAAAATAAATAACAATCAATAAGTTAAATGAAACGTAACGAACTTATTGACCTACTCAAAGGGGTGGCTATATTTTTGGTAGTTATGGGGCACGCAGTACAATGGCTTTCTGGCTACGATACCTCAAACCGATTATTCATAGCCATCTACTCGTTTCATATGCCACTATTTATGTTTTTGTCAGGATTTGTTTCTTTCAATTCAAGAAGAGAAGTGAAACTCGGCAAACGATTTCAAGTGCTTGTCATTCCGTTTTTTGCGTGGTTTTTAGTTCGTGAATTGATATACAAATATCCGTATCGTTTATCGTCTTTTATTGATGATTTTCAATTACTTTTGTTCGACCCTGCAACGGGAAGATGGTTTCTGTGGATATTATTTTTTCTTTGTCTTTTATTATTTATAGCATTGAAAATAAGCAAACAGAATGAAGAATTGGTTTTAATCGGAATGATTTTACTTCTGTTTTTCGTTAGCGGAGTTCTCTTTACTTCCAAACCTTTTTACGGTTTGCCTGAACTGACTTGGTATTTGCTGTTTTTCACCTTAGGATACTTAATAAACAAGCATCAACAAATTTGGTTAAAATACGCAAACAATATAGGATTGATTAGCGTTTTTGCTTTTCCTTTGCTTGTTTCATTAATAAAAGCATCAGGAAAAAATACTTTTTTGGAAGAAACTTCACTTACTGAAACCACAAAAAATATACTTTACGCACTTCATACATATGCTGTGGCTATCGCAGGAATTTTCGCTTTTTATTTCATTTTTGACAAATTGAATAAATTCAGCTTTAAAATCAAAAATTATTTCATTTATTTAGGCAAATTATCTCTGGAAATTTACGTAACTCACTATTATTTTTACTTTTTAATAAAAAACCTGTCTAAACTTTTTAAGAGGAAAATTAAAAGTTCCAAGAATTTTTAGCATTTTTGTTTTGCATAACAAAATGAAAATCAAGGAACTTTGAGCAAAGATATAATAAAAAAATGGATTATTTCCCATTTGAGTATTGGAAAAAGAGGATTTAAAACAAAATTTGATTTATCATTAATTTTTCTTCTGATAGTCAAACGATTAAAAACAGGTTGCCAGTGGAGGGAACTTCCGGTAGAAGTGTATTTTAAAGACCAAAAAATAAGCTATCAAACAGTCTATTATTATTTCAATAAATGGAGTAAAGATGGTAGTTTTAAGCGAATTTGGCTTAATTTGTTGCTTGAGAATCGGAGAAAATTAGATTTATCAAGCGTCCAACTTGATGGTAGTCATACTCGATGTCGAATGGGAGGGCAATCTGTTGGTTATCAGTTAAGAAAAAAGTCAAAGACCACGAATTCTATCTTTCTGTGTGATAATTTGGGGCAAATTTTAGCAATGGGTAGTCCAAAATCCGGTAATCATCACGATTTGAATGATATAGACTTTGTTTTAAAAGAGATTTTGAATCTTTTGGAGGAAGCGAAAATAGAGCATAAAGGCTTGTTTGTCAATGCAGATGCAGGTTTTGATAGCCGAGACTTAAAAAGTTTTTTACAGGAAAAAGAAATAATACCTAATATCAAACAAAATCCCAGAAATGGACAAAATGAAAATATTTATTTTGACGAAGAATTATATAAAAATCGGTTTAAAATAGAGAGAAGTTTTGCGTGGCTTGATGGTTTTAAAGGATTGATTATAAGATATGAAACCCTAAACACAACTTGGATGGCTATGTTGTATCTAGGGATTATACTAACATTTATTCGAAAAGTTTAAACAAGTTTTTCTTCTTTTTAAATATCAAATTTATCAAAAATAAGATAACAATAGCTCCGATGGCTCCCGTCAAGATAGAACCAACCCAACCTTCTCCAAGTGAGATATTGAACACACTTCCTAAAAGCCAAGAGCCTACTCCACTACCCAGAATACCAACAATGATATTCCCGATAAGTCCTAATCCACTACCTTTATAGATAGTTCCTCCTAACCATCCTGCGATGGCTCCAATAATAAGTGTTGCAATAATACCCATAAATTTTATTTTTTCAATTAATTTTTACAAAAAAAATATTTGAAATATACAAATTTTTATTGCAAAAAAGTTATTTTAAATGTAATTTTTAAGCCACCAAACAAAAAGGATTTTAGGAATTAAAATACTAATAATCAAGCAATTTTAAATTCTAAAATCCTTTCAAATTTTATAATTCACAATTATAAAAGGAATTACATTTTTTTCAATCCTTTTAATTGATTTTTATTAGTTACTTCAATGATGCTAATTGCATATCCACCGGCAGGAACGGAAGTAAGATTCAATTTCGTTTTTGAGGTTACAATTCCTTTTCGGATAGTGTACGCCTGCGGATTAGTCTTATAATCAGCATCGTGAGCATCGCTATAAATAGTAGCAATATACTGTTTTTTGGCATCTAAGAAATCTAATTTTATTTTTGAATGAAAACGCTCGTAACCAGCCACATTTCCAACAAACCAGTTATTAGTGCCTTTTGCTTTTCGAGCAACAGTTATGTATTGCCCCGGTTCAGCTTCTAAATAAATGCTTCTGTCCCAATCTACCGCAACATCTTTAATGAATTGGAAGGCATCTAAGAAACGTTCATAATTCTCTGGCAAATCCGCAGCCATTTGCAAAGGGCTGTACATTGTAAGGTATAAAGCCAACTGATTACACAAAGTAGTATTTACGTGCGAATGATTCTCAGGATTCAGCTTACTAATTTGCATTTCAAAAATTCCCGGAGTGTAGTCCATAGGTCCTCCCATCAATCGGGTAAAAGGCAAAATAGTGGTGTGATTAGGTTTGCTTCCTCCAAAAGCCTGAAACTCTGTTCCGCGAGCCGATTCTTGTGCCAGCAAATTAGGATACGTTCTGTGCAAACCTGTCATATGAACCGATTCGTGAGCATTAACCATAATTTTATATTCTGCAGCTTTTTTAATGGCATATAGATAGTGATTTACCATCCACTGCCCGTAATGATGCTCTCCACGCGGAATAATATCGCCCACGTAACCGCTTTTCACTGCATTATAACCGTTATCCACCATAAATTGATATGCTTTATCCAGATGACGCTCATAATTTCGGATAGAACTTGAAGTTTCGTGATGCATTTGCAGTCTCATATTTTTGCTGCGAGCGTATTCATTGAGCATTTTTACATCAAAATCAGGATAAGGAGTGACAAAATCAAACACATAATCCTTTGATTTTCCGAACCAATCTTCCCAACCAACATTCCAGCCTTCTACAAGTAATTGGTCAAATCCGTGTTTTGAAGCGAAATCAATATATCTTTTTACATTTTCGTTGTTTGCTGCGTGTTTTCCGTTAGGTGTCAATTTTGAAAAATCAGTAACTCCAAGTTGAACACTTGGCACATCGGCATACGCCCAAGAACTTTTTCCGGTAATCATCTCCCACCAAACTCCCATATATTTAACAGGCTTAATCCAAGAAGTATCCTCAATTGCACAAGGTTCGTTCAAATTTAAAATAAGCTTGGAAGCCAATATTTTACGAGCATCGTCACTTACCACAACAGTTCTCCAAGGCGATTTGGAAGGAGCTTGAATATATCCTTTATTTCCCTGAGCATCAGGCGTAAGCCAAGTTTGAAACACGAAATTAGAATCATCCAAATCCAAATTCATTGCCGAATAATCAATCAACGCAGCCTCGTGGATGTTAATATACAATTTCTCTTTATTTGATTTCAGCATTAAAGGAGTTTGCACACCCGTTTCGGAAAACACCTTTTGTGAAGCATTTGAAGTCACTGCAGTTTTATGCAATCCTCTGATTTCCGACAATTTAGATGTAGTATAATCGTATTCCTGCGTATCGTAATCGCCAGCCAACCAAAAAGCGGTTAAATCTTCAGGCATCGCGAATTGCGTTTTTTCCTCTTTGATAACAAAATAAATCAGATTCTTTTGTTCGGGAAACTCATAACGGAAACCCAATCCATCATTAAACAAACGAAAACGAACAACTAACTTCCTGTCCGTAACCTCCTGAAGTAAAGACACTTCTAACTCATTGTAATGATTACGAATTTGTTTTTCTTCGCCCCAAACAGGCTCCCAAGTCTCATCAAAAGTGGAAGTATTGCTCGAAATCAATTTGAAGTTATCATATAAAGAATTTTCGGCATTTTTATCATTTCTGTGAATTTCTGTGCCGAATTCCATTTTATTTTCGCCTTTCAGCTCCAATCCCAAAAAACTCGGTTTGATAACTTGTTTTCCTTTATAACTAAGCGAATACTGTGGTTTTCCTCCCTGAACAGAAAAATTCAAAGCTAAATTCCCGTCAGGAGATTTCAAAGATTGCTGTGCATTAATTGAAATACTCGCAATTAATGCTAAAAAAATAGATAATTTTTTCATAAATATTATTTTTTTGATATATTTCTTTTTACAATTTTCAAAAATATGAAAAGATTTCTTTTTCAGAAAGAAAAAATAAGATTAATCCCATTTTAAACTTTCCATAATTCGACGAACATCTTTCTCCAAATAATTGCTGGCTGGCTGAATGGAATCGTAATTTGGCGTCACTTTAAAATAAACCGAACCCGAAATGAAGTTTGAAACACTATCCGTTGCATAAAACTGAGCCTGAGAAGCTGCATTTCCGTAAACTTGATAGAACATTCCATAAACTCGAGTAGTATCATTTACAAAAACGGTTGAAGCAATATTGTCCGCCTTAATGGTGTGGTCATACGTAAATTTTTGTGCATCACGCAACAAATTGCGAATATTGTTATCTACTTTCTTGTACGACAGATAGATAGTAGCTTTCATCTTAGGATATTCAATATCTAAATCACAAGATTTTCCTTTTTGTTTTACGTGCGAAAGTGAATTTACATCAAATGTAAACGAACAATCGGAATTGTTGGAATATTTCTTGTATTCGGCTTGCGGATATTCCAAACGAAGAGCAGCCTTCGGTTTTGGAAAAGTTTCTCCACCGCAAGAAGCAAAAAATAAAAGACTAAATATCAGCAATATAAATACAATATTCTTCATTTTTCAGAAAAAGACAAAATTATTTATCCGTTCTACGAACCCGAATTTGTTTAATTCGTTTTTTATCAAAAGCTTCCACCGTGAAAACGTAATTGGCAAAGTGAATAGGTACGTTTTTCTGCGGAAAATTCCCTGAAACTTCCAACAAAAATCCCGCCAAAGTTTCTGCTTCTCCTCGTTTTTCCTCAAAAACAGCTTCATCTTCATCGGTTAGTTGAAGTATTCTGTAAAAATCTTTCAGAGTGGTTTTTCCTTCAAAAACAAAAGTATTATTATCTATTTTTGAATACGTAACATCCTCATCATCAAACTCATCGTTGATATTTCCTACAATTTCTTCGATAATATCTTCCAAAGTTATAATTCCGCAAGTTCCGCCGTATTCGTCAACAACTACAGCCAAATGTATTTTCTTTTCTTGAAACTCGCCTAACAAGTCATCCAACTTTTTATTTTCCGGAACGAAAAATGCCTTTCTTTTTACGCTATTCCAATCAAAATCAGCTTTTTCTAAATGAGGAAGCAAATCTTTAATATAAATAATTCCGGTGATGTTATCCAGGCTTTCTCCGTACACGGGAATGCGAGAATAGCCAATTTTCACAATTTCTGCAAGAACTTCCTGATAAGAAAGTTCCTCATTTAGGGCAAAAATATCAATACGAGGCACCATAACTTCCCGAGTTTCAGTATTCCCGAACGAAACGATGCTTTCCAATATTTTCTTCTCTTCGTGCGTTGTATCTTCTGAAGATGTAAGTTCCAGAGCTTGAGATAATTGACCAACAGAAAAATTTGTTGTTTTCTTGCCAAATCGATTCTGAATCCAGCTTGTAAAATTTTTCATAGGTATACTTAACGGAGTCAAAATCACATCCAACACATAAATAGGATAAGCTACCTTACTTGCAAACGAAATATTATTACGATTGGCGTATATTTTGGGTAAAATTTCTCCGCAAAGCAAAATCATAAACGTAACAAGACCTACATCCAAAATAGCTCTAACCAGCTCACTTTCAACTTTTCCAAAAATAAAATTGCCCAAATCCACGAAAAGAAGAACAATTGAAATATTCACCAAATTATTGGCTATCAAAATAGTAGCTAACAATTTTTTAGGATTGGAAAGTAGCTTTACAATGATTTTTCCTGAAGGAGAACTTCCTTCTTTGGCTGTATTTACTTCGGTTGGGGAAAGTGAAAAAAGTGCCACTTCCGAACCTGAAATGAGAGCAGAACAATACAGAAGAATCAGAAAAACAGCAAATTGCACAATAATCGAAAAATCAGGTATCTCAAATAGCAAAACAATCCGATTAAAGGTCGCCAAAAAAGTTGAAAATAAATTAAGGGGAGGCTCTAAGTCCAAATTCGTATAAATTAGTTAAACAATATTCAGCTTGATTAATCATTTCTCAAGCAAAAATCAAAAATGTTATTAAAAAGGCATACCATTGTCCTCTTTACTAAAATTGCCTTCAGCAGGAGGAGTTTGAGGATTTTGTCCTTCTCTTCGGTTTGGCAATAAGTTCATATCGGTAACGTAAACTTCTGTTGCATAACGCATTGAACCGTCTTCCGCTTGCCATTGGCGAGTTTTTAATCTGCCCTCAACATAAATCAAATCACCTTTAGTTGTGTATTTTTCGATAACTTCAGCCAATTTATTTCGCACAACAATCGTATGCCAATCCGTTTCAACAACCTTTTCATTGGTAGCCTTATTCACATATTCCTCGTTGGTAGCCAGAGGGAAACGCCCAATGCAGTTCCCGCCTTCAAAATACGTCAATTTGATATTGTCTCCCAAACGACCGATAAGCATTACTTTATTTAACGTTCCATTCATAATAAACAAGGTTTTAATTTTCTCCAAAAATAGAATTTATTTTTCTAAAACCAAAATTCTTTAATGAAATTTGCTGTCAATACGGAAACAGGATAAGAGGTAACCTCCTTAATATCAACAGGATTACTCAAAATATCCTCAATTTCAACTATCCAAAATCGCGTGTATATATGTTGATGCGATAATTTATGCACAATAGATTTTTCATTAAACAGATAAATATCTGAAAATAAGCCAAATTCCTTTTTCACTCTATCGGTTATTTCTGTTTGTGAAAGCTCATTTTCCGATTCAAGAAGAGGAAATTCATAAAGTCCTTGCCAAATATCTTTCTGATACCTTTTATTCAATGAGGTAAACCCTTTGTTATCAATAAAAACCAAATAGTTAAAAAGTCTTTTTTTGATTTTTATTTTTCCATTTTTTCTTGGTAATTCATTTACTTTTTGCAGAGATTTTGCCAAACATTTATCGGAAAACATACAAGATTGACAATCAGGAGATTGAGGTTTACATTGAGTTGCTCCAAAATCCATTAATGCCTGATTGTAAGTTCCTGCATCTTTTTCGTATAACAAACTGTTTGCCAATTCTTTAAAATAAGAAATTCCTTCAGAAGTATTAATAGGAATTTCAATATTAAATACACGAGCCAAAACACGATACACATTTCCATCTACAACCGCACAAGGTTCTGAATAACAGATAGAAGCAATCGCACTTGCTGTGTAATCCCCAATGCCTTTCAGTTTAATTAGTTCTTTGTACGATTTTGGAAAAACTCCATCAAATTCAAATGCAATTTTTTTGGCTGTGTGATGTAGGTTTTTAGCTCGGGAATAATATCCCAATCCTTGCCACAATTTCATAACCTGCTCTTGCTCAGCATTTGCCAATTCAAAAACAGAGGGGAAATTTTCAACAAATCGTTCATAATACGGAAGTCCTTGAATTACACGAGTTTGCTGCAAAATAATTTCAGATAACCAAATTTTGTAAGGTTCTTTCGTTTTACGCCAAGGTAAATCTCTTCGTTGGCTTTGATACCACTCAATAAGCTGATTTTTAAAAAATTGGTTGTCCAAAATAATCTGAATATAAGATACTGAAAAACAAAAATAAAAGCCAAAATTAAAAACTTCGGCTTTTTGATTTTTTTTCGATTTTAATTAATTGTTATTCTTCTTTCTTTTCTATCTCAGTAGAATCATTTTTAGTTTCCTCTTTCGAAGCATTTTTAAACTCCTTGATACCACTACCCAATCCTTTCATAAGCTCAGGAATCTTTTTCCCTCCAAAAAGAATTAAAAGGGCAACAATAATCAAGATAATTTCAGGAGCTCCTAATTTACCAATAAACAAGGGTATATTTGTCAAAGCCATAATATTCAGTTTTTATCTTTTGAAAGGCAAATATATAAATTTTATTTCTGAAAAAATGAAAATTAATATTTTTAATTACATCTTAAAACACAAATAACTGACTTCAAGAAAGATACAAATAAACTACTTAACAAAATTCATTGATATTACAAATGCTTTACCTTCAATACTTACCGTTTGTTCCCAAATCATTGTTCTTTCGGAAAGGTGAGTTAACTGTAACGTAATGCCTTTATTTGTTTCGGATTGGTATTCTTCATTTGTGGGTTTAAGCATAAATTCATAATATCCGGAAGTTCCTATTTTTCGTTGAATGACAAAAACAAAATTTCGTTCCCCAGTTGAGCAATCCTCCTTGATGATGTTGTACGTTCCGCGATTGTTGCTGGGAGTAAATTCCCAAGTGCTTCCTTCAAAACATTCTTTGGAAGTATCATTCAGCAAAGTAATCTCGAACTTACCTCTTTGATTATGAGTAACTGACTCCAACATCCATTTTCCGTCAATGATTTTGTTTGATACACTGGGCTTGCTCGGTTTCGGGTTTGAAACAACAGAAAAACTGGCACAAGACGCTAATATTGAAACAAATAGTAAAAATATAATCTTTTTCATCTTAAATTCTACAAAAGTATGTCAATTGCAAAGCTACAATATAGTTTCAAGAAAAGCCTCTAATTAACTAAATATTAACAAAACTATTTCTTCTTAAAACTGGAAATATATGAAAGGTTGTGCCCCGCTGGAAGCCGTTGCATAAACAATCCAGAAGACAAATGCCACGATTAAAGACTTCACCAAAATAGGCATTTTTCCAAAGAAAAGTTTTAACTTTTCGTTCAAGCTTTGCGGAAAAAAATGCCACACAAAGCCAATAAACAGAAGCAAAAATACATTTCTGTAACCTTCGGCAATTACAAGCCATTGATGCCAATCAAAAGTAAGACTTCCTATGTTATTAATCACATCCATAGCAATTCCAAAGTCCTTCGAGCGGAAAAATATCCAACAAAAAGCCACAAAATGAAATGTTAGAAAAGTAAAAAATATTCTTGAAAACCAGTTAGTTTCTTTGTTCTCAATTGATTTTTTATTCGAAAAAAACTCAACAAATGTTTTATGAATAGCCAATGCCAATCCGTGCAAAGCTCCCCAAACAATAAAACGCAAACTCGCTCCGTGCCACAAACCTCCGAGTAGCATCGTAGTCATCTGATTAAAATTGGAATACACTGTTTTTTTCTTATTTCTGGAAATCAGTAACGTAAAGATAAAAATGAGAACGCTTGCCCCAGCAATAATCAGCGGAATTTTGCTATGCTTAAGCTGGGAAAATCCCCATATCAGCGTAGAACCAAAAAACAAAACCGGAAAGAAATATCCTAAAAAAGTACCTTTTCTGTTTCCTCCCACCGAAATATACAGGTAATCCTTCAGCCAAGCAGAAAGCGAAATATGCCATCTACGCCAAAATTCTGTGATGTTTTGCGATTGATACGGCGTTCGGAAGTTAGTTGGCAAAGTAAAGCCCATCAGCAAAGCCAAACCTATCGCCATATCGGAATATCCTGAAAAATCACAATAAATTTGCAAAGAATATCCATAAACAGCCATCAAATTCTCAAAAGAAGTGTAGCTATTTGGCGATTCAAAAACTCTATCAACAAAGTTTAACGAAATATAATCCGAAATTACAGCTTTCTTTAGCAAACCTCCAATAATGAGAAATAATGCCAAAGAGGTTTCTTGTTTTGTAAGTTCTATCTTTTTGTAAATCTGAGGAATAAATTCTTTTGCACGAACAATTGGCCCTGCAACAAGCTGAGGAAAAAAACACACAAAGAATGTGAAATCCAAAAACGATTTTGCCGGCTCAATTTCCCGACGATAAACATCAATTGTGTAGCTCATCGTTTGGAAAGTATAGAACGAAATTCCTATCGGGAGAATAATATCCTGAAACGCCAAACTTCCTTCAAACAGATTGTTAAAGCTATCTATCAGGAAGTTAGTGTATTTAAAATATCCTAACAATCCAAGATTAGCTACCATACTGATTATCAGAAATATTTTCCGTTTATGAGGATTTTCACTTTTATGAATTTGCCCTGCAAAAAAGTAATCCAATATGGATGAAATTACTAACAAAACGAAATAGTTTCCGCCCGCTTTATAGTAAAAAAACAATGAAAATAAAATCACATAAACCGTACGGAAATGCGAATGCTTTTTGGTTATGATGTACACCAAATAGAAAACCAAAAACATTCCCAAAAACAAACCACTATTAAAAAGTAACGGATTATTCGGGTCATAAGTAAACCAGCTTTTTACTTGCTCGGAAGTAAAATTCAAATGTTCAAAAAACCAATTTTGTAGATTTGTTATATTCAATGTTTTTAGTTCGTTTTTATCTGTTATTTACACTAATAATCAATTAGTTTGCTATTTTTGAATTTTCGTAATTATTCATCAGTGACTCAAAAAACAGCGTTCCCTGCTCTTCATAACCATTTCTTGTGTAATGAATTCTGTCTTTGGCAATTAGGTTAAGATTTATCAATCGTTCCATCGAATCTTTTCCTCCAATGGCTTGATATAAATCAAAAACAGCATAATTTTTTGACACAGAATTATTTATCAAAATATTTGCATATTCTTTAAGTAATGGATTCGGATTTTGTTTCTTTAGAAGTGATGGCGGAGGCGACGTCAAAATCATCGGAGATTGTCCGTAATTAGCTCGAATCAAATCTATAAAACGCTCTGTTTGAGAATAAAACTCCGAAGCGGATAATCTCCCAAAACTTTCATTCGTTCCTAAAGAAATGATGATTAAATCCGGTTCTAAAGCCTTTAGCTGTTCAAAAAACAACTGTGATTTATTATAATCCGAAATGTGAGCTCCATTCACACCAATGTTATGATAAATTACTCCACATTGGTCATTTTCCAACACAATGCCGTTCAGCTCAAAATTATTACTTTTAGGATTGGGAGTCAGGTAAATCTTATCTGAAATATCCAGATTTTCATACATATAGTAACTAAACAACGGCGGAGTGGTATTGCTCAAAATATTAAAATTTGACAAATCCACAGGCTTTGATTCCATTTGAGAAGTAGGAATTTTCAAAGTTTGACCAACTCTTATCTTGTTGTTTTTCAACTTATTGTTGGATTGAATTTTTGCTACCGTTGTTTTGTATTTTCTGGATATGGCGTAAAGAGTTTCTCCTTTTTTAACCTTGTGAGAAATTGTTTTGGGTTGAGTTGGCTTAAGAGATATCGCTCCTTTATTGGTTGCCAGTTCAAACATTCTTTGATTAGCCGGAGTAATGATTTTCAGCGTATTGAAGCTATAATCCTTATTTTTCAGCTCCAATTCAATTAAAAAATTACTTTTTTGAGTCGTGAAGGAATATCCCGAAAGTCCCACATCGCCGAACTTCCTAATTTCAGTTATTTTTTTGTTCTCCCAAGGCACATTTGACGAAAAACGAACATTCCGACCGCCATTGGTACGCATTAACGAATAAGGAAAAACAAAGCCCAATCCTGCATTTCCGAACTGTTGCTGAAACCGTTGTCGTATCAGATTTGTCATCGCATCTGCTTGAATATGAGAGTCTCCGATGTGTACGATATTCAATTTACGGTCATTAAATGTTTCTAAAGCCGCAAGTTTTTCAAAAAAAGGTTTTAACGTTTCAAAATTATAGAAATTTTGATTTTCCGAAGGAGAACGAAGCGTATCTTTCTCCATAAAATCCTGATCAAGTAACGCCAACTGATGATACGACATATCCGTTTGGATAGTGTTGGACACAGCAAAATCAACCTGCGTAGTTGTATCGGTTTCTGTGTAAAAAACTTTGCAAAAAACTCTGAAATACAGAGATATAGTTACAATTAGTAAAACTATTGAGCCAATTATTTTTATACTTTTTATACCTATATTCATCTTTGTGTTTTTTAATTGAAAAACAATCCTTTTAATTCAAGAATTGTTTCATAGCAATTTTTATTCCACTATTTCAATTTCTTTTTCTTCCGGAACTAAAATACTATCTGTTTTCACCTCAATTGTATCCTTCAAGATAATTGAGTCTTTTTTGATTTCTGTAGTATCTATTTTTTCTTCAAATTCTTCTATAACTGTTTCTGCTTTGATATTTTTTGACTGCTTAGTTTCTTTAAACCGCTGATATTTTCCCATTAACTCATTGTAAATCAATTCGGCTACTTTTTTAGACCCTCGGATATTGAAATGTGTATAATCCTTCGTCGCCAATGAAGGTTCTGCTTCTACCCATTTCACCATTGAACCATTTCCGCCCATAAGTTCGTACAGATTGATAAATCCTGACTGAGTTTCTTCAGCGTATTTTTGTTGTGCCTCAACTAACGGAGCAACAGCCAAATCGGTTTTCATTTCCATTTCATATTTGGTTGATTTATCGGCAGAAGATACAATCAACACGGAAGCTTTCGGGAAGCAAACCTTAATTTGATTAACTACCTTGCTCATTCCTCTTACATACCAAGAATAATCTAACTTTCCGTAATTCAAAACATTAGCTCCAAAGTGAAGGACTATCAAATCGTAGCTACCCAAATGTTTCTCAAATTCCTGCATCAAGGAAGCGTTTAGGAGCGATAAAGGCAATCCTGAATTTCCTCTGCTTGAAAAATTATCAATATGTACTCCTTTTTTATCACCTGAATTAATTCCGTAAAAAGGAATGGAATCCGATTCTATAAACCTAATTTTCAAACCTTTAACATTCTTATCAGAAAGATTTAAAGCATTAAGTTTCTTATCCGTAACAAGAGGTTTTACCACTTTGGTTGTATCTCCGCTATACGAAATTTCAACGGAAGCCTTCTTATTTTCGGAACTTCCGTAGAACAACACAGGCGAATAAATCTCGGTAACGTGTTTTTGCCCTGAAGCTTTGTACTCAAGCCAAGTGACTGCCGTTGAATCTTTTACAAACGAAACCCTTCCGCTCACTCCAAAAGGACGCTGAGGATTTTTCACGTTTACAAAAGATTGCGTTCTCCAATTGTTAGAATACGAATGCCTAACGCTACCTCTTGTAGCCGCTGACTCGGAAGTAATCGACACAAAACCAACGCCTAAGCCGCCATAAACATCTTGAAAAAGTTGTCGCAAATCTTGCACAATAAGGTCTCCATCCGTCATAGAATCTCCAAAGTAACCAATGCGGACGCTTCCCTTTCCTGACTCCTCAAGTTCTTGAAGTTTTTTAAAAAATGTACTGAGAAAATCACTATTTTCTGCAAAAGTAATGGTATCCGAAATTTGTTCCTCAACCAGCTCAACTTCCTCAGAATCAGATATTGCTTCAAGCATTAAGCTATCAACAATTACATTTTCTGTAAGGTTTGAAGTTTCAGGAAAAATCCGTTTGGGCAATACGTTCTTGAACCCTATAAAAAATAGTGCTGCAAGTAAAATTATTAAAAAGGCTTGTATAAAATAGGATTTGTTCACCTAATATATTAAGATTATTTTGGGGTGCAAAAGTAATCATTTCTGCGAATTGTGCAATAAAATCAGCTACATACTTTCGGCCTTTTTATTCGCTCAAAATTTGCTTAATTTCGGGATTTTACAAAAATAAAATTTCAAAAACACTACTTTTTAATCAACTAAAAATCAAACAATTAACTTCAAAATATTTTTAATTCAAAAAAAATAAACGTTAATTTATTTCGAGGTAAAAAAAATACCATATCTTTGCCGAATATTCTTTCAGATAAATCTAATATGGGAATGATAATCAACTACATTATTATCACAATTTACTGTTTGGCGTTGCTTCTTATTTTTCTGTACAGCCTTTCAATGTTGAATTTACTTTATAATTACTTGAAACACAGAAAGCAAAACAACGAAGCACCCAAGTTTAATTTGCTTGACCCCAGAGAAATTCCTTACGTTACCATTCAGCTACCTCTTTACAATGAAAAGTATGTAGTGAAGCGTTTGTTGGAGAACATTGCAAAATTGGAATACCCAAAAAATAAACTGGAAATTCAGGTTTTGGACGATTCCACAGATGAATCTGTTGCCGAAACGGCTGAAATAATCCAAAATTTGCAAAAAACAGGTTTAGACATCCAACATATCCGCAGAGAAGACCGTAAAGGATTCAAAGCCGGAGCTTTAAAAGAAGGTACAGCTATCGCAAAAGGAGATTTTATTGCCATTTTCGATGCGGATTTTATGCCTCAGCCCGATTGGCTCAAAAAAACAGTGATTTACTTCAAAGACCCTGAAATTGGCGTGGTGCAAACTCGTTGGGGGCATTTAAATCGTGATTATTCAATCCTAACAAAAATACAAGCACTTGCTTTGGATGTTCACTTCACTTTGGAGCAGGTTGGACGTAGTTCAAAAGGGCATTTTATCAACTTCAACGGAACTGCGGGCATTTGGCGAAAAGAATGTATTTATGACGCAGGAAATTGGGAAGGCGACACTTTAACCGAGGATTTGGATTTGAGTTACCGAGCTCAGCTTAAAAACTGGAAATTCAAATACTTAGAAGATGTTGAAACTCCTGCAGAATTGCCTGTGGTAATTTCGGCAGCACGTTCACAGCAATTCCGTTGGAATAAAGGAGGAGCTGAAAACTTCAGAAAATCGGTATCAAGGGTGCTTTCTGCAAAGAATATCGGCTGGAAAACAAAATTCCACGGAGTAATGCATCTTCTGAATAGCTCGATGTTCTTGTGGGTTTTTATTGTTTCAATACTAAGTGTTCCAATGCTTTATATCAAAAACACATATGGGCATATGGACTGGGTTTTCGAGGTGACGAGCTTCTTTATCATCAGTACGGTTATCCTATTTGTCTGTTACTGGGTAACTTACAAAAACTTACAAGGTAAAACATTTGATGATTTTCTTGATTATGTGAAGTTATTTTTCACATTCTTTTCTGTGGCTTTGGGCTTTTCTTTTCACAATACGATTGCCGTTTTGGAAGGTCACACAGGCAAAAAAAGTGAGTTTGTACGTACACCAAAATTCAATATCAGTGCATTATCTGATAGTTGGAAAAATAACAAGTACATCAACACGAAGCTTTCCCCAAATATGATTTTTGAATTTATGTTGATGGTTTATTTCATTTTTGGGCTTTATAGTGCTGTGAGGCTGAATGATTTCGGGATGTTTCCTTTCCATTGTATGCTAACTTTAGGGTTTGGTTTTGTATTCTTTAAATCATTAACCTCAAAGGCGTAAGTTTATAAAAATTTTCTTTCATATTTTTCAAAAAAGATGTTTTTTGGCAGAAAATGTTTCATTTTACGAAACATTTTTTTGTATCATTTAATTAGGTAAAAGTTAAATGGAAGTACTGGTAATCGACAATTACGATAGTTTTGTTTTCAATTTGGTTCATTATTTGGAGGAATTGGATTGCAAAGTGATTGTAAAGCGTAATGACGAAGTCACGTTGGATGAGGTTGAGAATTATCACAAAATATTGCTTTCACCAGGTCCTGGCGTTCCTGACGAGGCTGGATTAATGAAACAAATCATTGAAAAGTTTGCTCCTACAAAAAGTATTTTAGGCGTATGTTTGGGTCAGCAAGCCATTGGAGAAGTTTTTGGAGGTAAGCTCACTAATCTTGAAAAGGTTCACCACGGTGTAGCAACTCCCATCACTATTGTTGAGGATGATATTCTTTTCAAAAATATGCCAAAGGAATTTGAAGTAGGTCGTTACCATTCGTGGGTGGTGCAAAATCCATTACCTGAAGATTTGATAATTACCTCAGTAGATGAAAACGGAGAAATTATGTCTCTCCGTCATAAAAAATATGATGTGCGAGGCGTGCAATATCACCCCGAGTCGGTTTTAACTCCGCTTGGTAAAACAATATTAAAAAACTGGATAAACATCTGATTATCAAATTAATCATATCACATAATTTTTCACTTCATTTAAAAAGTATTATATATCAGCAAATTATAAAACATATCGCCTTTCAAAGAAATTATCGGTTGTGTATTGGAAATTAAAAATAAATTAAATAATTTTGCAAAATATTTAACAAATTTAATTCTGTTTTTATGGAAACAAATGACACATTCAATTTAAACTTTGGGCAACCTTCTGATTTTAAAAAGTCTATCAGTACAACCTTAATTTACGTTTTGGCGATTTTAGGAGCTGTTTTTTCGCTTTGTTGTTGTGTAGGAATTATCCCTTCCATCATTGCCGTTGTAATTGCATCAAATAGAGTAAGTCAGTATCAGAAAAACCCTTCTGCTTACACAGGATACGATGAGCTTAAAACAGCCAGAATAGTAGCTTTTGTTGCTTTAGGTATTAACATTTTGGTATTTTTATGGATACTTTATAGCCTTTTCACAACAGATTGGAGTGAAATTATGCGACAATATGAAGAAATATTGCAAAATGCTCAAAATCAATAAAAAATTCATTTATCTATTTTTAAATAAAAAAGCCTTGAAGATTAGTTTTCAAGGCTTTGTTTTTCAGCTAAACAATTTGGAAACTTCCTGATTTACAAACTCCAAGAAGGATTCATCTTCTTTAGTAAAAGGATTTAACGTATGTGAATCAATATCAATTTGTCCGATATTTATTCCGTTAACAAACAGAGGAACAACAATTTCGGATTTTACGGTAATGCTGCAAGCGATGTAATTATCTTGAGCTTTTACATCAGGAACTACAAAATTTTGATTTGAAACGGCTACTTGTCCGCAAATGCCTTTACCAAAAGGAATTACCGTGTGGTCAGTGGGTTCGCCAGCAAAGGCTCCCAAATGTAAGGTTTTGCTTTCGTGATTGGCAAAGTAAAACCCAACCCAATTATAGTGAGAGACTTCTGACTGAAGTAAATCACAAATTTTTTGCATTTTTGTATCTCGCGAATCTGCCTCATTCTTGCAAATAAAAACAATTTTTGATTCTAAATCTTTAAATATACTCATCTTTTCTGTAAAATTATCTGCAAAAATAATAAAAAAGATAATAATAATTGATATTTTGTATATCCCATAATATATAATATCTTTGTAGCTTTGAATAAACACATTCAAATTTTTGAATTACCGACAAAAAGTGAATAAAAATTTAGACCCAAATAAAGAGAATTATTCCGCTCAAGAGCTTGATATAGAAAGAGCTTTGCGTCCGCTGTCATTCGATGATTTTGCGGGACAAGAAGCTGTTTTGGAGAACCTTAAAATATTTGTAAAAGCTGCAAATATGCGTGGCGAGGCTCTTGATCACACGCTTTTTCACGGACCTCCCGGATTAGGAAAAACAACGCTTGCCCATATTTTAGCAAACGAATTAGGGGTTGGCATCAAAATAACCTCCGGCCCTGTGCTTGATAAACCAGGAGATTTGGCTGGCTTGCTCACTAATTTGGAAGAACGAGATGTGTTGTTCATTGATGAAATTCACCGATTAAGTCCTGTAGTTGAAGAGTATTTATATTCGGCGATGGAGGATTATAAAATAGATATAATGATTGAATCGGGGCCAAATGCAAGAACAGTTCAAATCAACCTAAATCCGTTTACATTAATTGGTGCCACAACTCGTTCAGGATTGCTAACCGCACCGATGCGAGCAAGGTTCGGCATTCAAAGTCGTCTGCAATATTATTCAACGGAATTACTTGCTGACATCGTGCAAAGAAGTGCCTCTATTTTGAAAGTTCCCATCTCGATGGAAGCCGCCATAGAACTTGCCAGCCGCAGCCGAGGAACTCCTCGTATTGCCAATGCTTTGTTGCGACGAATTCGGGATTTTGCACAAATCAAAGGAGATGGAAAAATTGACATAAAAATCACGCAATTCGGATTAAAAGCCCTCAATGTGGACGCACACGGATTGGACGAAATGGATAATAAAATTCTGGCAACGCTCATTGACAAATTCAAAGGTGGCCCTGTGGGGATTACCACTCTCGCCACGGCTGTTTCCGAAAGTGCCGAAACCATTGAAGAAGTCTATGAACCTTTCCTAATTCAAGAAGGATTCATCGTCAGAACGCCACGCGGAAGAGAAGTTACCGAGCTGGCTTACAAACATTTAGGAAAAATAAATCCGAATACTCAAGGAACACTCTTTTAATCTGGCAATAAATTAAAAACTGTTCAAAATCAAACGAATAGCAAAATCCATATGAAAATATTCATAAAATATTTCTCCCTATTATTCTTATTGTTCCCCATATTAGTGGTGGCACAAGAGGATGACGCACCTAAAAAAGGAGGAATCAATTTTAAATCGATGCGTCCTAAAAAGAAAAAGGACAGCATTACTTTTACGGCAAACGATTATAAAACAATCTCTTATCTGCGTGATACAACGGCGATTGACACCTCGCTTACTATTCAAAAATTTTATAAGAGTAATGCTTGGGAAAAAGATATGTTTGGGAAAATGCCTTTTTCAAATATGGGGCAACCTTACAATGCTATGGAATATGATTTCCAAAACTTGGATTATCTTTCTTCAATGGGAGCAGAAGCCAAAAAGCAATTTTATCTGACACCTGAGGAGGTTAAATATTACCTATCGCCTACTCCCCTCACCGATATCACTTACAAAACGGGAATGGAACAAGGACAAATGGTAAACGTCTTATTTTCAGTAAATTTAAAACCAACTCTAAATATTTTTGTAGGTTATAAAGGGCTTCGTTCATTAGGAAAATACCAACGAATTTTGGCAAGTAACGGAAACCTAAGATTAGGATTTTCCTATGTTTCCCCAAATAAAAAATATACTCTTTTTGCTCATTATGCGGGTCACGATATTGAAAGTCAAGAAAACGGAGGAATTACTTCTGTAGAACAATTTGAGTCAGGAGATAAACAGTTCAAAAACAGAGCTGTAATAGATATTTTCCTTCCAGATGCTGAAAATTTACGTGAAAGCAAACGCTACTTTTTTCAGCACGATTATGCTTTTTTACGAAACAAAGATTCTTTGGCTTCTTACAAACAAATTCGTTTCCGTCATAGGTTTTTATACGAAACAGAATACTATAAATTCAACCAAAGTAATGTAAATCAATTCTTTGGAGATGCTTTTGTAACAAAAGATATCAGCGACCGAATGCAACTTCAAAAAATGACAAACACAGTAGGTGCCGAGCTTGAATTGCCTTATCTCGGAAAAACATTTGTGTACGGAAATGCCTATTTTTATAATTATTTTTTCCGAAATGCTTTCTATATTTCCGGCGAATTGCAACGACATCAAATCAAAGACACTGACCTGAGTTTAGCCCTTCAATGGAACAAAAAAGTAGGTGGCTTTTCAATCGATGCGGAAGGAGAGCAAACTTTTATCGGAAAAATAACCGGAACGAAATTAAACGGAAAACTCTCGTATAATTTTGATGAGAAAAATAGGATTCTGGCTGGAGTCAGTTTGCATTCTTCCTTGCCAAATTTCAATTTTTTACTTTACCAAAGTGACTACAAAAATTACAATTGGAACAACTACGACCGCTTTGATAAAGAGCAAGTTCAGACAATTTTCGGAGAGTTAAAAACGCAATGGGGAAACGCATCGGCAAGTATTTCAAATATAAAAAATTATACATTTTTTCAGGTTCAAAATACTGATGTTGAAGACAAAAGAGCTCAATCGCTTCCTTCACAATATTCAGGAAATATTCAATATTTGAAACTCAAACTTCAAAAAGAATTTGCCTTGGGGAAATTCCGATTGGATAATACTTTGCTTTTCCAACGTGTAGCACAAGATAATCAGCAAATATTAAACGTGCCTACTTTTGTTACACGAAATACGTTTTATTTCGCATCGGATTTATTTGACAAAGCAATGTATTTGCAAACAGGCATTGGTTTTAATTATTTCACGAAATATTATTCAAACCGATACAATCCGTTATTAGCTGAATTTGAGGCACAAAACACGCAAAAAACAGGAGGTTTCCCGATGTTTGATTTCTTCTTAAATGCAAAAGTGCGAACTATGCGAATATATTTTTCAATAGAACATTTCAATCCGTTTATAATGGATACGATATTTGGCAAACAATATTACAATTATTATTCTGCACCTCAGCAACCTTATCGTGATTTAATTTTACGATTGGGAATTTCTTGGAATTTATTCTCTTAAAAATTAAAAAAATGAACAAAAAAATTCTTTTTAAAGATTTAGGCAATAAAGATTACAAAGAAACTTGGGATTACCAAGAAACTCTTTTTGAGTCAATTATAGAAACAAAACGAAAAAACAGAGCTGAAAACATTCAAGTTCCGACATCTAATTATTTCCTTTTTGTAGAACATCCGCACGTGTACACTTTGGGAAAAAGTGGCGATATTTCCAATCTGTTAGTTGATGAAAAAACGCTTGAGAAAAAGGGTGCGAAGTTTTACAAAATCAACAGAGGAGGCGATATTACGTACCACGGTCCGGGGCAAATTGTCGGTTACCCAATTCTAGATTTGGATAATTTTTTCACAGATATCCACAAATATCTTCGCCTTTTAGAAGAAACTATTATCCTGACTTTAAAAGATTACGGCATAGAAGCCACTCGCAGTCAAGGAGAAACGGGCGTTTGGATTGATGTAGGCACACCTTTCGCAAGAAAAATTTGTGCAATGGGAGTAAGAAGCTCTCGCTGGGTTACGATGCACGGATTTGCATTTAATGTCAATGCCGATTTAGGTTATTTTGACAACATTATTCCGTGTGGCATTCGTGGTAAAGCTGTAACCTCTCTTAATGTAGAGCTCGGAAAAAAAGAAGTTCCGATTGATGAAGTGAAAGAAAAAATTACCAAATATTTTCAGGAACTCTTTGAAGCTGAGTTTGTTAATCTGCAAGATTAATCAACTTCCTCATAATCAATATAATCACCCACTTTCTTTCTTGATTGTGGGTTCTTTGATTGAGCGTTATTGTCGTTTATCGTTTGATTTTCTTGGGTTTTCTGTTGATATTGATTTTGAGCTTGTTGAAATTGTTCTCCAATCTTCTTTTCCACTTTTTTTAGGAAATACTTCATCATATACGGAGCTAAAACTCGCATCAAAACACGTAATCCAATGATAACCAAAAGGATAACAAACAAAGTTTTTATAAATCCTGATAAAGAAGCTTCTGTAATCATTTTTTGTAAGTTTCGGGCAAAAATAGGAAAAATAATCAGCAATTGACAATACGAAAACAAAATTTATAAAATCTTCCCGCAAATGGATTTATCATTTCTGCTGAAAATTAATATTTTAAATTCCATTATTTTATCTTTTTCAAACAAAAAGTATTGTTTTTTAAACAGATAAGAGTATCTTTGCAGATTGAAAAAAGGGAAATAGTTAGCAAATATTGATTTTTTCGTTAATTATCGTATTTCTTTTTCACTTAAATTTCTTTTGATATGAATCGCCTTTTTATCACATTGTTAATCATCACATTACCTCTTTCAGTACGAGGGCAATATACGGATATTATCAACTCAAACCTGCCTGGAAACTCACAAAGTGCCTATTCGGTTGGCGGACGCGTTTTGCAATTTGAGGGCGGTTTGTGGATTGAGCAACGTAACCATAAGGAAATATTTACCGATATGACCATTTTGGGGCTAAATTATTCCGTGAGATATGGCATTTTGTCGGACAGATTAGAGTTAATGCTCAATGGTACAGCTGCTTACGATAATGTGCATTATTATCGTTTTGTTGATGAAAGAACTAACAATTTCGGTTTTGTAAACAACACTATTGGAGCTAAATACTTGATTTACACTCCTAACACAGATGATAAACCCAACATTTACAGTTGGAAAGCAAACAATTCTTTTCATTGGAGAAAACTAATTCCTGCTGTGGGGATTTACGCCGGAATGAATTTTTTGCCAAATAAACGTTACTTTTACGAAGAAGTTGACAGGCTTTCTCCAAAAGTGGTTGTTTCGCTCCAAAGCCAGCCTTCATCTCGTGTGGTTTTGGTCGGGAATTTGATAGCAAATCGTTTTTTAAGTAAATATCCCGAATTGGGCTACATTTTAACATTAACACATAATTTGGACAATGGCAGATTCAGCATTTTTGTAGAATCGGAAGGTATTCAAAGTGGTTATTATAGCGACCAAATCACACGATTAGGAGGTGCTTACTTGTTCACAAAAGACATTCAAGTAAATGTTGATTTAGGAGCAAGCTGGAAAAATACTCCTTCACGATATTCAGCCTTACTCGGTTTTTCATATCGTATTGATAATCACAAAAAATTTGTTAAGTCACAACAAGAAGAAAAATTAAAACCTACCAAAATAGGAAGACAGAGAAAACCCAAAAAAGAAAAGAAAAAATGGCTGATATTTTAGTTAAAGAAATATTTTCTAAAAAAGAATTAAAACAATTTGTAAAATTTCCTTTCTCTTTATATAAAAATAATCCGTACTGGATTCCTCCTCTTATTGATGAGGAATTGGCTTCTTTCGATAAAACAAAAAATCCTGCTTTTGACAATGCAGAAGCTTTCTTTTATCTGGCTTACAAAAAAAATGAAATTGTAGGTCGCGTTGCTGCTATCATAAACCAGTACGATATTCGCCAAAATATTGCTAAAATACGCTTCGGATGGCTGGATATGATTGACGATGTGAATGTTACCAAAGCTCTGCTGGATAAAGTTTCGGAAAAAGGCAGAGAACATCAACTAAAGTATATGGAAGGACCTATGGGCTTTTCCAATATGGATAAAGTGGGGGTTATGACAGAAGGTTACGACCACATTGCCAGCACAATAACTTGGTATAATCTTCCGTACTACAAAGAGCATCTGGAAAAATTGGGAATGACCAAAGAAAAGGGGTACATCGAAACTTATTTCCTGTTGAGTAGCGTAAATGCTGAATTATTCAGAAAAACTGCTGAAGCAATCCGAAAACGTTACGAAGTTCGTGTTATTCCTGCAAATACGAAGGAAGAAGTGCTTAAGTACGTGGATGCAATGTTTGATTTGTACAACGAAAGTTATTCCAAATTATCCTCCTATGTTCCTGTTAATGAACGCCAAAAGGATTATTTCAAGAAAAAATACATTCCGTTTATAAATCCTGAATATATTCGATTTATTGAAAATAAAGAAGGAAAATTAATCAGCTTTGCCATCGTTCTTCCTTCTTTTGCAAAGGCTTTGCAAAAAGCCAAAGGAAGTTTGTTCCCTTTTGGATTTTGGCATCTGTTAAAAGCAAAAAAGAAACACGATATGGTTGAATTTTTCTTAATCGGGGTGGCTCCTGAATATCAAAGTAAAGGAATTCCCGCATTGCTTTTTGATTATTATCATCCTGTTTTTGAGAGAAATGGTATTAATAAATGCATAATAACTCCTGAACTGGAAGACAATTTGGCTATTCAACAACTTTGGAAAAGCTTTCAGCCTGTGGTTTACGCAAAACGTGCTACTTATAAAAAAGATATTTAATAACTAACTTATTTACATCATTTTACCTAAAATAATGAATTATATTTTACCTTTTCTATCCATCGTTTTTGGATTTGCAACTGTACTTATTTTCAAACCGAAAAATCAAAGAAATATAAAATTATTACTGGCTTTCAGTGGGGCATTTTTGCTCGCAATGACTGTTTTTACGCTTATTCCAGAAGTTTTTCATTCGTTAGAACACATCCACGACGAACATTGCAACCACAATCACAGTTCGGGCAAAGAAATTGGCGTATGGATTGTTGTTGGAATTTTACTTCAAATAGTGTTAGAATTCTTTTCGCGTGGTGCCGAACACGGGCATATGCACCATCCACATTCTGAGCTTAAAAATGCATTTCCTTGGTCACTTTTTATCAGTTTGAGTATCCACTCTATTTTGGAAGGATTTCCGTTACACCATCACCACAATATGGTTTACGGAATTTTTATACATCACCTTCCCATAGCTATGGTACTGACTATTTTCTTTTTAGACTCTGGAATCGGATTCAAAAAAACTTTTATTTTCTTAATATTATTTGCTTTAATGACTCCTTTTGGGACACTGTTAGCGGAATTCATTCCTCAATTAGGGAATTATCACATTCAAATATCGGCAATAGTTATCGGGATTTTCCTACATATTTCATCGGTTATTTTATTTGAAACATCTGAAAATCATAAATTTAATCATATTAAGCTTGGTACAATTATTTTAGGTTTCGTAGCTGCCTACTTTACTTAATTGATTGTCGTAAATCTATTTTGTATCTTGACTTTTTTTTATAATTTTGTGCCCGTCTCAAAGGGGTGCTGCACTTGTGGCTGAGATTATACCCATAGAACTTGGGCTGGTAATGCAGTCTAAGGAAAAGAAGTCAATAATAATCGGCTTGTTTTTGCTTTTTGGGTAGCAGAAACAGGCTTTTTTTATTCATTCCATAAAATAATTGCCTCTTTTATTTTGTAAAAATTTCATTTTACTGATGAAAAAATTATTTTTTATGGGAGCGATGAGCCTTATAAGTTCGGCTTATGCTCAAAACATCGAATCGGAAAAAGATTCTACACTACAAGAAACCATCAAATTAGATGAAGTTTTGGTTTCGGCAGTAAGGGCAAAACAAACCCTTCCGGTAACTTACTCTAATCTTTCCAAATCAGAAATTGCAAAACGCAATCAAGGACAACAAATCCCGATGCTTTTGGGGCATTTGCCTAACGTAGTTTCATATTCGGAAGACGGAACAGGCTTCGGAGCAACTTATCTTTCAGTTCGCGGAAGTGACCTTTATCGTACTAACGTGACTATCAACGGTATTCCGTACAACGACTCGGAATCGCAAGGGACTTTCTGGTACAATCTTTCCGATTTTGCTTCTTCTGCCGAGAACATTCAGCTTCAACGTGGGGTAGGAACATCAACCAATGGGACTGGTGCTTTCGGGGCGAGTTTGAACGTCCTTACCGATGCCGTTTCGGAAAATCCGTATGCCGAAATTGCAAATTTCTACGGAAGTTACAACACACATAAGCATATGGTGAAACTCTCAACTGGGAAAATCAATGAGCGTTTTGAGCTTTCGGGCCGTTTTTCAAAAATCAATTCTAACGGATACAGAGACAGAGCTTCATCTGACTTGAAATCCTATTTCTTGCAAGGAGCTTATTCTTACGGAAATACGTTAATTAAAGGTTTGGTTTTCGGCGGAAAAGAAAAAACGCAACTTACTTGGATGGGAATCGACGAAGCTACTTTGAACAAGAACAGAAAGTACAATCCTGCCGGAAAATATAAAGATGCTGATGGCAATACTCGTTTCTACGACAATGAAACCGATAACTATCAGCAAGACCACGCTCAATTGCATTGGGTGGAAAAATGGAATACGAATTGGACAACCAATCTGGCACTTCATTACACAAAAGGCGAAGGTTACTGGGAAATGTACGAAACTTGGGGCGGAGAAAATTTTGACAAACATCAAATCACTCGTTATGCTTTGGATAACGATTTCTACGGAGCTACATTTTCTTCTAACTTCAAAAAGAATACCATTGATTTGATATTCGGAGGAGCATTCAACAAATATGATGGGTTGCATTTCGATGAAAGAGTATGGTCGGAAGAGGCTTCAAAACCTTATCAAGAAATTGTAGATGAAAGTTGGGGATACAAAAAAGATGGTTCGGCTTTTGCTAAAATGACTTGGAAATTTGCTCCTCAGTGGGATTTATTTACTGATATTCAATACAGATATGTTCACTACAAAGCCGATGAATACAAAGCCGACAAAGCTTTTAATTTCATCAATCCTAAAATAGGCGTTAGTTTTTCTTTAAACGGAAATAATAATTTTTACTTATCATATGCCAAAGCCACCAAAGAACCTAATCGTAGCGATTACAAAGCGGCACACAAAGAGTACAAAAAAGCATTAGAAACAGACCCTTCTACAACACTAAGAGTGCCTCGACCTGAAAAATTGAACGATTTTGAATTAGGATGGAGATATAACACTTCAAAAGTGAAAATCAACACCAATTTGTATTATATGCTTTACAAAGACCAATTGGTGCTTACCGGTCGCTTGAATGACAAAGGTTATCCGATTCGTGATAACAGCGGAGACAGCTACAGAGCCGGACTTGAAGTAGATGCTACTTTATTACTTTCCGACAAATGGATTTGGCAACCAAATGTATCTGTCAGCAGAAATAAAAACATTGATTTCCACACCATAAAAGACGGAAAATCAGTAAATATCGGAAATACGAAACTTTCGTACTCTCCTGAATTTGTTGCAGGAAGTTCACTAACTTTCAAGCCTATACCAAGCTTTGGAGCAACCTTACTAACCAAATACGTAGGAGAGCAATATATGAGCAATATCAACGAAGAAAACTCAAAACTTAAATCTTACTTCGTTAACAATTTGCATTTATCTTATGAAATGAATCCGTTAAAATTCTGCAAATCAATAGTGATTTCAGTTACCGCTAACAACATTTTGAATGCAAAATATGTAGCTAACGGAACTTTCGAAGACGGAAAAGCTGCTTACTTCCCTCAAGCCGAAATCAATTATTTGGCAGGATTAACGCTTTCATTTTAGAAAATAATTCTCAATCATAAACCTGAGTGTCTCTTATCAAAAAAGAGACACTTTTTTATTTTAAAAACCCTCTGAAAAAGCTCTGTCTAAAATTTGTATTATCTGTTTTATATTCCTACATTTGCCTCAAAACATTTAAGTTAAATATTTTATTGTATGCAGAAGTTTGTAAAATCAGCAGCATTGGCTTTTTTAGGCACAATGCTCTTCCAAAGTGTTGAAGCTAGCTCTTTGGAAAGAAATAGCGGAATTTCCGTTATATCAAAAGATTCCTTATCCCTTGATAAGGCTTTACCTTTTGATAATGAAGTAACAACAGGCACTTTATCCAATGGTTTTCAGTATTTTATTCGTAAAAATGTGGAACCTAAGAACAGAGTTACTATGTATCTGGCTATTAAAGTGGGTTCCATCTTGGAAACAGAATCTCAGTTGGGATTGGCTCACTTTTTGGAGCATATGAACTTCAACGGATTAAAGCATTTCCCTAAAAATGAATTAGTTAATTACTTACAAAAAGCAGGAGTTCGATTTGGTGGAGATTTAAATGCTTACACCGGATTCGACCAAACGGTTTATCAATTACCAATTGCCTCTGACGACCCTGAATTACTTAAAAACGGATTACTTGTAATGCGTGACTGGGCTCAAGAAGCTTTGCTAACTTCCGAAGAAATTGATAAAGAAAGAGGAGTAATTATGGAAGAAATGCGAGGAGGAAGAGGAGCTTCTCAGCGTATGCGTGACCAATATTTCCCAATGCTTTTCAATGGTTCTCGTTATGCGAATCGCCTTCCTATAGGAACGGAGGAAGTCGTTACAAAATCTCCTTACGAAGAGCTAAGAAAATTCCACAGAGAATGGTACAGACCTGACCTACAAGCACTTATTGTAGTAGGTGATATCGATGTAGCTCATATAGAAAAAGAAGTTAAACGCTTGTTTTCTGATATGAAAACCGTGCCTAACGCTCCGAAAAGAGAAGTTTACAAAGTAGATTTGCTAAACAAAAATCAGTTTATGACAGTAACTGACCCTGAAATGACAGCTACAGTAGCTCAGATTATGATAAAACACCCTGAAACAAAAGCGAAAACCGTGGGAGATTATCGTCAGTTACTTATGAGATCGGTTTACGGGCAAATGCTAAATGCTCGTTTGGGCGAAATACTTCAGTCTGCTAACGCTCCTTTCTTGAGTGCGAATGCTAACATCAGTGGCTTCCTCGGCGGATTGGATATGTACGGAGCAACAGTGGTAGCTAAACCAAATGAACTTGAAAGAGGTTTCAAATCGTTAGTACGTGAGCTTGAACGCGTTCAAAAACACGGATTTACAAAAACAGAATTTGACCGAGCAATTACCATTATTCAAAAATCAAACGAGACTTCGTACACTGAACGTAGCAAGAAAAAATCAGAAGAGTATGTAGATAGATACCTTAACTACTACCTTGAAGATGAGCCAGCTATGAGCAACGAAGATAGTTATCAGCTTACTAAAAAATTACTTCCTACACTTACACTGAAAGAAGTAGAAGCTTTAGGAAAACAATATTACGTTGATATCAATCGTGATATTTTGATAATGGCTCCTGAAAAAGATAAAAACTCATTACCTAATGAAAGTCAAGTAAATAGCTGGATTTCTCAAGTTGAAGCAGAAAATATCGCTGCTTATGAAGACAAAACTTCGGATTTGCCTTTACTTACAAAACAGCCTCAAAAAGGAAGCATCGTTTCTTCTAAAAATTTGACAGAAGTTAATGCTAAAGAATTGATTTTGAGCAACGGTGTAAAAGTAATTCTTAAGCCTACAACGTTTAAAAATGACCAAATATTGATTCGCTCATACAGCCCAGGAGGAACTTCATTGTACGGAGATAATGATTATTTCTCTGCTTCACACGCAAATACTTTAGTGAATGCCAGCGGATTAGGTCAATTGAATTCTATTGAGTTCAGAAAATATATGACAGGCAAAAACGTATCAATTGGTACTTACATAGGCGAACTTAACGAAGGTGTTTCCGGACGTAGCGACAAAGAAGGTCTTAAAACGGCATTTGAGCTAATCTACGGTTTCTTTACAGAGCCACGAATTGATGACGATATTTTCCAAAGCATCATCGCTCGAAGCATTTCATCTATGGCAAACCAAGAAAATGACCCTAATTTCGTTTTCAGAAGAGATATGCTAAAACGTTTGTACAACGGAAATATCCGCCGTACTCCTATCACAGAAGCCAACTTGAAAAAAATTGACAAAAACCGTGCTTTAAGCATTTTCAAAGAGCGTTTCGCTGATGCTTCGGACTTTACTTTTGTGATTACGGGTTCATTCACTGAAGATGAAATCAAACCTTATTTAGAGAATTATTTGGCTGCTCTTCCTAATCTAAAACGCAAGGAAAAAGGCAAAGACTTAGGACTTTACGAACCTAAAAAAGGATTCAAACACACTACCAAAAAAGGTCAAGAGCAAAAAGTATCTGTAGTTCTTTCTTACAACGGAGACTACAAATACAATGATATGGAAAACATCAATATGCAGGCTTTGGAAAGCGTACTAACTTTCAGATTATTAGAGCGTTTACGTGAAAACGAAGGCGGAGTGTACGGAACAGGAGCAAATGTTTCATACTCCAAATTCCCGAAAGATAGATATACAGTTCAAATTGCTTTTGGAACGGCTGTTGACAAATATCAATCTTTAATAAAGTCTGCTTTGGAAGAAGTTGAAAAAATCAAAAAGAACGGACCTACACAAGAGGACTTGGATAAGTTTAAAATTGAGCAAAAACGTCAAATGGAACTTATCGTAAAAGAAAATTCTTTCTGGGGAGGTTACATTTTGGATAGATATCAACTACAAAAACCTGTAGAAGACCCGGATAAAGTCTTGAAAGAGTTGGAAAAAGTGACAATCAAATCAGTTCAAAAAGTTGCTAACAAATACCTTAAAGAAGACAGATTATTTGAATTCATTTTACTTCCTGATGAAGTGAAATAAACATTAATCGGTTAATCATTTTAGAAAAACTATCCCAAGGAAATCTTTAGGATAGTTTTTTTATTTTCAAATTTCTGAAATAAAAAATTCCCCCAGAAGTATTTTTAAACTTTCTGAGGGAATTTATTTTTGATTGTTTACCCGAAATAAAGTTCAAGTATCTAAAGAATTACATATAAACAGGACTTGCTCTTTCACCGTGTGGGTCAACTTCCAATATAATATCTTCATCAGCTTCGATATTGGCTTTGATTATGTGAAGTGAAATATTGTATAAAGTAAAAAAAATCTATTCTAAGAATTTCCTTAGAATAGATTTTTTATTATAGCCAATCGAATTGAAAAATCACATCCAAACTTGACTTGACTCAGGGTCTATATCTGCCTCAATTATTGTTTCCAACTCTTTTTCAGCTTCTTGAATAGTTATTTTAAACTCATCTGCCATATCTTGTAATGTAACACTCTCCTTTTCTAAACGATCATTGTAGATACGAATTGGAATTTGTACTTCAAACTCTCTTGCTGCAATATTTGGTGAAGGTAATTCATTATAAGCAAGATACTTTTTACCTTGTTTCTTATTCCCTGAAAGGAAGTGAGCTAATGTAACTTTTAAGTTAAATGTTAAATAATTCTGTTTAACGTGAAAATATCCTTTCAAACCTACTGGATTATCTAACAAACGTGCATCAGAGCCCTTGGTATAATACTTATTTTCAGGATTTGTATCTCTGTATAGATAAGAAGCTATTGTGTTATTATCAGCTGGTAGCTCTCCTGTTTTAATTGTTTTTACATCCTGAAACTGAAAGAAATGCTGATGTGAGTTAGCGTGTTCAATATATTCGCTATTGATACGCTCTCCTTTTTCATTATAATAAACGATTTCTAAACCATAATAAGAGCTCTGTCTCCAACGAATGACATCTGCACCTGAAGCCTCCCATTTTTTATCTTTAAACTCAAAAGTTACTTTTTGCTGATTAACCAAGTATTTGACTCCTTCATATTTGGGGTCACCGTGAAATGAAAGTCCGTGAGTATGTCCTTCCGTGAAAATGAAATCCACCTTATGAAATTCGGGCTCTTGATGATTCAAATCAGGAGTAACCACCTCATTATTATCTTTTGAACAACTTACTAAAGTGGTAATTAAACCTACTGCAACTACTATTTTATTTACTATACGTTTCATATTTTATTCTATTTTGTTAATTATTTTTATTTATTGATATTTATTGGAATGATTACTGTAGCATCTGACGAGAAAAAATTACTTGAAGGCAGTTCATTATAGTTTTGAATAGCTCCGTCTTTCAATTTGTTGAAGCCACGCTCTGCTCCCAAAAAGTGAGCTAAGGTAACTTGCAAATCAACCTTGCCAATTTCTTGCTTTACTGAAAAAATACCTTTCAGACCTATCGGGTCAATTGCTTCAGGATTGTTTTTATCCCAACTACGTTTACGAAGTGTTACTCCATTTTGACCTAATATTCCGCTTTCAGGATTGGTATCGCGGTAAGTGTAAGTTACAATAGCATTCATCTGCTCAGTCTTTTTTCCTTTCAAAAGAAAGAAATGCTGATGTATCGGAGCCATTTCTGCAGTTACAAACTCTCCATTCATACGTGTACCAGCCTTATTATAATATATAATTTCAAGATGGTAATGTGTACCAGCTTCCCATACAATATCATCACCTTGTGGTTGAACTCCAGCGACTCCATTCATCTGATAGATACGTTTTTGAACAACATCTGTAAATGAAAAATCATCTCCATTCTTTATAACTTTAGTAAAGATAAACTCTACCCTATCTGGATTTTCGTGTCCCTTATCTATTGATTCATCAGTAGGTGCTGGAGGTTCTTTAGAGCAACCTATCAAAGCCACTAAAATGGTTATTAAAAAACCAAATCTAACTATGTTTTTCATTATTTAATTTTACTTTTATTTGTTATTAAATTCGTTTTGAAAGTTTCTATTACCGAAATACCATTATTCAGTTAAAAAACATTCCTTTTTACATTAAAATCATCTTTTCTTTTAAAAGAAACAACTTGCTTCATACAGAAAACCATTTGCTTCACATCAGAAACCGTCTGCTTCACATCAGAAATCGTCTGCTTCACATCGGAAATTGTTTTCCCTACTTAGGAAATCTCTTTCGCAAGATAGAAAACTTTATTTCCGATATAAAAAACATTTCGACCAACATTGCTCATTGTTCACTCTTCATTGCTCATTGTTCACTCTACATTGCTCATTGTTCACTCTACATTGTTCATTGTTCGCTCCACATTACTCATTCTTTTCTTCATTTAGAACTTGTATGTCAATCGAAGTTGCACGTTTCTCCCTAAGTCGTGAGCATAATATCGGAAACGGTTTGTGTATTCCTTATATAATCTATCAAAAAGATTCTCAACGGAAAAATGTACCGCAATCGATTGTGTTTTCCCAAACGGAAGGCGGAAACCTCCCCCAACATCGAACAAATGATACGCATTCGGCGTCGTGGCTACCAACTCCTGATTTGGGTCGAAACGCAATTGTTTTGCAACAAACTTATGCCTCGCCGAAAGGTAAACATTGTGAAGCATTCCTATCTTCGGCAATTCCCAATGTAACTCCTGTTGGATTCTTTCCGAAGGAATAAAGGGGAAATATCGCTTCGTTTTGAGCTCATTAGCATACACTACCGAACCCTGCAACCCGTACTTCCATTGCGGAAGAAACTGATAGCTTGCCTCTAAATCCACCCCTCGGAAGAAAGCATCCGCTTGCGAATAACGGAAAATCGGATATACTCCCGAAAAAAGCGTCTTGGTCTCGCCGGTCGGAGCATCGTAAATATAATTCCTGATGATTTGTGCAAAGAAATCCACATTAATCAAGAATTTTTCCTGCTCGAACCTCACTGACGTAATCCATTTTGCCCCTCGCTCCGATTGTAAATTTGCATCCCCGATGTCGTACGTTCCAGCCCCGTGATGAAGCCCATTGCTATACAATTCGCTCACGTGAGGCGAACGCCACGCAACGCCAACGTTAGATGTGAATGACCATTGCCGACTTGGATTATAGTTTGCTCCAACCGAGTACGTTACATTATGAAACGAATGATTTCCGCCGTAACGTTGCGAAAAAGCATCGTAACCATCGGCATTGAACGACTTATAATCGTAACGAAGTCCGCCTTCTATCTCCCACGCTCCTCCATCATACTTCTGAACGGCGAAACCTCCGTAACCGACAGACGCAAAATTCGGAATCACCGGCACAACTCCCGTACCAGGGGAATTATAATTGACCTGATGTGAGCTATTTACGCCAAGTTGTGACTTCCATCTGCCATAATGATTCTCCCAAGAAACATCAAATAAATGAGTTGAGAGTTCCATATTCAAAGCCGGAATTCGAGTTCTCTCCAATCGGCGAACGTTGAATTCTTTTCGGATATCGTTTTGGAAAGCATACTGAGCTGTTAACTTTCCTCCGAAAGGAAGTCGCGCAAATCCCTTAACCTTTAGCAGATGATGCGTAACCTCTTGCTTAGGTGCCTCTATTTGATAGGAAAAGGGATATGTTGTTATCGGACGTCCGATTTCAAATCGGGCAAGTAAGTCATCTAAATTCCCAATATGCGAACCGTAGAAAACTCCCGTTTCATTGTAGTACCGACTATAAAAAGCCTCTACGCCCCATTTCTCCTTTTCTACGCCCGTTGCAACGGAAAAGTTCTTTTCTTGCTGAGCCGTATTATTCAGATGATAATCAGCTGTCTGAACATCGCCGGAACGTTTCGCACTTGCCTGCACTCTCCACGCCCATTGCGGAAGGTTTGGCACAGCTGTTTCGAGCTTTACGGAAGTTGCCGCTTTTCGTCCGTTAGATGCGAAAGAGGGTGAAACTTCTCCGTGAAGAGCATCTCCATAAGGGAGTTTGTCTGGGGAAATAATCACCACTCCTCCCAAAGCATCGGAACCATAGCGGACAGCATCGGCACCTTTCACCACAGCAATGCGATTTGCCATCGCAGGGTCGATTTCAGGAGCGTGATCTGAGCCCCATTGTTGCCCTTCTTGCCGAACTTCATTGTTAAGTATGAGAATTCGGTTGCTATGTAGCCCGTGAATGACCGGTTTTGCGATAGTGGCTCCGCTTTGTATCATCGACACTCCCCGAACCGAAGCAAGCAATTCCGCTAATGACTCCCCCGATTTCTTTTGTAAGTCATTCTTTCCCAAAACATAGGCAACATTATTGCGAGATGTCATTCTGCTTTGCTGATAAATGACAGTTTCGTCCAATTGATTTACACTTTCTTTCAATTGAATTACTAACTGCTGCTCTTGTGGGATTTCTATTTTCGTTTGATAGTCCTCAAATCCCAAATAAGTGACTTTAAGTAAGTAAGTTTGCTTCTTTAAATTCGAAACAGAGACATTCCCTTGGCTATCTGAAACGTAGTGTTTCCCAGCAAAATGAATCACTGCCCCAACAAGCAGTTGTTTTTGTTCATCTTCAATTTTCAGTCGGAGTGTTTGCTGCCCGTAAATGCAACCATACACACTGAAAATCAAAAGACAAAAAATATTTCGCATATTTAATTTCTTTTAAAAGGATAATAAAGTAACCTCTCTATGTATTGTACACATAAAGGCACGAAAATTTATGCCGAAATCACGACATAATATTTATCAATTTATTACGAAATCATCTTAGAAGGAGGTCCTCGTGTAGAAATATAAACATCAATATTGGTTGTTTCGTCTTTCCTTGTGAAAAACTCAACAACTATATCTTTATTAGGTATGTTATAAATGAAATACGATTGTATGAAAAACGTGTGAAGTTGATGAAAAATACAATCGTGATGATGTTTATGGAAATGAGAAAAATGTGCTTCGTGATGGCATTCTTTCCCTGTTGCGTGGGCACACATTTCCTCCGCCGAATGATGGCAATGATGTTCGTGGAAGAACTCACCAATCGGAAAAGCTACTTTCAACATACTGAAAAGCAAGCAGAAAGTAAAGAAACTTTTATGTACCTTTCGGAGTTTCAAAATCTTATTTTTCTATATTGCTTAAAACTTCATCTGTGTATTTTTCAGGGATTTGAAAATGGTTCAGCTCCCATTTCACACGTGCAAAAGTTTTATTTTTTAGTTTTGCAACAAATAATTGCTGATATTTTTCAGTAGCCACGTTGTCGTTTTTGTTCTCGTGATATTTTTTCAGGAAGAAATAAATCCAAACACTATTCGAAAAATCCTCCATTGGGTTTTCAGCTGGTTTATCATATTTTTCAGCTGATTGAAAACATTCAACAGCTTCCTTTTCCTTTCCTAAATATAGCAAACACAATGCTTTATACAGATATAGGTTCATTGCTTCTGAATCAGCCTCCCAGTTTTGTTCAAAAAAAGGTTTTAATCCACTATCATAATGTGTGATAGCCGTGGCGTATTCTTTTTTCTTAAAGAAAATAGTTCCGATATGGTTATGTGCCATCGGAATGGGATTCCAAGGGCTTAATTCCAAGTTTTGAAGCACAATTTCCGCCAAGGAAAGGGCTTTGTCAAAGTTCCTAACTTCGGTAAGCACTTTAATATAGTAAGCAAGTGTGATACTTTGAGAATAAGTAGAGCCTTCGCCAAAACTTGCCAAATCAAAAAAAAGCGGTTCGGTCTTTTCTAATCGGGAAAGTACGCGGTTTACTTCCTCAACATCCGATAAATCAATCAATTGTGCTTCGGCTGCAACTTCAACGACTTCGTCACTAAAAGGAACTATAATTTCGTTCTCATCACCAATGTAGGAATCGCATTCCTCTTGATATTTTCTTTTTTTTGCCATTCCGATTCAGAATTTTGGGGAGCAAAGGTACAGAAATATATTCGTTTTGCCAAAATAAAAAATCCCGACAGCGGTTTGTCAGGATTTTTTTCAGCGAAATAATATCTTTTGTTAAACGTTTATTTTACTTTTTCAACGATAGCTTTGAAAGCCTCTGGATGATTCATTGCTAAATCAGCCAAAACTTTTCTGTTAAGTTCAATATTGTTAGCTTTGAGTTTGCCCATAAACTGAGAGTATGACAATCCGTGAAGTCTTGCACCCGCGTTGATACGCACAATCCAAAGTGCACGGAAAGTTCTCTTTTTATTACGGCGGTCTCTGTAAGCGTACTGCATTGCTTTTTCAACAGCATTCTTGGCTACCGTCCAAACGTTTTTTCTGCGACCAAAGAAACCTTTGGCTTGCTTCATTATTTTTTTTCTACGAGCTCTACGAGCTACTGCGTTTACTGATCTTGGCATAAATTTTTAAATTTTTGTAGTAGGTGGTCTGTTACTGTTTTTGACGCTTTTTGAACCCACTCCACGGTTATTAAATTCCCTTTGGGGCTAAAAGCGTTACTGCTTTGAAATACCCCTGCAACAAAGCGTTACGATTATTTTAATCCTAACTGACGTTTGATGCTCGCCTCATCATTGGTGTGAACCAATGTGGTATGTGTTAATTTTAGCTTACGTTTTGTCGATTTTTTTGTCAAAATGTGACTTTTGTAAGCGTGTTTTCTTTTAATTTTTCCTGAGCCTGTAACTTGAAAGCGTTTCTTAGCCCCAGATTTAGTTTTAATTTTTGGCATTTTGCTTCTAATTTTTTGATATTATTTCGTTATTCTATAATTGCTTTCTCTGCAAAAGCGGGTGCAAATATACAAATTATTTCTTTTTAGGCAAGGGAGCAATGAACATTGTCATTCTTTTTCCTTCCAATTTTGGCATTTGTTCCACTTTGCCGAACTCCTCCAAATCGGTAGCTAAGCGTAACAACAAAATTTCTCCTTGGTCTTTATAGATGATAGACCTTCCTTTGAAAAACACATAGGCTTTCACTTTTGAGCCTTCTTTCAAAAATTTTTCGCCGTGCTTTTTCTTAAACTCATAATCGTGCTCATCGGTTTGAGGTCCGAAACGAATCTCCTTGATAACCACTTTAGTAGCTTTTGCTTTAATTTCTTTCTCACGTTTTTTCTGCTCGTAAAGGAATTTTTTATAATCAATCACTTTACAAACAGGAGGCGTTGCATTTGGCGAGATTTCAACCAAATCCAACTCAAGTTCCTCTGCAATTTCCAATGCTTTACGAGTGGGATATATGCCTGTTTCAACATTCTCCCCTACCAAACGAACCTCTGGAACACGAATATCTCTATTAATTCTGTGAGGTTGTTTGTCGTCTCTACCCTGTGTGTTAACTCTCTTATTAATAACTATTTATTTTTTGATTAGTAACTTTTTATTAATCAAAAGCCAAAAATATGAATCTTCTTTTTTGACTTTTCTAATTTCTACTCCTTAAATTTCTTTATACTTTTATCAATCTCTGCTTGTACAATTTTGGCAAAATCGGCAATTGGAAGGCTTCCTAAACTCTCGCCTCCGTGCTTTCTGACAGAAACCGTTCCTTCTTTTTCTTCGTTTTCGCCAACAATCAGCATAAACGGAATTTTTTGCGTTTCTGCCTCGCGGATTTTCTTTCCGATGGTTTCGTTACGATTGTCAATCAGGGTGCGAATTTCGAAATTTTCTAATAATTTCAAAACTTTTTGAGCATAATTTTCATATTTTTCACTCAACGAAAGAATGATAGCCTGATTTGGCATTAACCAAAGTGGGAAATTTCCAGCGGTGTGTTCCAATAAAATCGCTACGAAACGCTCCATACTTCCGAAAGGAGCTCGATGAATCATTACTGGTCTATGCGATTCATTATCAGAACCTTTGTACCACAAATCGAAACGCTCGGGCAGGTTGTAATCCACCTGAATTGTACCGAGTTGCCAACTTCTGCCCAAAGCATCTTTTACCATAAAATCCAATTTAGGTCCGTAAAAGGCTGCTTCTCCGGTTTCTATCACGTAATTCAGTCCTTTTTCTTTTGCGGCATTGATAATTGCCTGTTCGGCTTTTTGCCAATTTTCGTCCGAACCGATATATTTAGCTGGGTTTTCGGGGTCTCGCAACGAAACTTGTGCCGTAAAATTCTCAAAACCAAGCGACCCGAACACGTAAAGCACCAAATCGATTACGTTTTTAAATTCCTCGTCCAACTGCTCGGGCGTACAGAAAATATGGGCATCGTCTTGCGTAAAGCAACGAACACGTGTAAGTCCGTGAAGCTCACCGCTTTGCTCGTATCGATACACCGTTCCAAACTCGGCAAAACGTTTCGGCAAATCACGGTAACTCCAAGGTTTTGAATTGTAAATTTCGCAATGGTGTGGGCAGTTCATCGGTTTCAACAGATATTCCTCACCTTCGTTGGGCGTTGCAATGGGCTGAAAGCTATCTTTTCCGTATTTCTCCCAATGCCCCGAAGTTACGTACAAATCCTTATGCCCGATGTGAGGCGATACAACTTGCTCATAACCAGCTTGTTTTTGTGCTTTTCGTAGGAATTGCTCCAAACGTTCGCGAAGTGCCGCTCCTTTCGGAAGCCAAAGTGGAAGCCCTTGTCCCACTTTATTTGAGAAAGTAAAGAGCTCCAATTCCTTACCTAACTTCCTGTGGTCGCGTTTTTTAGCTTCTTCCAAAAGAGTCAAATATTCGGTTAAATCTTTCTGTTTCGGGAAAGAAATTCCGTAAACGCGTGTGAGTTGTTTGTTTTTTTCATCGCCACGCCAATACGCCCCTGCAATGCTGAGGATTTTCACGGCTTTGACAAAGCCTGTGTTGGGCAAATGTCCGCCACGACAAAGGTCGGTAAACGTGCTGTGGTCGCAGAAAGTGATTGAACCATCTTCCAGATTTTCAATAAGTTCTGTTTTGTATGGATTTTCTTTGTAAAATTCTAACGCTTCCTTTTTGCTTACCGAACGCATTGAAAACAAGTGTTTTCCTTTGGCAATTTCAAGCATTTTTTTCTCTATCTCAGGAATGTCTTTCTCTGAAAAACTATGTTTTCCAAAATCAACATCGTAATAGAATCCGTTATCAATGGCAGGACCTATTGTTAATTTAATATCGGGGTAGGTTTCTTCCAGAGCCTGAGCCAAAATGTGAGCCGACGAGTGCCAGAAAATTTTCTTCCCTTCAATATCGTTCCACGTGTATAAAATTAGACTTCCGTCGGTGGTTAAAGGCGTGGTGGTTTCAATGGTTTTTCCGTCATAACTTGCTGATAATACATTTCTTGCCAACCCTTCACTGATGCTCAAAGCAACCTCGTAAGGTGTTGTTCCTTGTGCAAACTCTTTAACTGAACCGTCTGGTAGTGTAATCTTAATCATATATATATTTTTTGAAACAGCAAATGTATTAAAATTAAATCAATTTTTTGATGTTTTTAGGAAAGAAATTTAGAATACTCCTCTGAAAACTTGAAGAATAAGTTTTATCTATCTTCTACCTCTTCCTTTTTCTTTTCTTTTCTGTACAAAGGAATTAAATAGGACAAACTGTAATTATATGTAGCTCCAAATCTGCTTCCTTCTCTAACGCGATTAAACCCTGGAATCCAATAATTTGGAAAATCACCTTGTGCATTCACAACCAAGAATCCTAAACGAACGCTCGCCCCTGCGAAAAAATTCTTCAAAAGTTCAACTTTCATTCCCAAAACAAGCTCCAGCCAATGTGCAGTTCGCCCATCGTAAACCCTTAACCAATCAGGATTTTTCCCAACAACATTTTCTGTCCAGTATTGATTATCTTTATGAATTGTGTAAGAATTAAGCTCTTGAGAAAAAAGTGAGAAACCATATCTTCCTCCCACATAAATCATATTTTCCATTCCGTACCAATTCCCGTAAGTGTTATAATCAACCCCAAAACGAATGAATTGACCTTTTGTTTTATATGAAAAATAATCCTCTTGGGTGTTTTTTTGCTCCATTCCGAGCTCTGCCCCAATGTAATATTTATAGTTGATACGATAATCTCCCACGAATTCAATTCCAGAATAATCCTTATCAAGAAAAGACCGAATGGGTTTGCTGATATCCATTCCCACTCTCAATCCATAACGCTGTTTATACGAAGGAGTTTCAATCTTATTTTCTTCCGCAACTGATTGAGATAAAACAGATTGAAAAAACAAGAAATTAATGATAAAGATGTATTTGAGCACTTGATTCATTTCTTACATTTGTATTTTTAACATTAACTGATTTTATCCAAGAATCATCAGAAGATTCCACCGAAGCTTTGAGTGTGTTATAAACCACCCTAAACCCGCAAGCCTTGCTAACAAACTCTTCTTCAACGCCATAAGTAAAAGTTACCGTAGCAACATTTCCTGAAGTAATAGTGCTTGACGTCGTATCGTAAACCGCATCGCTAACCATAACAAAAGTCGTACTCAAAGCTTCTATTTTCAAAGGCAGAACAATGGAATCGGTTGTGGCATTTGTCAAAATCAGATTACTGTCCTTTCCATAAACAATCATATTATTTACAGGTTTTACGCTGGAAGCATCATTAACATCGTGAAAACGAACAACTAAACGTGGCGTATTCACAGGACGGTCACACAAATCATCTGATTCACAAGCCCAAAAAACCATCAGCACTAATATGGGCAGAACTACAGGTAATATAAATCGTTTAAAAATTCTCATTTTTCTTATTTTAAGGGGGTAAAGGTAAGAATTAATTAACAAAAAGAAAAAACTTATTAATGCATAAAACAAAAAAGCCGCTCCCCAAAGAGAAACGGCTAAGATTATTAAAATGAAGAAATGTTATTTTTTCTTTTTTGCTCCTTTTTCTGCTTTTGCAGCCTCTTGTGCAGCTTTCATCGCAGCACGTGAGATTCTCACTTGGCAAACAACAGTGTTGTCCGGATGCATAATTTTGTAATCTTCTTGTGATAATTTTGTAACATATAATTTGTTACCCATTTCCATTCCTGAAATATCAACTGTAACAAAATCAGGTAATTTCGCAGGAAGAGCTTTTACTTTTAGCTTGCGGTTAACAATACGCAAGATTCCACCAGCCATAACTCCCGGAGAAGTTCCAGTGATTTTGATTGGCACTTCAATTGTGATTTCTTTATCATCGTGCAATTGGTAAAAATCAACGTGAATGATTTTGTCAGAAACTGGGTCAAACTGAATGTCTTGCAAAATAGCAGAATATGACTTTCCTCCTAATTCAATCGCAGCAGTGTACACGTTTGGAGTGTAAACAATGCTTTTGAAAGCTGCTTCTGGTGCTGAAAAATGCAGAACACTGTCTCCTCCGTATAACACGCAAGGTACCTGTCCAGCATTACGTAAGGCTTTGCTCGCTGCTTTGCCCACGCTTTCTCTTTGAGATCCTTTGATTGTAATTGATTGCATATAAAAATTATTTAATTATTTACTTTTCTAATTTGTAGCCTTCAAACAAAACTACATTCTTTTCTTATTTATAAAAATTTCAAAAAACTAAACTTATAAAACTTCTATAAAGATTTTTTACATTATAAATTTTGAACTTATTGATGTATTCTCGTGTACTCTATGCATAACTTCTGCAAACAAATCTGCACAGCTAAGCACTTTAATTTTTTCAGATTCTCTTTTCAACGGAATGGAATCCGTAACAATAAGCTCTTCCAATTGTGAATTTTCGATACGCTCATAAGCCCCTCCACTTAGGATTGCGTGAGTTGTTACCGCTCTGACACTCAAGGCTCCTCGTTCTTTCATTAACTCGGCTGCTTTTACCAAAGTACCTGCCGTATCAACCATATCGTCAACCAAAACTACATTTCTTCCCTCTACCTCTCCGATTAACTCCATAGTTTCAATCACGTTAGCTTGCTTGCGTTGTTTATAGCAAACTACAACCTCACTGTTCAAGTATTTGGAGTAAGCATAGGCTCTTTTTGAACCTCCCATATCCGGTGAAGCCATACACAATTTCTCAAGACCTAAACTTTGAAGATAAGGCAAGAAAATCGTTGAGGCATACAGATGATCAACCGGACGCTCAAAAAAACCTTGAATCTGGTCAGCGTGCAGATCCATTGTGATAATTCGCGTAGCTCCAGCCGATTCCAAAAGATTTGCTACTAACTTCGCAGCAATTGGCACTCTTGGTTTGTCTTTTCTATCCTGACGAGCCCATCCGAAATAAGGCATCACTGCCGTAATGTGACGTGCCGAAGCTCTTTTTGCGGCATCCAACATCAACAACATTTCCATTAAGTTTTCACAACTCGGATTAGTTGAACCAATAATAAAAACCCTTGCCCCACGCACAGACTCCTCAAAAGAAGGCTGAAACTCTCCATCACTAAAACGCGAAATTTTAACTTCCCCCAAATGAGTTCCGTACTTCTCCGCAATTTTCTTTGCCAACTCAACACTTTGTGTACAAGCAAAAATTTTTGATTCTGGTACTATATATGCCATAATATATTTAAGGTGTATGATTGATTTATCTCCGCTTTGCGGGTGCAAATTTATGAATTAAAAAATAATTTTTTGTATTTTTCTCTACTTTTTTTTGCATATAAAAAAAACTTATGTATCTTTGCACCCGAAATAATGAAGGAGATGCCTGAGTGGCGGAATTGGTAGACGCGCACGACTCAAACTCGTGTTCTTCGGAGTGAGGGTTCGATTCCCTCCTCAGGTACAACAAAGTCCCTTGATAATCAATGATTATTGAGGGATTCTTATTTTATAATTGACTTTCCGAATAAATCCTTTACAAAAAAGATTTTGGGTTTTCATACAAAAGGCATATTTTTGTAACCCGCACAAAAAGCTTAGAAACATTATGAAATTAAAACACGCATTTCTTATCATTTTAGTAATTCTGATTATTGATCAATGGAGTAAAATCTACATCAAAACGAACTTCGTATTGAATGAAAAAGTAGAGGTTTTCAGTTGGTTTCAGATACTATTCATTGAAAATGAAGGAGCTGCGTGGGGAACAAAAATCCCTGGAGAATACGGAAAACTTTTCCTGACACTTTTCAGGATTATTGCCGTTTTCGGAATCGGATATTGGCTTTTTGATTCGGTTAAAAAGAAACAACCTAATATTTTAATCGTTTCGATTGCTTTAATCTTAGCCGGAGCTTTAGGCAATATCATTGATTCTGTTTTTTACGGAGTTATTTTTGACCACAGTTACGGAAATGTAGCAACTCTTTTTTCGGACAATCCTTACGGGACGTTACTTCACGGAAAGGTTGTTGATATGTTTTATTTCCCTCTGATAGACACTCAATTACCCGATTGGTTTCCTTTTTGGGGAGGAGAAAGGTTTCGCTTTTTTGAACCTGTTTTCAATGTAGCAGACTCAGCTATTTCGGTTGCAGTGGGATTATTAATTATATTCCACAAAAAAGCATTTCCTAAAAAATAATCATTTTTTCTTGAATCAGAACTTGAAAATTTCAAGCGGAGTAACACAATAACCCAACGGAAAATCAGACTCAAACACATCTTCAATTTTTTCTTCCGGAGAAAAAAAAGACAAACCTATCTTGAGTGAATTCGAGTGGCATTCACAAAGAAATCGGTCGTAATACCCTCCACCATAGCCTATTCTGTTTCCTTTTCTGTCGTAAGCGAGTAAAGGAACAAAAATCACATCTATTTCTGAAGGAGAAACCTTAAACCCGTTTTGTGGCTCCACTATTCCCCAACTATTTTTCTTCAAAATTGTTTGTTCTGTCAGAAGAAAATGACTTAATGATTTCTCTTCTTTGTTCATTTTTGGCAGAATGACATCTTTATCTTTTCCATAAAGAATATTTAAGATGTATTCCGTATTTACCTCGTGCATTTTCTGTATTGGAAGGAAAATATGATACGTTTTGAAATCCCAAATGGGCATTTTCAGCAATTGATTGGCTATTTGCAGACTTTTTTCATCAAGTTCTGCCTGAGAAATTTCAGACCGCAACTGCATATAATGGTTTCTGAGCTCTTTTTTATTCATTTTGACGCTAAAAGATTAGAATTTCCTTCATTTTTTCCCGATTTCCGTTGTATATATTTAGGTCTATCTTCACTTTTGAACCCGGAGTGATTCCATTCTCAGTAAATTGCCACATTTTCCAAGAATAAAGAGATGTTGGAACGGGAACGTTGTTATAATTTGCTATCCAAAGAGGATATTTTTTGAATTTTCCGTACAAATAATCTTCATAGAAGCTGATATAAGTGTAGATAATCGGTTTTACTCCATATTTTTTTTCAACGATATCCAACCATATTTGAATATCCTCCAAATATTGCTGTTTTGTTTTGTGTTTTGGAAGTTTTTCCACATCCAGAATCGGAAGAAAATCTCCCTTTTCGAGATTTACAACTTTGATGTAAGAATTCGCCTGTAAAACAGGGTCTTCATCGGGACGATAATAATGGTACGCACCACGTATCAATTTGTGTTTTTTTGCTTTTTTCCAAAAATAAGGAAAATTTTTATCGGTTGTGTTGTTCCCCATCGTGGCTCGGAATATTGCAAACTCCAACCGAATTGCTCCTTTGTTCAAATGAAGACTATCCCACACAATATCTTCTTTCTCCTGATAATGAGACAAGTCTATACCAAAAGTTTTATCCTTATGTCTGTTTATTATCTGTTCGATTCGTTGTCTTTCGTATATTGTATTTTTCTTCTTCGAGGATATCTTATTTATAATTTTCTGATAATGTGCAGGATAATGATGCCTAACATATAAAACCCCTCCTATCCCAGCACCAAGCAGTAACAAAAAAAGCAACAGAAAAACATTCCTCAAAGAACTTTTCTTTTTCCGTTGGACAGATATTTTTCTTCGCTTTTTCATTGAGTTTATATTAAAAAATCTTGCTAAGTAAACCTTGCAAATATATGAATAAAAACAAAAAAATGTTTCTTAAATTTACTTTTTTGAATCTAACACAAAAAAAGAAAAGAGACTAAATAATTAGTGAGTAAAGATATGAATAGTTTGAAACAATCTTTTGACGAGATAAAGCTACACGGAATTAAAATGAAATAAAAAAAGAAACAAAAATGTTTCATAATATTTGCAAGAAACAAAAATGTTTCATACATTTGCGGTGTTAATTTAAAGTTCATATAAAAATGAAGGTATCAGAAATGTTACGTCTTTTAAAAGAAGATGGTTGGTTTCTGCATAGAGAAGGCAAAAAACATTCTCTATACAAACACGAGACCAAAACAGGTACTGTGATTTTACCAAGACATCCAGCTACAGAGTTGAAGAAGGGTACAGAGCAGTCTATTCTGAAACAGGCAGGGCTTAAATAAGCCCTGCCCTTTAAATTAGTTAAACTTTGAATTTATCGCTTATGGAAATCAGATTAATTTTAGAGAAATCGGCAACAGGATATTCTGCATATTCTGAAGATTTGAAAGGTGTTGCAACTGCAGGAGACACTATTGAGGAAGTAAAAGAAAACTTCAAAGAAGTACTTGATTTACAAGCAGATTACTTAGAGGAGGAGGGAAATACAACACAAGCTACCGAATTAAGAAATGCAAAGATTGCTTATTACTTGGACTTGAATACATTTTTTGAATACTATTCCTTATTCAATAAAAGTGAATTAGCGAAATATTTAGGAATAAATCCAAGTCATTTAAGGAGATTATCCGGAACAAATATTGAATTATCAGAAAAAAAAGCCTTGCAAATCCAAAATGGATTACATAAGTTGGCAGATGATTTAAAGCAAATATGTTTTGCTTAACTTTTGAACTTTTAAATTAACGACAAAGCCTTGAATCAGTTTTCAAGGCTTTTTTACAACTGCGATGCAATTCGTTAATACAAAACTATTTGAATAGATGACTATAATCTTCAGGAAGTTCAGCATCAATATCACGTAAGTACTGTTGTAAAGCTAAAAGTGTTGAATGTCCAGTGATAAGCATCAACTTATCATAAGTTTCCATTTGCCCATATTGAGTACGGAGTTCTCGATATAACTTTGTAATGAATGTATGCCTGAATGAGTACAATCCATAATCTTTGCCCAGCCCTAATTCATCTTTGATGTCTTTAAATCGTTTACTCCAATAATCTCTCTTGTCAGTTTCATTGGTTGTCCAATAATTTGCCCCTTTTGGAGCAAATAAATAAAAATCAGGGTTCAATCCTCTGAAATGCTGAATTTCTTTCATCAGAATTTCAGGAATGATTTTGGTTTTAACTAATTTATTTTTTGCACGAACATTTAGTGTTGCGTCTGTAAAATCAATATCTTTCACTTGCAAACGACATACTTCAATGGGACGCAAAAAGTTATAGGATACAAACTTTACAAACAAAAGCAAATCCTTATCCTTTTGTTGCATAAGTGCAAAAACTTCATTTTCTTGAGTTTTTGTATAAGTTTTGTTGCGTTCGGGCTTGGCTTGTAACTTTTTAATTTTATCGGTTACATTGTGGGCTATAAGTTCGTTTTCCTCCAACGTTGAGAAAACAGCACTCAATACAGTAAGAGTATTGTTTCGATTTCTCGGGCTGGATTTTATTAGCACATAGTTGAGATAGTCGTTGATGTCTTTTTTGGTAATATCCGCAATGTTAGAGTTGTGCAAACCTCTCGCTTTGAGGTATTTTTTAAACTGCTCTACACGGCTTTTGTATTCCTTGAATGTACTTTCTTTGACAATATTTTTTTTAATTTCAAGCACGTAATCTAATGCGGATGAGCAAGTATATTTGTTTTCTGTATCTTCGCCTTCGTACGGAGAAAATCCGTCTTTCAGCAACTTTTCAACGATGTTTCGCAACCGATGAAAGGCTTTGTAACGTTCGTCAAACTCTTTGTATTCCTGATTAATTTTGTAGTAGATTGATGGCTGTTTTACCATTTTCCCGTCCTTATTTCGGAAATAATAGTAAACATACCATCGTTTGTATTTAGCCATAATTTCCTGCTTTTGCTTATCTGAAAAAGCAGACAAAGGACTTTCCGAAACGATTTTAGGGAATATTTGAGGCTTCTTGTAAGGCTTCATATCGTAAGGTTCAAGCGAACAAAGGTTATACTCGCTTTTATACTCGGCACGGATTAAATGGGTAATATTCAACATAAAAAAATACGCCTAAAAGCGTATTTTTCAAATAGTTATAACCTTGTAGCGAAGACGGGATTTGAACCCGTGACCTTTGGGTTATGAATCCAACGCTCTAACCAACTGAGCTACCTCGCCAATTCATAATCACTCTATCCGAGTTTGCGGGTGCAAAGTTAATATTTTTTTTTAATTCTACCAAATTTTCAAGATACTTTTCTCGTTTTCTTTATGTAAAAATTCGGAAAATACTATCCTAAGGTGCTAAACGCTCTATTTTCCAGTCGTAATCTTCGGTGAGCGTGTATCGGATGCGGTCGTGCAAGCGATTGGGACGTCCTTGCCAAAATTCAATAGACTGTGGTCGGACTAAAAATCCGCCCCAGTGTTTCGGTCGAGGCACTTCATCTGTGTATATTTCTTCCAATTTTTGTAATTCATTTTCCAAAAACTCCCTTGACGGAATAACCTCACTTTGCGGAGAAACCAATGCTCCGAGCTTGCTTCCCAAAGGTCGGGATTCAAAATATCCATCGGAAAGATTTTCTGCCAGCTTTTCAGCTACTCCCTTGATAATCACTTGTCGTTCCATACTTGCCCAAAAAAAAGACAAACAAATATTCGGATTCTGAGCAATCGCTTTGCCCTTTTCACTCAAATAATTGGTATAGAAAATGAATCCTTCGTAAGTGTATTTTTTTAAGAGAACAACTCTCGTTTTTGGAAAACCGTCCAACCCGATGGTAGAAACAGACATTGCGTTAGTTTCCTCAACACCGCCGTTTTCCTCCACTTCATAAAACCAAGTTTGGAACAATTGTATCGGATTATCAGGAACATTTACCTCCAACAATTCCTGCTTTTCGTAACTTTTTCGGTATTTGCTTAAATCTTCTTGCATTGTTATCATTCATTAATTATGAAAAACAAACTTCTTTCCGTCTTCGCTCAAAAGTGTGTTCGGGAAAACCTCTTGTGCCTCATCTAAAAATAATTTTTTATCGGAATACCTTGAGGAATAATGTCCTAAGATGAGAGTTTCCGCATTAGCATTTTTGGCAGTCAATCCCGCTTGAAAAGCTGTGGAATGCATCGTTTTGATTGCCAAATCATTATGTTGTTTTAAAAATGTAGATTCGTGATAAACCACTCTCGCTCCCTGAATTTCCTCAGCAAGCGACTCAAAATACAGTGTATCACTACAATAGGCATAACTTTGTGGAGAAATCGGGTTGAAGCTTAAAATTTCATTCGGAATAATTTCTCCATTCTCCAATTCAATATCCTTTCCGTTTTTTATATTCTGATAATCACATATTTGCACTCCGTAATTTTGAATAGCATCTATATTCAAACGGCGTTCGGTTTGCTTCTCTTGAAATAAAAATCCGTTAGTATAGACACGATGTTTCAAAGGAATGGTTCTTACTTGCACCTTTTCATCGTCCAATAATATCTCGGAAACATCTGATTCCAACTCGTGAAAATGTATGTAAAAAGATGACCACGCTCCGCCCAATTTCAGCAGTAGCAATATGGCTTCCTTGATGCCTTTCGGTCCGTAAATGTGCAATTCGGTTTCCCTGCCCAAAAGCTGAAAAGTAGAAATAAGTCCGGGCAAACCGAAAAAATGGTCGCCGTGCAAATGCGAAATAAAAATATGTTTGATACGTGAAAACTTAACATTAGCATTACGTAGCGCCATTTGCGAGCCTTCCCCACAGTCAATCAAAAATAAGTGTCCCCGCATTTCCAAAACTTGCGAAGACGGACGAGCATTTGCCCGAGGCGTAGCACTATGGCAGCCTAAAATAGTGATTTCCATCAAATTTATTTTCTCCTTAAATCAAATTTATATCCTACTGAAAAAGTAAAACTTGATGTTGAAATTGTTTTTGCTTCACTGGCGTAATTTGTCCAACCATCAAAAGTAAAACGAAATACAAAGGGCTTATAGGTAATTCCTGCACCTAATGTTGGAGAAAATCCGTAACGTTTGTAACCATCATTCCCGAAAGGAATCTCTGTTTCTTCAGAATACGACCTTATACTGAATTTTCGTTTTCCTGACAAAAAGACATCCATATAACCCCCAACCAGAACATTGAAATACAAATCATTATACACTCTAACATTAAATTTTAAATTCAGCGGCGTATAAATTGTATGAATGTTTGTACGGTCGGTATAGGTTCCTCTGATAACTTCGGAATTTGATTCTCTGGCATTCCCCTTAATACTTTCACCTCGTGTAATATAAAACACTCCTGACTCTACATCCAAAAAACGAAAAATCGGAAATTCCACATTTGCTCCGATATGGTAACCTATCTTGTAACTTTTCCCATTTCCATAATCAAGCCTTTCAAAATCAAATTGATAAGTAGGAAATACCCATCTATAATTATAGGTGATACCAGGATAAGTATCCACCTTGCTACTATAAGAGGCTTGATCAACATTTAACCCAAACCGAGGAGTTACACTTTGTGAGAAGACACAAGTAACCATAAAAAAGCTCAACAAACACAGTAACTTTTTCATAAAATAATCTGGTTATATTTAAATACCCAAATCTCGTTGAATTTCTTCCATTTCAATAATGTCGTAAGCCTCTTGCAATGTGGGAGTTACATTTACATCATTGGGAATATTTCCGTACGTAATCTCGTCATTTACAATAACAATCGACTTTTTATTTGTTTTATTGTGAAATTTTGAAATCTCAACAAAAGGTTTTAAATCCTTGTTTTCCAAATCTTTAACCGACAACAAATCCAATATCAAATGGAACGATTTTAAATTTTCATCGTTTTTAAAATTTGAAATGAAATCCGGAAGTTCTGATTTTGAGATTTTTAAAACTTTTATATCCTTTTCCTTAGTCATACTATTATTGATTTATTTTCGAAGCCAACAAATAAATTACCGCCATTCGGATTGCTACTCCATTTTCCACCTGTTGAAGAATCACTGACTGCTCAGAATCAGCCACTTCACTGGTGATTTCCACACCTCTGTTTATAGGTCCAGGGTGCATCACAACAATCTCTTTGGGCAATGAATTCAATATTTCTTTGGTCAGTCCGTATTGCTGAACATACTCACGTGTGGAAGGGAAATAGCTGATATCCAGACGTTCATTTTGTATCCGAAGCATATTGGCTACATCGCACCATTCCAACGCTTTACGCAAATCGGTTTCTACACCAACGCCCAATTCGTGTATGTATTTAGGAATGAGCGTTTTTGGTCCGCAAACCTTTACTTGAGCACCTTGCAATTGCAACGCAAAAATATTGGATAATGCCACTCGTGAATGCAATATATCGCCCACAATCACCACTTTTTTTCCTGCAACATCGCCCAATTTCTCTCGAATAGAATACGAGTCCAATAGGGCTTGCGTAGGATGTTCGTGAGCTCCGTCGCCTGCATTTATGATAGAAGCCTTTACGTGTTTCGACAAAAACACTCCTGCCCCTGGATTAGGATGCCGCATAACCACCATATCCACCTTCATCGCAAGGATATTATTCACCGTATCTATTAGCGTTTCTCCCTTAGCCACAGAGGATTGCGATGCCGAAAAATTTATTATATCAGCAGAAAGACGCTTTTCAGCCAACTCAAATGAAAGCTTGGTTCGGGTACTGTTTTCAAAAAACAAATTCGCGATGGTAATATCACGCAACGAAGGAACTTTTTTTATCGGTCTGTTGATAACCTCCTTAAAATGGTCGGCGGTTTCAAAGATTAATTGTATGTCTTTTTCTGTCAGATATTTAATTCCTAACAGATGATTTACACTTAACTGACTCATATTATTGTATATACTTTTTTAAAAGAAAATAAAACCTTCTTAATCCTTATCCTTTATTCATAATATAAATGGCGTCTTCACCATCGTTTTCTTTCCATTTTACCACGACGCGTTCTTCATTAATCGCATCTACTTGCCTTCCTTTGTAATCGGGCTGAATAGGCAAATGCCGACTGAAACGTCTGTCGATAAGTACCAAAAGTTCTATTTCCGACGGACGCCCAAATGACTGAATCGCTGTCAGTGCCGCACGAATGCTTCTTCCTGTATGAAGCACATCGTCGATAAAAACCACTCGTTTATTTTCAACTATGAAATCAATTTTGGTGGAATTGGCTTCCAAAGGTTTGGTTCCTCTGCGGAAATCATCACGGAAAAAGGTAATGTCCAGCAAACCCAAGGAAATATTTTTGATTTTGTATTTCTCCTCAAGTAATGCAACCAAACGTTTCGCTAAAAAAGCTCCTCTTGGCTGTATTCCAACAAAAGCTGTATTTGAAAAATCTCCGTGATTTTCAATTAGTTCACACGCCAAACGATGTAAAATTACATTCATTTCAGTATCTGAAAGTAATTGCTTTTTGTATTTATTCTCTGTACTCATCATTCATTTTTTATTGAAACAACAAATTTGTTATTTCTTCCATTCTTTATTTTTCCTAACTGTTAAAAAGTCAAATTTTGTAAGTTCTTTTGTGCATCTGCATTGCCTTCATTTGCAGCCTTTTGGAAAAACTCCTTTGCTTTCGCTTTATTTCCCAACATATAATAGCAAGATGCTCGGAAGTTATTTATCAAAGCATTCACCGGCGTTCCTAATTCTTCCATTCGGGCAAAATCCTTGATGGCATTTTCGTACTGTTGAGTGTAATAATAACTAATTCCTCTTAGCCTAAGTGCCTCAATATGTGCGGGAACCTTCTCCAAAAAGTTTGTAAATTCAGTAATTGCTCCTGTATAATTTTTCTGTTGGTATAACTGAGCAGCGTTATTAAAAAGTGGTGCAAATTCCTGAATATGAATCCTTGAGGTAATCTTACTACGATTATCTGCAATTGTTTTATCGTTAGGCAAATATACGAAAGCTGTATCTAATGTTGCCTTTGCATCTTCTATTAAATTATTTTTTTCCTGCAAATACGCCAACGCATTCCAAGCCTGAGCTTCCAAACGTTTGGCTTTTTCTCCGTCTCTGTCAACATCAACGTGCAACTTTTCTTTTAATATTTGCTTCCATTTGGGTTGTTCTTCAGAAGATTTTTTCAGATTTAGAAACTCCTTCCATAGTTCAATGGATTCCTTTTCTCTTCCCATATTGTTCAAAGCATAAGTCTCTAAATTTGTGTTTCCGAAGAAGTTAGGTTTTATCATTCTCGCCTGGTGTGCATATTTATAGATACTGTCAATTTTTTTGTTTTCCTCCATAAAATATGACACTGCAATAAAATACTCCCGACGCCCGTCCCAAGGATGATAATCTATAGAAGAAAGAACCTCGCGTGCCTGTTCAAATTTTTTTTCATCAATCAAATAACGAGCTTTTTCAACATCCACTGGTTCGGCAACAGCTGTCAAATTTGGTATTTTAGGATAATTCTGAACCAAATATGTTGATGGCGATTTTACTTTCCTGATTCCTTGTTGCTCTTCCTTTACCATTCGTTGGATTTTTGAAGAATCAAAGTACATTTTTTCAACCAAAACATTTGCCAGATTCGCCCCAACTGCCACGACAGCCACGAATCCAACAACTGGCAAACTAACTTTTCTGAATTCCCTAACCTCACTTTTTCTGAAATAAATAACAGCGAAAGCAACTCCCAAACCTACATATATCGCAAAAAGTGACTGTATTTCGGGTCGGTCTTGCGGGAAATTGAAAAAGGCATCAAACGAATATGAAAATAGTCCAAGAAGTGGCAAAAATAGCCATTTTTCTTGTCCTTCGTCTTTATTTTTGTAAGTCGCCCGAAGAAAGTAGTATGCCATCAACAAAAATATGCTCAAAAAGGCTAACCCTGAAATAATTCCAGTTTCAGACGTAAGTTCAAGAAAGTCATTATGAACCTTATACATATAAATATAATGTGGGCTATGTGAATTTTCATATTCCAGATATCTCACCTTCCAATTCCCGATTCCAACGCCCAAAAGCGGGTCATTAGGAATCATCTCGGTAATTGTTGTTGTCCAAGCTGTTTTCCTGAGATTGTTACTTATGTTTCCTTCATCTCCGATTGTTGCCAAACGAGCCGTAAAACTTGTATTTTCCCGAACTGCCTTCGGATACATCACTCCCTGAACAAACGAAAACACTCCAAAAGCAATAGCTACAAAAAGAGCGTGCATCCCAACATTAATTGCCGTTTGTTTTTTCTTCAATAAAAAATAATTTATTAAGGCGTAAATTACTAAAACAAAAAGAATTACAAACGTAGCTATGTAAAAAGCACGTGTACTCATAAAAAATATTGAAAGCGTGCCAATTACAACTCCAACTCCTCCGAAAATTCGCAAAGCATTCTTCTTGAAATAAAATAGCCAAACAGCAAACGGAATTTTGATAAACATAGCCGAAGCAAGTATGTTTTTATTTGAATATGAGGATTTTATATCACCATCAGTTCCCGTTCCTTTGATTATTTTTGATACACCTTCAAAAGTTTTTAATGAATCGTAGAAAAGCAAAATTGTCATTGCAATCGCCAATGAAGTAACCGCTTTAGGATTGTAAATCACTAATGCAGAAACCATCCACGCAGCCGAAAAAGCCGTAAAAACTTTGAAAAAATGCAAAATTGCTTCTTCTACATTAATTACTTTAGTAAAAGATAGTATTGAAAATAAAATAATTACACCATACGCAATTCCTATTTTATTGGTAAAAAATCCGAAAAGCATTTGAGATTTTTCTCTAAAATCTTTAATAGAAGACACCAACGCTACTACAATCAAATTCAGAATAGCAAATGTATAGAATTTAGGAGCATTGGAATCAAATGCTAACCAATTGGGAGTAAGCACTGTAACATATCCGTAAGCTATTAACAGAATACTTACCAACAAATTCATAGAGGCATTCTCTTTTGGAGATTGAACACTTGAAACGGTTGCTTTACTCTCCTTTTCAGCGTTGTTTTTTCTATTTTTTGATTTCATACTTCTCTATTAAAAGTTCGTAATTCCAACAAAATTATGCATTTTTTTGTGTAAGATTAAAACCCTACAAAATTAATATTTTTTTGTTCAGTTTTCTTTCGGTAAGAAAATTTCTGCCATCATACAGCGTGCACTTCCGCCACCGCAAGTCTCAATAGTTTCTAAATCAGAATGTAATATTTTGCAATGCTTCTCTATTTTTTTTATCTGCTCCGGATTTAAACTTCGATACGCCGCACCACTCATCACGAGGTACGCACCATCTTTTCCTTGAACCTGTAACATATTGCCCGCAAATTGTTGCATTTGAGCTTCGGTAATGGTAATAATTTCCTTACCATCTTCTTTTAAATGCGTGGTTACGCTTTTTTGTTCCTTTTTATCTTCAATAGTATCCAAACAAATGATAGCAAATGTTTCGGCAACGGACATCATCACGTTGGTATGATAAATAAGTTTCGAAGTTCCGTCCACTTTTTGATATGCCTTGAAAATTACAGGCGTGTACTCAAAATCTTCGCAGAACTCAATAAACAATTCTTCATCAGCACGAGGCGATAAAGCACAGTACGCTTTTCGGTTTACACGGTCTAATATCATTGAGCCCGTTCCCTCTAAGAAAACATCGTCGTTCTCGGCTTCGGTGTAATCGTATACATTTTCAATGACGTACCCCTTCTCTTCGAGTAAATCCAACACGTCTTCTCTGCGTTCCCTTCTACGATTTTCGGCAAACATCGGGTATAATGCCAAGTTCCCTGTTTGATGAAAACTAATCCAGTTATTCGGAAATATCGAGTCCGGCGTATCTTGTTCCTTGATATCATCAATTACGATGACATTCACACCAATATTTCGCAACTTCTGAGCAAAATCATCGAACTCCTGTTGTGCTTTTTTATTGATTTCTTCATTTTTCAAGTCAATCTGTTCTTGAAAATAGTTGTTCACTGCTGTTTCTTCGTTCATCCGAAACGCAACAGGACGAACCATTAATATAGAATCAGTTATTTGTTTATTCATTTGATATTTCTTTTATTTTTTTATGATAGATTTTTATTTTTTCTTATGATGACTTCTTTATTTTATAAAAAATAATACTTTTTTTTGGGACATCCCCCCTACCCCCCTTAAAAGGGGGAATTTAAGGCTTTGACTTCGCTCAGCCTGACAAGTAGTTCGCTTATTTTGACAAGAGGTTCGTTCTCGTTGAAAAACACATCGCTTATTCTAACAGAAAAATTTTATTCTTCTTTCTCTACTACTCTCCTTATTTTATGAACTTCCTACTCTCTGATGAGCGGTAAGGTAGAGCATCGGAGCAATCCCTCTTGTTTTGAGATTTCATAGTATGGAATTTCCTCCACTACGAAGCCATTATCTCGCAACCAGTTATTCAGACGCGTGAATTTCTGCTCGGAAACCACTACATCGGGAGCAATCGAGAAAATATTGCTATACATATGATACATTTCGTCTCTTGTAATGTGAAATAAGTTCTCTTTTCCGAAAAGTTCCAGCAAATATACATAATCTGCCTCTTCACGGAAACCACTTTTGTAGATAATTCCTTTATTTCTGCCCACAGGTTGGAAACAACAGTCCAAATGTAACGCATTATCCCTCGCTTCCAAGTTAGATTTCACCAAATCAAACTCTTTTACGATTTTATTCGGAAATAAATCCTTGATAAATTGCACGCCTTGCATATTAGTTCGGGCAGTGATGTAATTTTTGTAGTCGCTTCCTTTGTAAGTTCCGATGAAAATGTGGTCATTCCAAGGCATTACGTCCCCACCTTCGATGTGTACTTCATCAGGAGGAATAACTACTTTCGATTTTTCGATTTGGTTTACAATGTATTCAATAGCTTGATATTCATTTTCTCTATCAGGCAATATATTTGCTTTGATGAAGATGTCATCTATCACAAAACCGATATCGCGCGTAAAGATTTGGTTGCAATTTTCGATGATTTCCGGTCGATATACCGTAACTCCGTACTTTTCCAGCACAGTTTTGAAGGCTTCCATTTCAGCGACCATATCTTTTTCGATAGGATACGTCCCAGCCTTGATATGCTCTAACGATTTTGGGTCATACGCCTCTTCGGCTGTCGGAGTTGCTCCATTACTTTGAGCAGTACCGAGGATAACCGCCTTTAATCGGTTCGTTTCGTTTTTAACATTGACTTTTAACATAATAGATATGATTTTTCTTTGTTATATACCAACTTTATATTGTAATATTCTTAATTTATTTATGATAATTAGGTATGTTAAGGACAGTCTGCTACACATTCATTTCGCATATTAATCTCAAATCGCTTTCCATCGCGTTCTACAGTTAATGTTCCTTTTTTATCATTAAAAAAATCATTTACCCAATCGTATTGTATGGGGATAATTTCTTCTCCTTTTGTATTTATATAGCCTTGTTTGCCATTTATACCTACCTTTGCTATACCTCCAAGAAAGTTTCCCGATATATTATCATACACTAACGGAATGGCTTCTTTCCCTTTCTTATTTATAAATCCTTTTTTACCATTTTGAACAACTGCTATCAATCCATCAGATGTTAGATTTTTTATATCATCATATTTATAAGGAACTATCATTCTTTTTCGCTTAAAAATTCCCCACTTTCCATCTTTTTTTACCGCTGTAAGTCTCTTATTTAGCTTTTTTGTATTTTCTTCTTTGATAATACTTAATTCTTTTCCTGTACTATCAATCAGATATGTTATGCCTCCTTTCGTAACTTTTGCAGTTCCATCACTAAAAGGATAAGCTCCATCATAAATCATCGGGATTACTAACTTGCCTTGCTTATTTACATATCCGTATTTATTATTTATTTTAACGTATGCTAAATCTTCACTAAAAGTATCTACATATTCATAAATTGTTGGTACAACCACCTTTCCGGAAATGTCAATTGCTCCCTCTTCATCTCCATTTCTTATCACAGCCATTCCATTATTAAACGAATATGCAAAATTGAATTTCAAAGGAATAACTTCACGTCCCTTTTTATCAATAAAACCTGTTTTACCTTTTGAAGTTACCCGTGCAAATCCTTCAGAAAAGTTACTAATTACATTATATTTTAAAGGAACTATCATATTCCCTAAATTATCCATAACACCTACCTTCTGATTTCCGACCCAAACCATATCTTCAGAAAAATCACCCACCCTATTATAAATAATCGGTATAATTTCTTTTCCTGTTTTGTCGATAAATCCCATATTACTCCCTATAGATACTTTAGCTCTCCCATTTTCAAAGGGTTTTGCCGAAGTATATTGAGGTGCAATCACCTCTTTTCCTTTTCTATTGATATAACCATACTTATTATCACGCTTAACCAAAGCTAATCCTTCGGTAAAATCTTCAACACTGTCATAAATAAGAGCAGTTTTCATTTTTCCTCTTCTGGTTACCAATCCCCATTTATCATTCTTTCGCACCCAAGCCAATCTTCTTTTAAAAGTTTTCACTTCATCAAACTCAAACGGAATAACTACTTTCATTCTTTTGTTAATGTATCCCCATTTTCCGTTAAGTTTGGCAGCTTTTCTTTTATTTACCGACTGATACGACACATAATCATATTTATAAATCTGACTATACACCACAAAAGGAGTAAAACATATTAAAAATACTATAATTCTGATATATTTTTGAGCTATCCCTACCATAGAAAAACACTTCATACCCCTATTTTCTTTATTACCGTACTTATTTTACGTTTTCGTATATTATTTTTTAATTTCCGTTATTTATTTTCTTTGGAACTATATTATTTTATCGTTTTACTTACTTATTTTATTTAGTTCCTATATTATTTTGTTTAGCTCTTTACTTATTTTTTGTTTTACTATATTTTTTTACTGATTTGCTTTATTTATTTTGCGAGATAGGAATTTATTTTTAGCTTATTGATTATATTTTTATTCTGATAGATTTATTTTTTGCCGTAAAAACAAAAAAGCCCCGAACGAAACGAGGCTTTTTAATAAGAAATTGTTATTATCTTTTATTGATATCGACAAATTTTCGTTCAGTTTGCCCAACATAAATCTGTCTTGGTCTTCCGATTGGTTCGTTTCCTTGGCGCATTTCTTTCCATTGTGCAATCCAACCCGGTAAACGCCCGATAGCAAACAAAACGGTGAACATTTCTACGTGCATTCCCAACGCACGATAAATAATTCCTGAGTAAAAATCGACATTCGGGTATAAATTTCTTGATTTGAAGTAGTCATCTTCCAAAGCTACCTTCTCTAAATGCTTAGCGATGTCAAATATTGGGTCATCAATGCCTAATGAATGTAAGACTTCGTCGGCAGCTTGCTTGATGATTTTAGCACGCGGGTCGAAATTCTTGTACACACGATGCCCGAAGCCCATAAGTCGGAACGGGTCATCTTTATCTTTCGCTTTTTTGATGTATTTTTCAACATCACCTCCATCGGCTTTGATGTCCTCTAACATTTCCACAACTGCTTGATTTGCACCTCCGTGAAGCGGCCCCCAAAGTGCCGAAACCCCCGATGCAATGGTTGCAAAAAGTCCCGCGTGCGACGAACCCACCAAACGAACCGTTGATGTAGAACAGTTTTGCTCGTGGTCGCCGTGCAAAATAAGTAGTTTGTTGAGTGCACTCACCACTTTCGGGTTCATTACGTATTTCTCAGTAGGAATTGAGAAAGTCATTTGCAAAATGTTCTCAATGTAACCTAATTCGTTGTTATAATAGTTTAGCGGAAGTCCTTCACGCTTACGATACACCCAAGAAGACAGCACCGGAATTTTTGCAATCACCTTACACACAGCCTCGTACACGTCTTTTTCGCAAGAAACATCCACCGATTTGGGGTTGAATGCCGTCAAAGCACTGGTAAGCGAAGATAAAATCCCCATTGGGTGAGCCGTTTTCGGGAATCCGTCCAAAATACCTTTCATCTCTTCGTGAACCAAAGTGTATTTATGAATGGTTTTGATGAATTTATCATATTCCGATTTAGTAGGTAACTCACCGAAAACCAATAAGTAAGCTACTTCCAGGAAATCCGCTTTTTCAGCTAACTCCTCAATATTATAACCTCTGTATCTTAAAATTCCTTTTTCTCCGTCCAAGTAAGTAATGGCACTTTTGCAAGACCCCGTATTCTTATAACCTGAATCCAAAGTGATTAACCCCGTCAAAGCACGGAGTTTATCAATATCTATTCCTCTCTCATTTTCAGTCCCCACAACGATAGGGAACTCGTATTCTTTTCCTTCAAATGTTAGTTTTACTGTTTCCGACATAGTGTTATAGTTTATTAGAAATGTTTTAAACGTCGCTAATATATAGGTTTTTTTTCAAAATTCAATTATTTTTATGAAGTTTTTTCAGAATAGAAAAATTCAATTATTTTAATTCACTGAAAATCAGAAATAAACTTTACTTCCAATTTTAAAACTCTCCAAAGATTTATCAATAATTCTCATCACATCTATCACTTGTTCAACTGGCACAGGATTTGGTTTTCCGCAGATAATTGATTCGTACAAATCGTTGTAAAAATTCATATAATTTCCATTTTGAGCCGTTGTTTCTTCTCGAAATTCAGCTGTATGCAAAATTCCGTTAGGATTAACTATTTTAGGAAGCCATTTTTCTTGTGTCGGTTCAACTCCTTCGGCAAGTTCATTTTCCTGAGCATCAAATCTTTGCTGTAAAAAACTTCCTTTATCTCCGTGCAGAATATACTCCCATTGTTTTTCCTTTGCCATCGTTGAAGACTTCAATCGCACACGAAGTTCATTTTCATAGAACAAAATCAGCTCAAAATAATCGTTAGTTTGCGTTTTCTCCCGAAAGAAGCCCAAATCAGCGAAAATCATCTTTGGCAACCCAAACAACTGTAAGGCTTGGTCGATTAAGTGAGCTCCTAAATCGTGCAAAGTTCCTGATCCTTCCGATGTTTCTTTATGCATTTTTCCGCTAATTTCCGTGCGAAAACGGTCAAAACGTATCTCAACTTCTTTCAAATCTCCCAGCACTCCGCTCGCCACAATTTCTTTGACTTTCAGAAAATCTCCATCACATCTTCTATTCTGATAAACACTTAAAAAACAATTATTTATCTTCGACAATTGATAAAGTTCTTCCGCTTGCGAAGCGTTCACTGTGAATGGCTTTTCTACCAAAACATTTTTACCGAGGCTTAACGCTTTTTTTGCATAATCAAAATGTGTTTGTACAGGCGTATTAACTACAATCAAATCAACTTCATAATCATTAAGTAACTCATCATAAGAACGATACAACTTAGATTCAGAATATTTTTCCCTTGAGTCACTCTTATGTCGCTCTACGATAGCAGTTAATTTAAAATGTTGATTATTAAATATGAAAGGAGCGTGAAATAATTTTCCGCTCATTCCAAAAGAAGCCAGCCCTACATTAATTACTTTTTTCATTTTTTAATCAGTAATAGTTAATCCCACAACCAAACCTTCATTTGAGCGAACATTAAAAACTGTATCATCCTCAAAAATAAGATATTGACCTTTAATTCCTGTTAAAATTCCCTCGTATGTAGGTGTTTTCAATAAATTTAGTGTTTTTACTTGTGTTGGATATTTTTTCACGGGAAAATGTATGTGTATTTCATCCATATTTCCCAAAACATACGGCTTGGCTTCTTCCGGAATAAAAGGAAATAATCCTGACTTAATTTCCTTTAAATCAACATTTTCAATAGAATTAGTAAGCATTTTTCTCCAATTGGTTTTATCCGAAATATGTTGTTTTAGAGCTACTTCCGTAATGCCAGCCAAGTACCGATTTGGTAACTCTGCAACAATCAAAGCCTCGTGAGCACCTTGGTCTATCCATCGTGTAGGAGTTTGCGATTTTCGAGTAACACCAACTTTCACATTGCTTGAATTTGCCAAATAAACATAATGAGGCTGCAATTGCATTTGTTTTTCATAATTCAAATCACGTTCTTCAATATCCAAATGTGCTTTGCTCAACTCCGGATGCATAATCCAATCAGCTGCTTGAGGAACTTCAAAAAAACATTTTTTACAAAATCCTTGACGAAAGATAGGTTCCTCACTACCGCAATTCAAACACTGAAAATGAGAAAAATGCAGTTTGATTTTCCTATTAATCAACTCATTAACAACCAAAAAATCATTCTGAAGTTGCAAATAGTAACGAACCGGATTCGCCATCTCAGTAAGCATTTTTTGTAATACACCTTGAAACATATTTAATTTTTTTTTAACTTTACCCGATTTTAATAAAATCTGACCTCTGTGGTACAAATGACAGATTTTTTTCAAAAGTAATAAAAAAATGCCATTAACACTATTCAATTCTATAACTTCGTGGTTTTTAAAACGGCGTATTGACCAAATTGAGCTATTTGTAAACAATCCGCATCAAACTCAAGAGCGCGTTCTGTCAGAATTATTAAATTCTGCAAAAGACACTGAAATTGGAAAAAAATACGGTTTTTCAGAAATCGAAAATTATGACCAATTTACAAGAAACACGCCTTTGGTAACTTACGAAGAATTCGAGCCTTTCATTGAGAGAGCAAGAAGAGGTGAGCGTAACATCTTCTGGAATACTCCTATCAAATGGTTTGCAAAAAGTAGCGGAACTACCAATGCAAAAAGCAAATTTATTCCCGTTAGTGAAGAGGCTTTACAGAATTGCCATTACAAATCAGGTAAAGATATGCTTTGCTTGTACCTAAACAACAACGAAAATTCTAACTTATTCAAAGGAAAGAGCTTACGACTTGGAGGAAGTAAAGAACTTTATGAGGAAAACGGAACATTTTTCGGTGATTTATCAGCAATTTTGATTGAAAATTTACCTTTCTGGGCAGAGTTCAGTTGCACCCCAAGTAACAAAGTTTCATTAATGAGCGAATGGGAGAGCAAACTCAACGCCATTGTGAGAGAAGCTCGAAGCGAAAACGTTACAAGTATGGCAGGCGTTCCTTCTTGGATGTTGGTTTTATTAAATCGTATTTTGGAAGAAACAAAAAAGGAAAATTTACTGGAAATATGGAAAAATTTAGAAGTTTATTTTCACGGAGGAGTAAGTTTTATTCCTTATAAAGAACAGTATAAAAAAATCATTCCTTCGGACAACTTCAGATATTACGAAATATACAATGCCTCAGAAGGTTTCTTTGGAATTCAAGACCGAAACAATTCGGACGAGTTGCTTTTAATGCTTGATTACGGGATTTTCTACGAATTTATTCCGATGGAAACTTTTGGCACAAATCAGCAGAAAGTCATTCCGTTGTCAGAGGTTGAACTCGGAAAGAATTATGCAATGGTAATTACCACAAATGCAGGACTTTGGCGTTACATAATTGGTGATACTATTCGCTTTACTTCTGTTTCTCCATATCGAATTAAAATCACAGGGCGAACAAAACATTTTATCAACGTTTTTGGCGAAGAACTCATCATCGAAAATACAGAAAAAGGATTAGAAAAAGCCTGCAAATCAACCAATAGCGAAGTAATTGATTACACAGTTGCCCCTATTTTTATGCAGGACAAGCTGAAAGGCGGACACGAATGGATTATTGAATTTAGCAAAAAACCAAGTGATATTGAAAAATTTACGGAAATTTTGGACGAAGAGCTGAAAAAATTAAACTCAGACTATGAGGCGAAACGCTATAACAATATGACCTTAAATATGCCAAAAATTCACATCGCTCGGGAAAATCTGTTTCACGATTGGTTAAAAAACAAAGACAAACTTGGGGGACAAAATAAAGTTCCAAGATTATCAAACAATCGTCAGTACATTGAGGAACTACTTCAACTTCAATCAATAAGCTAATTTATATGAACGGAGTTGTATATAAATCCACCGGAAGTTGGTACACCGTAAAATCATCTGACGGAACGTTCTATCAATGCCGAATAAAAGGAAAATTCCGCATTAAAGGGATTAAAAACACTAATCCTGTGGCTGTTGGCGACTTTGTGAGTTTCGAGCTTGAGGAATCAGGAAATGGCGTAATCCAAGAAATTCACGAACGAAAAAATTACATCATTCGCAAATCTGTAAATCTTTCAAAACAAACGCATATCATTGCTTCAAACATTGATGTTGCATTTTTAGTTATTACATTGAATAATCCGCCGACTTTCACCACTTTTATCGACCGCTTTTTGGTTACTGCGGAAGCATATCACATTCCCGTGGTACTTCTGTTCAATAAAATAGATTCCTACAATGAGGAAGAATTGATTGAAATCAAGTATTTGGCTTCGATATATCGCAAAATTGGCTATGAATGCTTAGGGATTTCAGCCATCAGTGGTAAAAATATTGACAAAGTAATTGATTTGATGAAAAATAAAACTTGTGTCATATCCGGACATTCCGGTGTTGGAAAAACAACTTTGATAAATGCCATAGCACCCAATTTAAACCTAAAAACCAAAGAAATTTCAGAGCAACATCAACAAGGACAGCACACTACAACCTTTGCAGAAATGTTCGACCTCGACTTCGGAGCAAGAATAATTGACACTCCGGGTATAAAAGGCTTTGGAATTGTGGAAATTGAAGACGAAGAATTAGGAGACTTTTTTCCGGAATTTTTCGCTTTAAAATCAGAATGTAAATTTAATAATTGTCTACACATTGATGAACCCGATTGTGCTGTGAAAGAAGCCTTAGAAAAAGATGAAATCGCTTGGTCACGTTACAAAAGTTATCTGCAAATTTTAAAAGGAGAAGACGAAAATTACCGAATTGGCGAAAAATAATCAAACACATAAGTAATTAATTTTCATTATATTAACAAATTAAAACTCTTAAAATTTTCTCTTTTAGGGATAATATGTTTTTATTCCCAAAAAAAAGTAATAAATTTGCCCGCAATAACTATCATACACGCACTATAATGAAACAGAAAAATTTAACAAAAAAACTGATGATTGCTTTATTAGGGGCAGTCTTGTTTGTGGGTTGTTCAAAAAACGAAAGCGAGAATGTGCAAGAGCAAGATGCTTCAAAAATAACTGCACGCAGTGCCGAACAACAATCTATTGAAACTACAATAGCGAATTTTTACGATTGTCTTAAAAAACTGAAATACAGCGGTTTTTCTGATTTTCTCTATGACAACTTCTTTTTAACTTCAGCAACAACGAATAACAAAACTTGGTATGAGTTTTTGGATGGTAAATTTAAAGAACAGTATGTAGGACAAAAAGAAGGCTTCGTTTATGAGAAACTCTTAGGTACATACACTTGGGATAGCTCTGCAAAAAAATGGGGTAAAACTACCAACAGTAACAATGTTACCCTTCATTTTCCTGCATTCAACACCACAGCTTCCAATAATGCTACATTGGTTCTTGAAAATTATACAAGCCTAAACATTGGCACAAACAGTTTACCAACAAAAGGTAAAGCTACAATAACAGTTGATAACAAGAAAATCATTGAAGTTGATATTCAAGGGATTTCTTATGGTTTAATTCCAACACTCATTGAAAATGCAGAGGTTGTCATTTACGGAAACCCTTTCACAACAACTATTAGTTTGAAAAAGAATGGTTCTGTATATAACTTCACTTCAAATACAAGTGCACCTGACGGATGTACAACAACTGTTAATGGTGTTATCAATTTGACCAATAACTCTACTATTTCAACAGATAAAGTGGATTTTAAAGCGTTGGCTTTTGACAACTTTAAAGATTTAGAATTTAAAGTAAATTTTGAAAATTTGGAGATTAAAGTAAATGCTGATATCGCGGGACTTAAAGCTTTAAACAAAGATGTTTACTCTGTTGAGGATATGAACAATTTTGTAAAAGTAGATGTATTAAGCTCTGGTAAAAAAGTTGCTGACTTGAAATACAATGAAGATAGCAACGGAAAATATGACCCAGATGTAGTTTTCCTTGATGGAACAACAAACAAAGCTGAATCATATTTCTCTTACTTCTCTAAAAAAGTAAAACACGTTTTCAGAGTAGTATTCGGTTTAGAAAAATAATAATAATGTTTTCTCAAATAGAAAAGCTGACTTCTTTTGGAGGTCAGCTTTTTTATTTTACGATTATTTTTATTGAATATGAATTTGTTAGTCAATGACTTTAACTAATTCAACATCAAAAATAAGAGGAGCATTAGGCGGAATTATTCCTCCGGCACCTCGGCTTCCGTAAGCTAAATCGGCTGGAATTACAAAACGAGCTTTATCTCCTTCACGAAGCAACAAAATCCCTTCATCCCAACCTTCAATTACTTGCCCTACGCCTACAGTAAAGTTTAGTGGTTGGTTTCGGCGATAAGAAGAATCAAAAACCGTTTTATCAAGTAGCATTCCCGTATAGTGAACTGCGACCTCATCACCTGCCTGAGCTTGTTTTCCATTTCCTTTGCTGGTTATCTTATAAAATAACCCACTTTCTGTTTTTTCAAATCCCTCAGTTTCAGAAGCTAATGCTTGCTCTGCTTTTTTGCGAGACTCGGCTACGCGTTTTTCTTTTTCGGCATTAAAATTTTCAAAAGCTTGTACTGCGTCCCATTTTTCAGCCTCCTCACCTACTCTGAAGATGCTAATTTCTTCAATTTTATCTCCTTGAGCGATGCTATCTACTACGTTTTGCCCTTCAACTACTTCCCCGAAAACGGTATGTTTCCCATCTAACCAAGGTGTTGGAACGTGCGTGATAAAGAATTGACTTCCGTTAGTACCAGGACCTGCATTAGCCATAGATAAAATACCTGGTTTATTGTGCTTCAAATCTGAAACAAACTCATCATCAAACTGATAACCAGGATTTCCCGTTCCTGTTCCTAACGGGCAACCTCCTTGAATCATAAAATCAGAAATTACTCGATGAAATTTCAATCCATTGTAATAAGGCTCTCCAAGAGGTTTGCTACTATTTTTTTGCTTTCCTTCCGCCAATGCAACAAAATTTCCTACCGTTCCGGGAGTTTTATCGTGCGTTAGCTTAACCAAAATTTCTCCTTTGGTTGTCTTAAATTTTGCATAAATTCCGTTTTGCATTTCTTTTATTTTTAAAATATCTCTGCAAAAATAACGAAGATTTAAAGAAAGAACAAATAAATTCTTTTTTCAGAGAATCAACAGCTAAAAAATGTTTCATATCTTTGCCAGAAAAATAATTTTATTTCAAAAAAAATTACAAAAGATGCATTTTTTGCCTGAAAAAATAGAAAATTACGCAACACAACATTCTGAAAACGAACCTGAATTACTGCAAGAACTATCACGCCGTACACATTTAAACGTTCTGCAACCAAGAATGTTAAGTGGTCATTTTCAAGGGCGTGTACTAAGTTTACTATCAAAAATTGTTCAGCCGAAAACTATTCTGGAAATCGGAACATATACCGGATACGCCACACTTTGCTTGGCAGAAGGCTTGCGAAAAGACGGGATTTTGCATACAATTGACATAAAAGAAGAATTACAAGACTTACAAAGAGAATTTTTCGACCGAAGTGGAAAAGGAAATCAAATTATTCAGCATTTAGGACAGGCAATCGACATTATCCCTAAATTGGAAACGACCTTTGATTTGGTTTTCATCGATGCTGACAAACAAAATTATGCTAATTATTTTGATTTGGTTATCAATAAAATGAATTCGGGAGGAATAATTCTTTCGGACAATGTGCTTTGGAGCGGAAAAGTAGTAGAAGAAGTCAAACCAAACGACAAACAAACCAAAGCCTTGTTGGCTTACAATCAAAAATTGAAAGAAGATTCACGTGTGGAAACTGTGCTTCTGCCTATCCGCGACGGATTAACCGTGTCGCGAGTGATTTAAACGAAGTTTATTTTCGATTTTTGTTTCGAAAGATTACTTTATTCAAATTATTTTCCATACTTTTGTTTCTTACGAAATAAAAAATAACATAAATATGTCCAAAAAAGCAACTATTATTTATACGAAAACGGATGAAGCTCCTTTTTTGGCAACGCACTCTTTGTTGCCTATCATTCAGCGATTTACAAAATCATCTGGAATTGATTTTCAATTGAAAGACATTTCATTAGCCGGTCGTATTTTGGCAAATTTTCCTGATTTTCTGAAAAAAGAACAACAGGTGGAAGATGCCTTAACCGAGTTGGGAAAATTGGCAACTCAACCCGAAGCCAATATCATCAAACTTCCTAATATTAGTGCTTCTGTTCCTCAATTAGTAGCAGCCATAAAAGAATTACAATCAAAAGGTTACGACCTCCCTGATTACCCCGAAGAACCTAAAACGGAAGCCGAAAAACTCATCAAGGCTCGTTACGACAAGGTCAAAGGAAGTGCCGTAAATCCTGTACTTCGTGAAGGAAATTCAGACCGAAGAGCTCCGAAAGCTGTAAAAAATTACGCTAAAAAACATCCTCACAGTATGGGAGCTTGGTCAAAAGATTCGCAAACGCAAGTCGCCACAATGTCGGAAGGTGATTTCTATCATAGTGAAAAATCCGTTACGATGGAAAAACCTGATAATGTTAAAATTGAACTAACAACAACTTCGGGCGAAAAAATTATTCTGAAAGAAAAAACGGTTCTGCAAGAAGGTGAAATCATCGATGCGGCAGTAATGAGTAAAAAAGCCTTACTTGAATTTCTAAAACAACAAGTGCAATTAGCTAAGGATAAGGGAGTTTTGTTTTCTCTTCATATGAAAGCCACAATGATGAAGGTTTCCGACCCTATCATTTTTGGGCACGCTGTACGCACTTTCTTTGCTGATGTTTTTGAAAAACACGCCGATACATTCAAAAAAATAGGAATTGATGCCAACAACGGATTCGGAGATGTCATTGCAAAAATCGCAAATTTGGAAGCTTCCGAAAAAGAAAAAATAGAAAAAGATATTGAAACAGCTTTGGAAAATGCCCCTGCTCTGGCAATGGTAAATTCTGACAAAGGAATCACTAACTTACACGTTCCTAGTGATGTAATAATCGATGCCTCAATGCCTGCAATGATTCGTAACTCAGGAAAAATGTGGAATGCAAAAGGAGAAACGCAAGATACTTTGGCTGTAATTCCGGATAGCAGCTATGCCGGTGTTTATAAGGAAGTTATCAAATTCTGTAAAGAAAACGGAGCTTTTGACCCTACCACAATGGGAACAGTTCCGAATGTTGGTTTGATGGCTCAAAAAGCGGAAGAGTATGGCTCGCACGACAAAACTTTTGAGATTCCTCAAAATGGTGTTGTAAATGTTATTGGCGAGGACGGAACTGTATATCTATCACAAAATGTGGAAGTTGGCGATATTTGGCGTATGTGTCAAGTAAAAGATGCTCCTGTTCAAGATTGGGTTAAATTGGCTGTTTCAAGAGCCAAAGCCACAAAAACGCCCGCTATTTTTTGGTTAGATGAAAAACGTGCTCACGATGCCGAACTTATCAAAAAAGTAACAAAATATTTGGCTAATCACGATACAAACGGATTGGAAATCAAGATACTTTCACCAGAGGAAGCAACGCTTTTCACTCTAAAACGTTTGGTAAAAGGAGAAGACACTATTTCGGTTACAGGAAATGTTTTGCGTGATTATCTAACGGATTTATTCCCTATTTTGGAACTCGGAACAAGTGCCAAAATGCTTTCTATCGTGCCACTTATGAACGGAGGCGGATTATTTGAAACAGGTGCTGGAGGTTCCGCTCCAAAACACGTAGAACAATTTTTGGGAGAAAATTATTTGCGTTGGGATTCGCTGGGGGAATTTCTGGCATTAGAAGTTTCGTTGGAACATTTGGCAAACACATTTAACAACCCGAAAGCTCTGATTTTAGCAAATACGTTGGGTGAAGCAACTGAAAAAGTTTTGGAAAATGACAAGTCTCCACAACGAAAATTGGGTCAGTTGGACAATCGCGGAAGTCATTTTTACTTAGCACTTTATTGGGCAGAAGCCTTAGCTTCACAAACGAAAGATACCGATTTGGCTAAAGAATTCGCACTAGTAGCTAAGCAACTGAAAGACAATGAAGAGCGTATCGTTTCAGAACTTGCCCAAGTTCAAGGAAAAAACATTACCATAAATGGTTATTACTTCCCTGATGAAGAAAAAACATACGCGGTGATGCAACCAAGTAATACTTTTAATAAAATTCTTTTTTCATAAAATTAAAAAACGCTCCTCCCGGAGCGTTTTTCTCAACTCAAAAAAAGGACTTTCTTCAAGTAGAAAGTCCTTTTCTCACAATGCATATAAATACTACTACTAACTCCTAATTATCTTTTTTCAACAAATTTCCATCTTTGTCGAAATAAGTAACAAAATCTTCTGAATTGCTATCTGCAGCCTCAATTTTGTACTCTTCTTTTGCATTTACATACGCTTTTTTGATAGTTGCTCCATCGTAAGTTTTCTCGAAAGCTTCAACTACAGCTACTGGCAGTTTATCCTTTTCAATTTCTGTAAACTCCTCTTCTTGAACAGACACTACAGCTGCTCTTTCTGTGTTTACATCACTCTTCTGTGCGAAGGCCGTCATACTCCCTAACGCCAATACGCTTAAAAACAAAGTTTTTTTCATAAGTTTTAATTTTTAATTTAAGTAATTGTTTTTTTCTGCTTAGTAAAGATTTTAATTGTAATTTAGTTTTTTCTAATTTTTTGTTTTAACAATCAATTGACTGTAATGAGTAATTTTTTTCTAATTTTTTGTTTTTTGTACTAATCTTATTTATACCAATCTTATGCTTATTTACTTGCTTATTCTTAAAAGTTTTTTAAACTTTTCGTAAGTATTACCTATTATTGCAAACATATTTCTTTGTTTGACAACTTTTTCAGAAGTTTTACTTTCTTCCTGAAAAATCATTTCCATTATACCATCATAAATCACTATTGGATTCATATTTGATAGTTTACTTAATCCTGATGATGTTATGTTTTGTGTTGTCATAATACTTGAATTTTTGCTTGCATTATCTATATTGAAAAAAGCATACCAAATCGGCATTAACTTCAAAATAATTTCACAAAATACTGAATATCAGAATAAAAAGAAGAAACAAATTTTTAAAAATACCTTTTACACACTGAAGAAATATGTGTAATTTACACAAAAAGCATATAATTTTTACACACATAAGGTGTGTATTTTTGAGGTTTACAAAAAAAGAAAGGCTATCTCCCCGACAGCCTATTCTCTAATAATTTAATTAAAATCTAATATAGCATGAAAAAAACTTAGTTCTGGAACTCCCGTCCCATTTATAAACTAACGAGTGCTAAAGTACTGCGATAGAAGAATATATGCAACAACTTTAACCTTTCATTAACTAAAATCAGATTACAAAATTATTTAAATAGCTAATAATCAACAAATTAAATAAATTGGATAAAAATACTTTTTTAACTTTTTTTCTCCACCAACTCCAATTCGGAAAGAGCAACAGAAGTAGTAAACATACCATAATTTACCAACGCTTTATCTTTTTCAATTTTGTCGATGCTTCCCACGCTTCTGCTATCTTTAATTCGCACACGGTCACCAACTTTCAAAGCTCGTTGCATTTTTTCTTTAGCAACCTTTTCTTGTTTTATTTTTTCCTTTTTCTCGGCTTTTTTCTGTATGCGAATAGCTTCCATTTCCTTTTGGACTTCCTCTTCGATTTTCTTTTTCTGTTCCTTTTGTTTATGTTTTTCTAACTTTGAAATTTGTTTTCGTTTTGCGTTTTCACCTTCTATAATCCGCAGAATATCAGAAACTAATGCACGTTTTTTACCATCATAAAAATACCGTTCGGCAACTTCATCAATTTTATTACCCAAATAAATCATTCGCTGATTTTGGTCGTATAATTCTTGATAATTCACCAATTTGGATTTTACTTTTTCATTCAATTCTTCCAAACGTTTGGCTTCTTCTCGTGCTTTTATTTCCTCATCTTTCAGATTTTCAGTAGTTTTTTCCATTTTGCTGCGTTCTTTTTGCAGCTTAGCGATGGTAGCATCAAAACGTACTTTTCCTTTTTCAATTTTTTTCTTCGCCCGATTTATCAATCCAAACGGAATTCCATTTTTTTGTGCCACCTCAAAAGTAAATGAGCTACCCGCCTCACCCACAATAAGTTTATAAATCGGCTCTAACGTTTTGTCATTGAATAACATATTCGCATTGGTAGCGTGTGGAAGTTCATTGGCAAGTATTTTTAAGTTCGCATAATGCGTTGTAATTACGCCAAATGCTTTCCGATGGTAAAATTCTTCGAGAAACACTTCTGCTAAGGCTCCGCCCAATTCGGGGTCACTTCCTGTTCCGAATTCATCAATCAAAAACAAAGTTTCAGCATTGCATTTTTTCAAAAAATAGTTCATATTTTTCAACCGATAACTATATGTACTCAAATGATTTTCAATGGATTGATTATCTCCAATATCGGTTAATATTCTGCTGAACAAACACATTTTCGAACGATGGTGTACAGGAACAAGCATCGCACTTTGTAGCATCAACTGTAATAACCCTATGGTTTTCAACGTAATACTTTTTCCGCCTGCATTAGGTCCTGAAATGACAATAATCCGGGATTGGTCGGAAAGCTGAATATTTTGCGGATAAGTAGGATTTCCTTTTTTTTGATTATTCAAATAAAGCAACGGATGGTAGGCTTCTTTCAAATCCAAAACTCGCTCATCGGTAATTTCAGGAAGTAACGCATTCATATTCAACGCATATTTTGCTTTTCCGTAAATAATATCGATTGCTGTAATATAACTTTGATAATCTCTGAAAAGCGACACAAATTCGCTCAAAAATGCGGTAAGTTGCTTTAAAATTCGCTGAATTTCTTCCTTTTCGTCATAAAGCAAATTGGTAAGTTCGCGAGAGTACATCTCGGTTTGTTTAGGCTCGATATACACGATACTTCCTGTTTTTGAGCTTCCTAACACCGTTCCGTGTACCTTTCGGCGATGCATAGCTTTAACAGCAAGCACACGGCGATTTTCTACCACTGTTTCGCGAATATCATCCAAGTAATCCGAAGCATTGTATTCTGCCAACGCTCTGTTAAAACTCTCATTGATTTTTCCTTTTAACTGACTGATTTCCTTACGAATATTAGCCAAAGTAGGTGATGCCTCATTTTTGATTTCTCCAAACTTATCAATGATTTTTTCAATAGCCTCTACAATTTCAGTGGTGTACACAATGCTTTCCAAAGTTTGATGCAATACTGGGTATAATTCTTTAAACTTACGGAAGAAAAGAATGTGTGTATTTACCGTTTGCGACAAAGTGTAAAGCCTTCGGATACCTGCAATTTCGAGCGTAGTATTCTCAATTTGAAGGAGTTTTATCTCTGCCGTTACTTTTTCGCAACTGTGAGCCGGAATTACGTTATTATTCTGAAAAGAAGACAAATATTCATTGGTTTGCTGCAAAGCGAAAAGTAGCGTTTCTTTATCCTCAAAAGGCTTGATTCGCAAAGCATATTTTTTCCCCAATTCGGTTTGGCATATTTCAGAAACTTGGTGCAATACCGTGCCAAATTCTAAATCTTCAAGTGTTTTTGAATGAATCATTTATGATAATGTAAATTTGAAAATTTTATATTTCAAAAATTAATTTTTACTTTTGAACTTTAATTTGCAAAAATATTAAAAAAATGGAAGTAAACATTCATCCCTCTTGGAAAGCTCATTTATCAACGGAATTTGAAAAAGATTATTTTCAAAAATTAGTCACCTTCGTAAAAAATGAATATGCTCAAGGGGTTTGCTACCCAAAGGGAAGTCAAATATTTTCAGCCTTTGAACACTGTCCTTTTGAAAATGTAAAAGTGGTAATAATAGGGCAAGACCCATATCACGGTGTAAACCAAGCAAATGGACTTTGTTTTTCCGTACAAGACGGCATTGAACATCCGCCTTCACTCATTAATATTTTCAAGGAAATTGAACAAGATTTGGGCATTCCTTATCCGATAAGCGGAAATTTAGAACGATGGGCTTCACAAGGTGTTTTACTTTTGAATGCTACACTGACAGTTCGTGCAAATCAAGCAGGAAGCCATCAAAATCAGGGTTGGGAAACGTTTACCGATTCGGTTATTCGTGCTGTTTCAGAAGAAAGCAATCAGGTTGTATTTTTGCTTTGGGGCGGATATGCCAAGAAAAAATCTGCTTTGATTGATGCTTCCAAACATTGTATTTTAACCTCCGGGCATCCATCACCTTTGAGTGCCAATCGAGGATATTGGTTTGGAAATAAACACTTTAGTAAAACTAATGATTTTTTAAATTCCGTAGGAAAATCCCCAATTCAATGGTAAAATAAAAGGTCGCCTATTTTAAGCGACCTTTTTGTTTTTCTAACAATTATTATTCAGAATATTTATTAACTCTTCCTTGAGCTTTTATCAACTTAAGATGTAAGTTATTGATATCCTGTTCCTTTTTAAGAATTTTACCTTTAAACTTAGCCTCATCGTTTGGAGAAAGATTTCCCTTAGCCAGCTTCACATTGTATTTATTTTGCTCACGAGCCAATTCATTCTCTTTCTTTTTGATTTGAGTTTCTATTTTTAAAACTTCTTGCTTAGCCTTAGCCAAGTTTTTTTTGTTTTTTTCAGCAGTTTTTCTGGCTTTCTCCTCAGCCTTTCTTGCTTTTTCCTCTGCTTTTTTAGCTTTTTGTTCGGCTTTTTCGGCTTGTTTTTTAGCCTTTTCGTCTGCTTTTCTTGCTTTTTCCTCAGCTTTCAAAGCCTTTTCTTTTTCTTTTTGAGCTTTTTGCTCGGCTTTTAATCTTTCTTTTTCAGCTTTTAGCTCAGCTTCAGTTTTAGTAGCAGGCAACACTGTGGTTAGTGTATCCTTAGGGATTGTTGTATCTTCCTGAGCAAAAGATATTTGCACTAAAAACAACGCGATAATAAATGTGTAAAGTTTCATTTTCATCTATTTATATTTAAATTATCTGGCACAAATATAACAAATAAAACATATCAAATAATAATATCACAAAATTTTAAGAATTTCATTATCAGCAAATAAACATAAACGACAACTTTATTCCAAACAAGATATTCATTTTCAATTATTTACATAAAATGATTTATAAATTCAACATTTTCAAATTTGTATTTATTTAACAATTCTGTTTTTTAGTCTTTTTTAAAAACTTGCGTTCAAAGGAATAATTTATTATCTTTGGCGTAACTTATTCACTTCTCAGGTTTATGAAAACACTTATCAAAAACGCACATATAGTTAATGAAAATCAGATTTTTAAAAGCGATTTATTAATTAACGGAAATCGCATAGAGAAAATCGCTTCTGAAATTTCTGCCGAAAATAATTACAAAATTATTGATGCCAACGGAAAATATTTACTTCCCGGCGTAATTGACGACCAAGTGCATTTCCGCGAACCCGGACTCACGCATAAAGCTAACATCGCTACAGAAAGTGCTGCGGCTGTGGCTGGTGGCGTTACAACGTTCTTTGAACAACCTAACACCGTTCCGCAAACTACAACCATTGAACTATTGGAAGAGAAATTTGCAATAGCTTCCAAAACATCGTTTGCGAATTATTCATTTTTCCTTGGCGGAACGAATGATAATTTAGAGCAACTCAAACGATTAGACCGCAATGCTTGCGTGGGGATAAAACTTTTCTTGGGTTCTTCAACAGGAAATATGTTGGTAGATGATGAAAAAATTATCGAAAATATTTTTTCAAATATTGATTTGGTCATCGCCGCTCATTGTGAAGACGAGCAAACCATTCGCAAAAATACGGAATTGTACACTCAGCGTTATGGCGAACGCATTCCGATGGAAAAACATCCACTCATCCGAAGCCACGAAGCTTGTTTTCTATCCTCATCAAAAGCCATTCGTTTAGCAGAAAAGACAGGTGCGAGGTTACACGTTTTTCATCTTTCCACAGCTCAGGAAACAGAACTCTTCAGAAGTGATATCCCTCTGAAAGACAAAAAAATAACCGCCGAAGTGTGCGTACATCATTTGTGGTTTTCCGATGAAGATTACACGCAAAAAGGAAGCCTCATCAAATGGAATCCTGCCGTAAAAACTGCAAACGACCGCTCTTCATTATGGAAAGCCTTGTTAGATGACAGATTGGACGTGATTGCTACCGACCACGCCCCGCACACACTTGAAGAAAAACATAATGACATTTATTCAAAAATTCCTTCAGGAGGTCCTTTAGTACAGCACTCTCTCGTGGCAATGCTTGAAAATGTACGAAATGGGAAAATTTCCATCGAAAAAATTGTAGAAAAAATGTGCCACAATCCTGCCATTTTGTTTGAAGTAAAAGACCGCGGATTCATTCGAGAAGGCTATTACGCCGATTTGGTTTTGGTTGACTTGAACAATCCTTGGCAAGTAAGTAAAGAAAACATTTTGTACAAATGCGGTTGGTCACCTTTTGAAGGGAATACATTTCATTCAAAAATAATTGCTACCTTTGTCGGCGGAAATTTAGTTTATGAAAACGGAAAAGTCAATCCAATTCCGCAAGGAATACGGATTACTTTCAATCGCTAACCTTTATGAAATTAAAGTATTTTTACATCATACTTGCACTTTTATTAACATCGTGCGGAGAAAATATAATCTCCAAGCCAGAAAAATTGCTTTCTGAAAAGGAAATGGAGGGATTAATGTACGATTTAGCCGTATTTGATGCCATAAAAAGTGTAGATTATCAACTAATGGACACCATTAACTTCAACATTGATGAAGTTATTTACAAAAAACACGGAATAGACAGTCTTTCTTTTGTAGAAAATATGATTTACTACGCTTCTTTCCCTAAAAAATATGATAGCATCATAAAACGTGTAGATGCACGACTGCAAAAAGAACGCGACAAATTTTCAGAAAAATCGCATCAAACAGAGAAAATCCCTTCCGATGATGAAATTCCGGTTATTGACTCATTGGAAAACATCGAACCTATAAATTAGATAACACATTGGAATCCAAACTACTGCAAGAAGCATTCTTATCTTGGGTATTCCCACTTTTTCTTTTCATTTTCGTGATAATTGCTCTTCTGAAAGCCGCTTATCCGCATCATTTTTCAGAATATTTGAAACTTCCTTTTAATAATAAATATATCATCATTTACGAAAAGAAAGAACGGAAAGTACAGCTTTTCACAGTGATTTCATTTTTTTTGCAATGGTTTTCACTGAGTTTGTTTTTCTACATTTGGGGGCAATTTTTCAACATAAATCTTTCCCCAAGTATGGGATTCCTTTTTTTGGATATAGCTTTTGCCATTTTGTGTTTTTTGTCAGCTAAGTTATTGTTTCAAAAATGGATAAGCTATTTATTTGAATTAAAAGGATTTAGCAAAATTTATATTTTTAGCCGAATTGCCTATTCCAGTTATGCTTCAGTTTTGATAATCACATTGTTATTTTTTCTGATGTACTCAACTTCATTACATAAAATTTACTTTTACACACTTCTGACAACACTACTAATTATCAACATTTTAAGCTGGATTAACATAATTAAAATGAATCAAAAATCAATAAAACCCTACATTGTTTATTTTATTTTGTATCTTTGCACCTTTGAAATAGCACCTTACGTATTTTTAATCTATAAAAGTGATTTTTTATAGAAATTAATTTGCTTTATTCATATCTTTTATAGGATATAATTAAGCTTAGACGAACAATAGAACAATTTTATGAAAGTAAAAACAATTTTAGTTTCACAACCGGAACCTAAAATGGAAGGTTCACCTTACGCTCAAATTATTGAAAACCAAAAAGTCAAAATAGATTTTATTCCTTTTATCAAGGTTGAAGGAATGACTGCCAAAGACATTCGTATGCAGAAAATCGATTTGACAAAATTCTCTGCTATCATTTTAACCAGCAGAAAATCAGTAGATCATTATTTCAGAATTGCGGAGGAAATGCGTTTTAAAGTTCCTGATACGATGAAATATTTTTGCCAATCCGAAACGATTGCATTCTATCTGCAAAAATACATAACTTACAGAAAAAGAAAAATATACGTAGGTAAAAAAGAATTTTCGGACTTGTTGCCTATACTAAAAAAATACAAAGACGAAAATTTCCTATTTCCAGGTTCAGAAACACAAAAACCTGAAATTACAAAATCACTGAATGACCTAAAAATCAAATGGGAAAGAGCTGTTTTCTACAAAACTGTTCATTGCGATTTGTCGGGAATAAAAGATTTTAAATATGATATTTTGGCTTTTTTCAGCCCGGCGGGAATTGAATCTTTATTCAAGAACTTCCCTGATTTCAGCCAAAAAAAGACGCGAATTGCTGTATATGGCGACTCCACATTAAAAGCGGCAGAGGAAGCTGGACTTGTTATCGACATAAAAGCTCCGTCGCCTGAAACTCCGTCAATGACAATGGCTTTGGAACAATACATCAGCAAAGTAAACGGAAAAAAATAGCTTAAAACTTTTACATACAATCGATTAATCCCAAATGCATAAACCAAAAAAGTTGTGTGTTTGGGATTTACTTTTATATCCGTCTGCCAAAATCACAAGCAAGCTAAACGTTAAGCAAAACAAATCCAAACACTCTGGGTAGCCAACAAAAAATTTTAAATACTCCTCCCCTTTTTACCGGCAGACAGTTTGCAAGAAAAAACTACTTCAAAAAATTTATTTCTAAGCACCTCATTTATAAATTCTTCTCACTCAGCTGCAAGTAATTTGTTTTAGATGTTTTTTTAATCTACTTTTGTGGGAAATTACTCTCTTAAAATTAATACAAACAGAAAATAACAATTTCATTTTGAAACAAAACAACAACATATTACCGCAGCAAAATGCATCTAACAAACGGCAAAATATCGTTATTATACTGATAATGATTTATATGGGCGTTAAAGGTATTATTTCGGATTTTTCTTTCGGAGTTATTGAAATCATCATCTTTGTTGTAGCAATTCTTGTAGCTACGTTTTGGAAAAAAGACAATATCAACAAGTTATAATTTCCTTTCTTTAAATTTATACAAGCAAACCAATAATTTTCTGCCTTAAAAATAATCTTTCAATTTGATAAAAAATTAAGCCTTATTCCGTAAACAAAACCGGAATTTCCGAAAATAAAACAAATCTTCGTATTTTCATCAGCAGATAATGCAAAAAACACTTTTTTATTTAATAACAATTTGTAAATTTGTGGCATTATAATTTACAAATTTATTTCAAATGAAAAGAAGTATCACCGCACTTTTAGCCGTTATTTTGCTCCAAGCGTGCGAAAAAAAAGCACCTGATTACGTAGTTCTTTCAGGAAAATTTGCCAAACCACAAGGCGAAAAGATTACTGTAAAAAGCCACGACTTTGAAAAAGAAATTGCCATCAATGCCGATGGGTCATTTTCCGACACATTACACATTGCACACAATGGTATGTACAGAATAGGTCGTAAACATATTTATCTGCACAAAGGCAAAAACGTATCCTTCAGCACAGATAATGAGACGATGGAACCTATCACATACACAGGTGATTTGGCTGTAGAAAACAATTACCTTGCCGATAAAGACAAAACAACAGGTGAGGAATTAAGAGCTTTGGGAAAACATCTATACTCATTTGAGGAGCCCGAATTTCTCAACAAAGTAAACGAGCTTACAAATAAGCAAAAGGAAATGCTTAACGCAATTACGCCTTCTGTTGCTGATTTTAAAGAAAACGAGTTAAAAAACATCAACTACGGAAAAGATTACTGGCTTGCGAACTACGAATTTTATCACGGATATTTTATCAAAAATAACAACTTCAAAGTTTCTGATAATTTCCCAAAAGTAACAACAACTGATTTTGACAACGAGGCTGATTTTAATTTTTCACCAAGATATGCCGACCTTATAATGTCAAAATTCCAAAAAGACATCTCTGACGAGTACGAAAAGAGAACCACAGGAGTTGCCGAAGGAGAAATGAGCGATGAAGACTCTGAAAAAATATACAGAGACCTTATCATTGAGAATTTCAAGAAAACAAAAAGTAGAAACATCAAAAACAGCATCGCATCATCTCAAATAATGAGTGGTGGCATTCCTGATGCAAAAACTTTGGACTTTTTCTATAATGACTTGGTTAGCAATGTTACAAACGAGGATTTCAAAAAAGTTCTTAACGAACGCTACGAGAAAATCAAAGCCTTAGAAGCTGGCAAGCCGTCTCCTTCTTTCAACTTCGAGAATCACAAAGGGGGAACTACGTCGCTTGAGGATTTTAAAGGAAAAGTAGTTTATGTGGACGTTTGGGCTACGTGGTGCGGTCCTTGCATTGGTGAAATTCCTCATTTAAAAGAGCTTGAAAAACAATATCACGGAAAAAACATTGAATTCGTGAGCATCTCGGTTGATGAAAAAAGAAATTACGAAAAATGGAAACAATTTGTTACTGACCAAGGTTTGGTAGGTACGCAACTTATTGCAGATAATGATTGGAAATCTGATTTCGTAACAAATTACCTTATTTCAGGCATTCCGCGTTTTATTTTGATTGACACCGAAGGAAAAATCGTTAGTGCAGATGCTCCAAGACCGTCAAACAAAAAAATCGTTGAGCTTTTCACTCAATTAGGACTGTAATCACAACAATTCTTATTGAAAAAAACACAGCTCAATATTTGTAAAACAGAAATTTGAATAATTTTTTTGTTTACATAAGAAATCAAGTTAAGTAAGGTTCATTAAATGATTTACTTAGCTTGATTTTCTCTTTTTAAGCAGATTAACTTTTCTGCAAATTGTTTCCTACCTATTCCGAAGCCTCAGGTTTTTGTTTGGAGCGGCTTAAAACTAAAGAATCGTCAATAAGTTTGTTTAACACTGTAACAAAAGTACTCGCCTCTTCTGACGGAATTGCGATGCTTTGCGATTGAGCTCTCAAGGCAATTTCATCATAAATGAGATTGGTTTCTTTACGAACCTTTTTCGTGCTTCCTGTTTCTTTGGAAGATTGCACAAAAGTTCGGTCGCCCAATTGTTCTTCAAAGCTTTCGTTCAATGTTCTAAGATGTTCCAATGTTGCGGCAAGCCCTAATGTGGTGATGTCTTTAGCATTTTTTTCTATGGCAAGGTCGCTTAATAAGGCACGAATGGCAACCGATTCTTCTTTGTATCCCATTGAAGGCACATTTTTGTAATTTTTGGTTGCTTCATATAGGCTTTCAGCAGCTTCTTTGCGTTTAACAATGTACGACTTGCGTTCGTTACGAATATTTGCCAACACATATCTGACAATGTTATCACGTTCTTTATCCAGCTTCAATAACTCTTTAGTTTGTTGTTCGGAACGATTTTCGTACGCTTTTTCTGTTAGAATTTTGATGTTTTCCTGCAATCTTTGAAATAATTTTTCGCTTATTTGCAGTTTTTCCAGCGTAGCAGTTCGAACTAATTTTTCCACTTCAATCATAAAGTGTAAATACTGTGCATTATTCAACCTTGTTAAATAAATGTTTTTGATTTTTACTAATTTTTCCATATCAATTAAGTTTATAATTATGTAATTTACATACAGCAAAAAACAAGCCATTTCAAGATTTATTTTATTAATTGACAATATTTTAAGAATTATACGTCTGCCTAAAACATAATTTTATGAAATTCAAATTCAGGAATGTTTGCAATCCTTCTTTAAAATATTTTTTTATACTAAGATTGCAGAGCGTCTGTCATTAAAAAAAGTTTTTGAAACAAGATTACAGACAATCTTCTTTTAGGTCAAACGCACGAAATTTAATATTTTTGTTTTTATGGATTTAGTGAGTTATTTTTCTGACATTGAGGATTTTCGTATGGTGAACAAATGCAATCATCTTCTTTCTGACATACTTCTCATTGGGCTTTTCACCTATTTGAGCAACGGCGAAGACTACGAAGATATGGTATTATTTGCTGAAAATCACCCTGATTTTGTGCGTGAATATTGTAAGCTTCCCAACGGAGTACCCTCCCACGATACCTTTAATCGAGTTTTTAGTTCGCTGGATACTAGCGTTTTAAACAAATGCTTAATGGATTGTGGTAAAGCCATTTTGGACACGCTTGGCGAAAAACAAATTTGCATTGATGGTAAAAAGATTAAAGGTGTAAATCCTAGAAGTCGTGGAAATACAGGGCTTTACATTGTAAATGCTTGGGTGAGCGAAAACGAACTTTGCATCGGACAGAAAAAAGTAGCAGACAAATCCAATGAAATAACGGCTATTCCTGAAATCATCAATAGTTTAGATATTGAAAATGCGGTAGTTAGCATTGATGCGATGGGCTGTCAGAAAGAAATAGCATCTGTAATTATGGCGAAAAAAGGGCATTATTTACTGTCTTTAAAATCGAATCAATCAGAATTATTTGAGGATGTGGTCTGCGGATTTAAAGCCAGGTCAAGTGATTGTTTTTCAGAAGAATGGGAATATTCTTCGTCTCGATTTGAAACTCGTAAATGCCGTATTTTACAAGCGAAAGATGTGTTGCTTGATGAAAATTTATCGGTTTGGGCGGGGTTGAAAACCCTGATTCAAATTGAATCTGAAAGGCATTTAGGTGCTGATATTCAGAAAGAAACGAGGTATTACATCAGCAGTGAAGAGGGCTTATCTGCGGATTATTTCAATGAATTAGTTCGTGGGCATTGGGGGATTGAGAATAAATTGCATTGGCATTTGGATGTAACATTTCGGGAGGATTCGTGCCGAGCCAGAGCAGGATTTTCGGCTGAAAACCTATCTGCTCTGCGGAAATTAGCCTTACAAATGATTAAAAATCAAAAAGATAAATTAAGCTTAAAGAAACGAAGACTCAAAGCCGCCTACAATACAGATTACTTAAAAGATATTATCCAAAATTTTTCATGCGTTTGACCTAATCTTCTTTAAAAAAGTTTTTTTTACGCAAGATTGCAAAGCGTCTTTCTTCAAAAATTTTTATTTACGGAAGATTGCAAACAATCCGATTTAAAAAATTTATTTCCCGCAGATTTCGCAGATAAACTCAGATTTTTTTATTCTTTTTTTGTAAGAATTTGTACATTTCTGTATGAAAAAAATGTTTCCCACAGATTTCACAGATTTACACAGATTATTTTTATTTTTTTCTGCGAAAATCTGCGAAATCTGCGGGTTTAAAAATTAAAATATCAAAAAATACATACATTCTCAAATAAAAAAAGTATTTCCCATAGAGTTCGCAGATAAACTCAGATTTTTTTATTCTTTTTTTGTAAGAATTTGTACATTTCTGTATGAAAAAAATGTTTCCCACAGATTTCGCAGATTTACACAGATTATTTTTATTTTTTTCTGCGAAAATCTGTGTAATCTGCGAGTTTTAAAATTAAAATATCAAAAAATACATACATTCTCAAATAAAAAAAGTATTTTCCATAGAGTTCGCAGAGAAACTCAGATTATTTTTATTTTTTTCTGAGAAAATCTGTGTAATCTGCGAGTTTTAAAATTAAAATATCAAAAAATCTGCAAAATCTGCGGGAGTTCAAAACAATTCATTATAAATCACTAACAAGCTAAAGCAAATAATTTTTATTGTTTATGCTTTTTTCTTATTTTAGCACCAAAATTTTAGTATGCAATCTTCATCTTCTTATACCATTTATAATGCTTCTGCGGGTTCGGGGAAGACGTACAGTCTTGCCAAATCATACTTGAAAATCATCTTATCGAGCAAAAATTCGGAGTTATTCAGAAGTTTACTGGCAATAACCTTCACAAACAAGGCTGTTTTTGAGATGAAAAACAGAATTATAGAATATCTCACCGTATTTTCAGATGAAAAAAGCCTATCCGAACCCGATGCAATGTTCAAAGAACTTTGTAAAGAACTGAAACTTGCACCAATGGAGCTAAAAATGCGTTCGGAAGATGTACTTAAACACATTCTGCATAATTACGCTTCTTTTAATATCAGTACCATCGACGGTTTTAATCACCAACTAATTCGCAGCTTTGCTTTTGATTTGCACCTGAATCAATTTTTTGAAGTTCAGTTAGATGCCAAAACATTATTGCAACGTGCAGTTGATAATTTGCTAAATTTGGCAGGAACTGATGAAGAATTAACTAATTTGCTTACAGAATTTTCAAATGATAAGATAAAAGAAGATAAAAACTGGGATATTGCCGGAGAACTTTTTCGGGTAGCCGGTATGCTTACCAATGAAAATCATCACTGGGAACTCAGCAATTTAAAGAAGAAAGATTTAGAAGATTTCAAAGCCTTAAAAAAGAATTTATTCAAGAAAAAAAATGAATCGGTTGCAACAATAAAAGAAACAGCCGCTTCATTTTTAAATCTGTTAGATGAAAATAATTTGGATAAATCTGCTTTTAAAGGCGGTTACGTATATAATTTTTTTGAAAAACTTAATGAAAATCCGGAACGAGAACTTCCTTGGGGAGCTGCCTGGCAGGAAAAATTAGCTACAGAACCTTTGTACGCTAAAACCAATGCAAAATTTTTGGACACAGATTTAATTGATAGCCTTCAGCCACAGATTTTCTCTTATTTTTTATCTGTTAAGGAAGCCTTTGGTCTGTTTAACTTCTCAAAAAATGCACTTCGGTTTGTTGTGCCTTTAGCCTTGCTCAATCGTATTCAAAATGAAATAGAACTCATAAAAGACGAAGAAAATATTTTACCGATTTGGGAATTTAATGAGGTTATTTCCGGCGAAATAGCTTCTCAGCCTGTTCCGTTTATATACGAACGCATCGGAGAACGTTACAGACATTATTTCATTGACGAGTTTCAAGATACTTCCGTTTTGCAATGGAAAAATCTTATTCCGCTTATTTTAAATGCTGTGCAAAGTGAAAGCATTGCAAAACAAAAAGGAAGTTTATTATTGGTGGGAGATGCGAAACAATCCATCTACCGATGGCGTGGCGGAAAGGCAGAACAATTTATGAGTTTGTATTCCAATGAAGAAAATCCTTTTTTCATCAAGGGGCAAACCATAAATTTAGAAGATAATTACCGAAGCCTTGAAACTATTATCAATTTCAACAATCATTTCTTTAGTTTCATTGCAAACAAGTTTCAATCGGAAAAATACAGAGAGTTGTACTTAAATGCAATGCAGAATTATCCTGAAACAAAACGAAATAAACTTTTGCCGGAAGGATATTTAAGCATTCAGTTTGTGGATTTAAAAGCAACCGACCTTGCAGAAGATTTTGAAGAAAACACCTCTGACGAAAGTAGTATTTTTGATATTTTTACAGAAAAAGAAATAACGTACTGTAACGCAATTTTTGAGGCAATCAATCACGCCAACAAATCGGGAGCAGAAGATAAAGATATTACCATTTTGGTTCGCACAAATAGGGAAGGCTCCGCGGTTGCTTCTTTCTTGTCCTCAAAAGGAAAGAATATCATTTCTCCTGATTCATTATTGCTTAAGAATATTGTTTCCATACAATTTTTAATCTCGTTGTTGCATTTATTGCATAACAAAAATAGTCAGGAGCTTAAGGTTAAGATGCTTTTTGAGTATGCAGGACTTAAAAGCATTGAGCAGGTGCATAATTTCATTACAAAATATATGAATGAGCCTGTTGAAAAATTTTTTGCCGACCATAATTTTTCTGCAAATGAGTTTCATTCACATTCCTTGTATGAAGGAGTTACTTTGCTTATAAATTGTTTTGATTTATCAAGAAAATCAGATGCTTACCTCACGCATTTTCTGGATTTGATATTTGATTTTAAAAATACACACAAGGGCGGATTATCGGAATTCTTAACATTTTGGGAAGAAGAGAAAGAAAAGTTAAGCATAAGTCTTCCGGAAGGTTTGAACGCAATTACCATAATGACCGTCCACAAAAGTAAAGGTTTGTCGGCTCCTGTTATTATTTACGCTTTCGCAGATAGTAAACTCATCGAATCGCGTAACGAAACGATTTGGTATCCTGTATCGAGCAAGGATTTCAACGGATTTGAAACGCTTTTGGTACAAAGTAGCAAATCTCTTGTAAATTTCGAGCCAAAAGCAGAAGAAATCATTCGTCAGCATCACGAGCAACATTTATTAGATCAGATTAACGTTCTTTATGTAGCGATGACACGTCCGGAATCTTTTTTATATGTAATCACATCTTTGCCAAAGGCTGCTGAAAAGAAAAACACGGAGTCCGATACAAAATCCGAAACCTATGGTTCTCTTTTTAAAAGTTTTATCGAAGAGAAAGGGCAATGGAATGATGATTTCTTAAAATACGAATTCGGAAGTCCTGTTTTTCCTGTTAAAGACAAAAAACAAACATCAACCACAGAGGGATTAATTTATTTTCAAAAGGGTTGGGCAACACCTAATTACAAAATTGCTACGGGAGCTTCTCTTCTTTGGGATACTTCTCGAAAAGAATCTATTGAGAAAGGAAACTTAATGCACGAGCTTCTGGCAAAAGTTGTTTATCATTATGATTTGGAACCTGTCTTAAAAAATGCTTTGGCTGAAGGTATCCTAACCGATGAGCAGTATAAAATTGTTCTGCAACAACTTTTAAAATTAATACAAGATGAAAAAATTAGTGAGTACTTTTCTGAAAATTACACCTACTTCATTGAAAAAGAATTCATTGATAAATCAGGAAAATTCTTCCGCCCTGACCGAATTGCATTCAATCCGATAAACAAACAAGCTGTAATCATTGATTATAAAACAGGAAAACCCAACGAAAAGCATCATTTACAAATGCAAACCTACGCCAACATCCTTTCCGATTTAGGTTGGGAAGTTATCGGCAAATATTTAATTTATTTAGATGAAGATAAAATAGTAAAGAGTTAAAAATGAGATTTTTTTTCTCATCACTTTTCTTTTATTTGAGTTTAATGACTATCTTTGCACCCGCTGAATTTTTTTCATTAAAATCAATATATGCTGAACGTACACGATTTATCCGTATCATTTCAGGGGGAGTTTTTGTTTGAAAATGTTGCTTTTATGCTTAATGCGGGCGACCGTGTGGGACTCATCGGAAAAAACGGAGCTGGAAAATCTACAATGTTGAAACTTCTGGCAAAGGAGCTCAAACCCGACTCCGGAACTATTGCCACAGATAAGGAGGTAAACATCGGTTTTTTAAAGCAAGATATTGATTTTGAAAACGGAAGAACAATTCTTGAAGAAGCCTACCAAGCTTTTCAGGAGATAAAACGTTTGGAAAACCAAATGGACGAAATCCACGGCGAAATGGAACTCCGAACGGATTACGAAAGCGAATCTTATCATAATTTGATGGATACGCTCAGCGAAATAACACATCGTTATGATATTATCGGAGGTTATCAATATCAAGGAAATACAGAAAAAGTATTGCTCGGACTTGGTTTCCAACGTTCAGACTTTCAAAAGCAAACAGACACATTTTCAGGAGGTTGGCGAATGCGAATTGAGCTGGCAAAACTACTTCTGCAAAACAATGATATTCTGTTACTTGACGAGCCTACCAACCACTTGGATATTGAATCCATCATTTGGCTGGAGCAGTTTCTGACAACGTATGCAGGAGCTGTGGTTATCGTTTCGCACGACAAAATGTTTTTGGATAATGTAACTAACAGAACCATAGAGATTTCAGTAGGGAAAATTTACGATTATCCCAAACCTTATTCGCAATTTCTGGAACTTCGTCAGGAAATACGTAAACAACAATTGGCTTCACAGAAAAATCAGGAAAAGAAGATACAACAAACTGAAAAACTCATCGAAAAATTTCGAGCAAAAGCTACAAAAGCCTCTATGGCTCAGTCGCTTATAAAGAAGTTGGACAAAATTGAACGCATCGAAGTTGATGAGGAAGACAATGCCGTGATGAACGTTCGTTTTCCTGTTTCGGTAACTCCGGGCAAGGTGGTTTTGGAAATTCAAAATGCTTCCAAAAATTATGGAGAAAAGGAAGTTTTGCAAAACATTGATTTACTGATTGAAAGAGGAAGCAAAATCGCCTTTGTAGGACAAAACGGACAGGGAAAAACAACGTTAGCCAAAATGATTGTCGGCGAAATTCCGTTTGAGGGAAATATAAAATTAGGACACAACGTACAATTGGGTTATTTCGCTCAAAATCAGGCTGCATATCTGGACGGAGAAATGAGCGTAGTTGATACGATGTTTCACGCCGCCAACGACACCAACCGAATGAATATCAGAGATATTTTAGGTTCTTTTTTATTTCGAGGTGATGATGTGGAAAAAAAAGTAAAAGTCCTTTCGGGAGGAGAACGTAATCGCTTGGCTTTGGCTAAAATGCTACTTTCGGATTTTAACGTTCTGGTAATGGACGAACCTACTAACCATTTGGATATCAAATCAAAAAATGTTCTGAAGAAAGCCTTACAAAACTTTGAAGGAACGCTCATTATCGTTTCGCACGACCGTGATTTTCTGCAAGGATTAACGGACAAAGTTTATGAATTCAAAAATAAAAACATCAAAGAATATTTGGGCGACATTGATTTCTACTTGGAACAACGAGCCGTTGAAAATTTCCGAGAAATTGAACAAAGTAAAGATGTTTCCTCAGAGGTAAAAGATGTAGAAAAGAAAGAAAAACCATCTTTCGAGCAGCAAAAACAACAGAAAACAATACAAAACAGAATCAACAAAATTGAGAATCTGATAACGGACATCGAAAAAGACTTGGAACAAATGAACCACCAAATGGGACAAGAGGTTCAGAGCGATGACTTCTATAAAAGTTATGATTTAAAAAAGAAAGAATTAGAGAAATTAATGCTGGAATGGGAGGAATTAATGGGATAATTCAAGATTAATCATTGGCACAGAATAATTCTCAGTTTGGAGTGTTGCTTTCCTTCTTTTTCATAAAAAATTTTGTAAATAATTAAAAAAATGTACCTTCGCAATTTAAAACGTTAGAAAAAAGAATGAATCCTAAGAAAATAGCAATCTTCTTTATCGGTGTGTTATTAGCACTTTTTGCAGTTACCTTCATTAGTGGGCAATATAAAACCTCGCAAGGTTCTGTGAAAGAAGGAATTGTATTGGGAAATACAATGATAAAATACCCGACTTCTGATATTTTATTAAAGGACAACTCTCCCAAAAACTCAAAAGCCAATCAAATTATTGAGGAAGTTACAAAAAAGAAACAGGAAAAGGAGAAAACTCCTCCGGCGAAAATAGATTCGGTTGCGTCTTCCAATGAGGAGGAAGATTCCACATTGGCAAGCAGTACGGAAGGAAAGATTTACTATCCGGAAAACTCCGCGAAGTTCATATCTCAATTAAAAGAAAAGCTGCAACAACCTAATTGCCAAATCATTCATTACGGCGATTCACAGATAGAAGGCGACCGCATTACCATATATGTCCGCAATCGTTTTCAAGCTCTTTTCGGGGGTGGCGGACCTGGTTTCATCCCTATTAAAGTTGCCTATACTCAAAATAGTGTAAACATTCAAGCAAGTGATAATTGGCTTCGGTTTGCGTCATTTGACCGATTCAAAAGGAAAAAAGTCCCACACCAAAAGTATGGTCTGTATGCCACTCTTTCACGTTTCACGGACTATAATCCTGCTGATACCATTACAGTTAAAAAAGCCTCTTTTACCGTTAAACCTTCCTCAACGGCTTATAATCGTTTGCGGAAGTTCACGAAATTCGGGCTGCATTACGGGAATTGTTCCCACCCTACCAAAATAACCGTCTATCAAAATGGAAAACTTTTAAAAGAAGATTTCCTGAAAGCAGACGGAAAATATCACAATTTCAAACTGGATTTTGACCAAACTCCGCAAGAAATCAAGGTGGAACTCGAAGGTGTCACAAGTCCCGACTTTTACGGCATCACGCTCGACGAGGCAAAAGGTGTGCGTATGGATAATGTCGCGATGCGAGGCGAGGCGGGAAGGATATTCACAAGGCTTAATCACGAGAACTTCCGACAAATGTCCGCCGAACGAAAGCCCGACATCTTCATTTTTCAATTCGGAGGGAATACTATTCCTTACATCGAGCAAGAAAAACAAATTACCGATTACGTCCGTTCGCTAATGCAGAACATCAAATGGGTAAAACGAAGCAACCCGAATGCTTCCGTGATTGTCATCGGACCGGGAGATATGTCCACTTCCGAGAATGGTAAGATGATTACCTATCCTTTTCTTATCAAGCTCAATGAGGAGATGAAAACTCAGTGCGTCAATCACGGCGTTGCTTTCTGGAGCATTTACGAAGCAATGGGAGGTGAAAACTCAATGGTGGCTTGGGTGGAAAAAGGTATGGCAGCCTCTGACTACGTGCATTTAAAACCAAAAGGAACGCAAATCATTTCGGAATTATTCTTCCAACATCTGCATAACGATATTTTGGCAATTGAATAGATATGGATTTTATTACAAATTTCTTTTCTTTTGATGAAAAAAGTCCTCTGAACTTTGTCCGAATCGATTTTTGGATATTCTTTGCCATTGTATATACTATCTTTTCTTTTGTTTATCGAAGAATACGCCTTAGGAATCTTTTCCTACTCTTTGCAAGTCTTTACTTTTACTATAAAGCAAGCGGATTATTTGTTTTTCTGCTTCTCTTTAGCACTGTTACTGATTTCCATTTGGGGAATTTTATTCACCAACAAACGCAGGAACATCGCCGAAAGATTGCCGTAGTTATCAGCATCATTATTAATTTAGGCGTATTGGCTTATTTTAAATACGCTTACTTTTTCACAGATACCTACAACGCTCTTTTTCACACCAATCATCAGGTTTTTAATTACTTGGCGTATTGGGGAAATGGATTTGACTCGCAGGGATATTTCCGAGCAGATACGATTATTCTCCCAGTAGGTATTTCATTTTACACTTTCCAAACGATAAGTTACACGGTGGATATTTATCGTAGAAAAACAGCCCCGCTTAAATCTATTCTTGATTTTGGCTTTTACGTGAGCTTTTTCCCTCAGTTAGTCGCCGGCCCCATCGTTCGCGCAGAGAATTTCGTACCGCAAATTATCAAAAAGACCGAAGTTACTGCCGAAGCCTTCAACAAAGGAACGTTTATGATTCTCAAAGGGCTTATCAAGAAGATGATTTTTGCCGATTTCATAGCGATGCACTTCTTAGACCGTGTGTTTGACAATCCCACGATGTTCTCCGGATTCTCCAACGTGATGGCTTTAATCGGTTACTCATTGCAAATTTACGGAGACTTCGCTGGCTACACCGATATTGCCATCGGTTTGGCTTTGCTTATGGGCTTTCAGCTTCCTATCAACTTTAACTCTCCTTACAAAGCTATAAATTGTGGAGATTTCTGGAAACGCTGGCACATTTCTCTTTCCACTTGGCTAAAAGATTATCTTTACATTCCTTTGGGAGGCAATCGCAATAGTTCGGCAGGGACAGTTATCATCTCATTAATTTTTATTGTGGGCATAACTATTGCTGTCAATGACCTTTACTTCACGTTTTTGGTAGGATTCATTCTTATCCTTGTTTCAGGATTGATGTACATTAGCCGAAACATAGAACGCCACGTGGTTACTAACATTAACATAATGCTGACGATGCTCATCGGGGGACTTTGGCACGGTGCTTCGTGGAAATTCGTCATCTGGGGAGGATTAAACGGCGTGGGAATTCTCGTTTACAAGTATTGGAGAAAGATAAGTCCTTATGAAAAATCCACACATTGGATTGCCACTACTTGGAAAATCCTTTTCACCTTTGCATTCATCACCTTTACACGGATTTTCTTTCGTGGCAAGGATATGGAATCTATCGCCCAATGGTTCGACCAAGTGAATAACAATATGGGCTGGGATTCCGCTTGGCAAGTGCTGGTGCATTATCAAGATGTCTTCTTCGTTATGCTCATCGGATACATCACCCATTGGCTTCCTCAGAAGTGGAAAGATGCAGTGGAGCATATCTTTTCAGAAAGTCACATTGCCGTAAAAGGAGCTATCGCGGTTGTTATAGTTGTCATCTGTTACCAAGCCTATTCGGCAGATTTACATCCTTTTATCTACTTCCAATTTTAGATTATCATTCTAAAAGAATAATAAGTAATCATCACTATTGTTTCAGCGAATATATACAAAAGAAAAATCCAAGATTAAGAATGAATTTTAATCTTGGATTTTTAGTATTTACACTTTAACTACTCTTTATCTCTTGTCTTCTATTCCGTATTTACGCCATATTGATTGTTCGTAATCAATTTTTATACGTTTTTTCATCTTGGACGAACGTTCATCCATCTCTTTCATCTTCTGAGTAGCCTCTTCTGTTTTTCTTTTTAGCTCAGCCTTTAAGCGTTCTTGCTCGCTGTTGAGTCTTTCCACTTCATTTCGTAAGTTTTCCAACTCATTAATAGTTTCTTCTGTAATTCCTGCGGGTAGGGAATCTTTTGATTCTCTAAGTCCATCAATTAGCACTTTAACTTGTGCCATTTTTTCAGCATACGATTTCGGCATAACAAATAATTTTAATAATTATATAATAAATTGATTTTACTTTTTATATTTTCAAGATAATTTCCTTTCAAAATTATCTCTCCCAAGTAATTTTTCATCTCTCCCACTCTTTAGGAAAGGTTTCCTAACAGATAATCCATCTTTCCCAAAGCATTTTTTATCTTTCCCAACACTTGGGAAATGTCTCCCAATCCTTAGTTAATGTAATTTTTAGTTCATTCCATATCAAAAATTAGTTTTTACATCAATTCCTGATAATATTTCTCCAATCTTTTTACATCTTTACCTCTGATTTCAGACCTTTCATCATTTTTTTCATTATATTTCAACCATTTTATATATAGGTTATGAAATATTTTATGTCCGTCTTCAGTTAAATCATTATTGTTAAAGTAAAATTTTAAAATTCTATTCTCTCCATCAACCCAGTTTATCTTTAACAATCCTTTGTCATAACAAAAACGAAGGAAAGTAATATGACTATCATATATATGCTTAATCACATCAGGATAGTTTTGATAACTATAAAAATAAGTTGAAATATCTGCAACAAATTCCTTATTAAAATACATATCATCATAAACAGCCAACACTATTTCTTTCAGTTTTTCTACATTTTCAAGGTTTTCTATTTCAACAAGATTATGATATGCCCACCCAAACGGATTTACAGGAACTGCGTTAGGCATTACTTTCTTGAATTTATCAAAAACAGGAGCGTACATTACATAGAATTTCTCTTTGTAAACCACGCCTACACGCTTTCCGTTTACATTAATGATATATTCTTCAAAGATAGGTTCTAAAGAAAAATTGATTATTGCTTTACATTGCTTTTCTAAATATTTGGCAAATTTCTTCGTGGTCATAATTTTTAGATTTTTACTATTTTTAGTATTGACTATGATTTAGGAACTATCGATAGGCAAATTTATAAAATAAAAAAACATTCGCCAATCAATTAACTTATAATTAACTAATTAACGAATGTTATTTTTATATCTCTTACGAAATAAGGAATAAGGATTAAAACAGAAGTCAGCTTCTTTAGTAAGAGAGAAATGTTTCCCGTTCTCTAATCACTAATTACTAAAGATTATTCACTAACTACTAATTGTTAATCCTTCTTGCCCATTTTGTAATGCTTCTTTTAAGAAAGTCCGGTGATAACGCCATTATCATCGATATCCATTCCTTCGGCAGCGGGAACGCTTGGCAAGCCCGGCATACGCATCGTATCTCCCAAAATAGGAATGACAAAACCTGCACCCGAAGCAAACTCGAACTCGCGTACCGTTACTTCAAAATCGGTAGGACGTGCCAACTTCTTGTCATCATCACTTAATGACTTTGGCGTTTTTACCATACAAACAGGCATCTTATCGAAACCAAGTTTGTTGATGTTTTTCAGTTGGGTACGAGCTTTTGAAGTGTAATTCACGCTACTTGCTCCATAAATTTCTTTGGCAATTGTTTCGATTTTCTCTTCGATTGAAATAGCGTGGTCGTACAACGGTTTGAAGTTGCTTTCTCCGCTTTCGGCGATTTCAACCACAGCTTGGGCAAGCTCTTTTGTTCCTTCGCCACCTTGTGCAAATCCTTTGGAAACCACAGCCTTAACACCTTTTTTATGACATACTTCTTGAATGTACTTGATTTCCTCTTCGCTGTCGTTCGGGAAGTTATTAATCGCCACGACTGCCTTTAAGCCAAACTTCTGCACATTCTCGATGTGTTTTTCCAAGTTTCCGATGCCCTTTTTCACCTTTTCGAGACTTGATGTATTGTATTCCTCCTTCACGGCACCTCCGTGGTGACGCAATGCACGCACTGTGGCAACGATTACCGCAGCGTTGGGAGCAATTCCCGCAGAAACGCACTTGATGTCCAAGAACTTTTCAGCCCCTAAATCGGCTCCGAAACCGGCTTCCGTAACGGTGTACTCACTGAGCGACATTCCCATCTTCGTTGCCAGAACTGTGTTCGTTCCTTGTGCGATGCTGGCGAAAGGTCCTCCGTGTAAAATGGCAGGATTATTCTCCAAAGTTTGCACTAAATTCGGTTTGATGGCATCTTTTAAGAGCAAAGCCATCGCTCCCACAACATTTAAATCACGAGCGAAAACAGGGGAACCGTCGAATTTCTTCCCGACGTAAATGTTTCCGATACGGCGTTTCAAGTCCGAGAAGTTTTCTGACAGACAAAGGATTGCCATAATCTCGGAAGCAGGCGTGATGTTAAATCCGTCCTCTCGGGGAACACCATTTGCACTTCCGCCCAACCCGATAACGATTTGGCGAAGAGCGCGGTCGTTCATATCCATCACGCGTTTCCAAACAACGGTGCGTGGGTCAATCCCGATGGAATGTGTTTTGCTTTGGATGTTGTTGTCGATAACAGCAGCAAGCAGGTTGTTGGCTTTTTCAATAGCGGAAAAGTCGCCGGTGAAGTGCAAATTGATGTCCTCCATCGGAACTACTTGCGAGTAGCCTCCGCCCGCGGCTCCGCCTTTAATCCCGAAAACAGGACCTAAGCTGGGTTCGCGTAAAACCGCCACGGCTTGCTTCCCGATTTTGTTGAGCCCTTCGGTAAGCCCGATACTTACGGTTGTTTTACCTTCTCCCGCAGGTGTGGGCGTGATGGCGGTAACTAAAATCAGTTTGTTTTTCTTGATTTTCTCCTTGTCGATGAGCGTAAGCGGCAATTTGGCTTTGTATTTCCCGTATTGCTCCAAATCGTCTTCGTTGATGTTCAGTTTTTTGGCAACTTCCTTAATGTGTTGCATCTTCGCATTTTGTGCGATTTCTAAATCGGTTGGAAAACTCATATGTTTTATCTTTTAAGTAATTTTAAATTAAAAAATGTTACAATTTGAGTTCCAAAGGTACACATATTTTTTTTAGAAAACAATCTAAATCACAAAACGTTTTTAAAAGTTAAGCTTTCCGAGTTGATTCAATTCTGATAAAGCAAAGTTATATTCATCTATGATTTCCTGAAAAACCTCCGAAACAGGCTGTATCTTATCAATTACAGAAGCGATCTGACCAATTTCAAGCTCGCCTTCCGTCAAATCACCTTCAAACATTCCTTTTTTGGTGCGTCCTTTTCCCAAAAGCTTCTTGATATTCTCAGCCGAAGCCTCTCCACTTCGGTAAAGCTCCAAAACTTGTTCATAAAACGGATTCTTCAACAGACGAACAGGAGCTAATTCTTTCAAAGTAAGAATTGTATCTCCTTCGTCCGCCTCCAAAACACGTTGTTTGAAATTGATATGTGAAGAAGCCTCATTGGTTGCAACAAAACGAGAACCAATTTGCACCCCGTCGGCTCCGAGAGCCATTGCAGCAAGCATTCCCCTACCCGTGCCAATACCTCCCGCAGCAATAAGCGGAACGTTACTATGCCGTTTCACCGAAGGAATAAGTGTCATAGTTGTGGTCTCCTCACGTCCGTTATGTCCTCCGGCTTCAAAGCCTTCCGCCACGATGGCATCAACACCTGCATTTTGAGCTTTCAACGCAAATTTTGAACTACTTACCACGTGAGCAACTTTTATTCCTTCTTTTTGAAGTACCGATGTCCAAATTTCTGGATTTCCTGCCGAAGTAAAAACAATTTTCACCCCTTCCTCAATAATGATTTCCATCAATTTATCGATATCAGGATACATAATCGGAATATTTACCCCGAAAGGTTTGTCAGTTGCTTTTCTGCATTTTTGGATGTGTTCCCGAAGCACTTCCGGATACATTGACCCCGCCCCAAGCAGTCCCAAACCTCCTGCATTACTAACTGCCGACACCAATCGCCAGCCACTTGCCCAAACCATTCCTCCTTGAACAATCGGGTATTTTATGTTGAAAATTTCTGTTATTCTTGTTTTCATTTTTCTAAAAATAAAGCCCAAAACTTAAAGTGTATCACTCCAAGTATTGAGCTTTTGGTTAATTTTATTCTCTTATAAATTACTTTTTCAAATAATTCATCACATTGTCATAAATACGTTTTTCAATGTTTGAAACATCGGCTTTAACGAATTTTTCTCCCATTATATTTTCATAAAGTTCAATGTAACGCTCTGAAACAGTGTTTATATATTCATCACTCATTTCAGGAACTTGTTGTCCTTCTTTTCCTTGAAATCCGTTGGAAATAAGCCACTGACGAACAAATTCTTTCGAAAGCTGTTTCTGCGGCTCACCTTTTCGCTGACGCTCCTCGTAGCCTTCTTTATAAAAATATCGGGAAGAATCAGGTGTGTGAATTTCGTCAATCAGCACGATTTTTCCATCTTTTGTTTTTCCGAATTCATATTTGGTATCAACCAAGATAAGTCCTCGTTGAGCTGCAATTTCTGTTCCTCGTGCAAAAAGTGCATATGTATATTTTTCCAAAACTTCATAATCCTCAGCACTCACGATTCCTTTTGCGATGATATCTTCCTTTGAAATATCCTCATCGTGCTCCCCGTTATCGGCTTTGGTGGCAGGTGTGATAATCGGATGTGGAAAAACATCATTTTCTTTCATTCCTTCAGGAAGAGATACGCCACAAAGTTTTCGTTTCCCTGCTTTGTACTCGCGTGCTGCGTGCCCTGCCAAGTAACCACGGATGACCATTTCCACCTTGAAAGGTTCGCACAAATGCCCCACCGCCACATTAGGGTCAGGAGTTGCGACAAGCCAATTCGGAACGATGTCTTCTGTTTGTTGCATAAACTTGGTCGCTATCTGATTTAAAATCTGACCTTTATACGGAATTCCCTTTGGCATAACCACATCAAAAGCCGAAAGACGGTCAGTGGCAATCATCACTAAAAGATCATTTTCAAGGTGATAAACCTCACGCACTTTCCCTTTATACACCGACTTTTGACCAGGGAAATTAAAATTGGTAGCTGTAATTGTATTACTCATAATATTTGAACATTCAACTAATTTAAACTTTTGATTATTAGCCTTCAAGAAAGCCTTTCTTTAGCACGCAAAAGTAGAAAATTAACTTGAAAAGGCAAAAAAAAACAACCAATAACGGCTGTTGTACTTCGTAATTTTGCTTTTTCAAGGACTTGGAAATCTCTGACCTAATTTATGTATTTACTCAACTCTAAGGAAATTACATCGCTGTCCTGAAAGCCTTCCTCTCTCCACACAAGCTCTCTTTTATTATAAATGACAAGCGTAGGCAATCCGTTCACTTTCAGTGCCTTTGTAAGTTCTTTATTTTTATCTACATCTATTTTAACAACCTTCACACGATTGCCCATTATTGAAAGAATCTCTCTCAAAACGGCATTCATATGCATTGAAGGCTCGTGCCAATCTGCAAAAAAACAAATAAGAACGGGAGTATTTACATCAATTACGTCACCAAATTTTTCCATAGATTTTTTCCTCAATTAAAACAGGACAAATATACGACTTTTGATAACAAATATCATTTTTTTAATAAAATTTTATGTTTTTCGTCCAGTTTTAATAAGTTTTATCTCATTAACAAATAAAAAATCATTGACACAATAATTCGTTCTGAACTCAGTTAAAGAAATCACCATAAAACACTAATAACAAACATATTAACAAAAATTTATTCACTAAGAAGACCTTAAAAATTTTTCATCAATAAAAATTTAACAATGCTAAAAAGCATAAAATTTTGACCAACCAATTATTTTTTTTCGTAGGTTTGCCAATGCGTATAAACTAAAAAAATCACGATTATGCGAAAAGTACTACACATTATAGGGAACAAAAATGCTTCTGAAGTACTGAAAAAAATGGATACAAATTCGGAAGTAATTACTTGGAATGAAATGCTTTGCGAAGGAAGAACTTCTACGGATGTTGGCAGTGAGAATTTTTGGAAAAATCGTTACAATTTCTTCAAAAATGAGTACAAAACAGGAAAATCTTCTTTTATTGAGAGTGTACTGAAAGAATATCGGAATTTATGCAATCAAAAAACACAAGATGAGGCAGTTTTGTGGTTTGATGAGGACTTACAAAGCCAAATAAATATGATTGCCGTAATGAGTTGGCTAAAAAAATATCGAAAAGATATACAAATTTCGTGGATAAATCACACAAACAGCAAACCAACACAAAAAGAACTAAAAATAAAGTACGAAAATCGAGTTTTCTTCAACCAAGATGACGTTGAGTACGCTGATTATATTTGGCAACTTTATTGTAGCGAATCTCCTTTACAATTAGAAAAACACATCAAAAACACACAAACCAACCTCACAGCACTTCCTTCAATTCTTGAAATCCATTTAAAAAGATTTCCTTCCGTAAAAAACGGACTGAATATCATTGAAAACGAAGCTCTTAAAGAATCTATCGGTTTTAAAGGAGATAAAAATGTATTCATCAATCATTTGGTTAAAATTCAGCCCAATTTTGGTTATTCGGCAATGCAATATGAAGGAATTATAGAAAAACTTAAACCTTTATTTTCTTCATTAAATCCTCTGAAAATCAATATTCAAGGAGGAAGCGTTTTGAAAAACGAAACAAATATGTATCCCATTTTACGAAATGAAAATGAATACTTAGGAGGCAGTTTAAAATATGATTTCCTGTATTACGACACATCGAACAAAATTCTGAAATTATAGTTTAAATATACCTCAAAATCAATAACATCATTAATACAACGAAATATGATTCGAGAGTCTGAATTGATTTTAAATCCTGATGGAAGTATTTATCATCTGAATTTAAAGCCCGAACAAGTAGCCACAACCATCATTTTGGTTGGCGACCAGAATAGAGTAGCACGCATTAGTGCTCATTTTGATACGATTGAACATCAAGTACAAAAAAGAGAATTCTGCACACATACAGGAACTTACAAAGGAAAACGCCTAATGGTAATTTCTACGGGAATTGGCCCTGATAATATTGACATCGTTATCAACGAATTGGATGCACTTTTCAATATTGATTTGGAAACACGGCAGCCTAAAAAAGAGCTTACTTCGTTGAATTTCATCCGTTTTGGAACTTCAGGTTCGCTACAAGCTGATATTCCCGTCGATAGCTTTGTGCTTTCATCCCACGGATTGGGAATGGATAATATGCTACACTCATACCTTGACATTCATCAAGTTACAGAAAAAGACATTGAAGACGCTTTCATAAAACACACCAATTGGAATGAAAACAAAGGACGTCCATACATCGTGGCTTGTGGCGAAACATTGAAGAAAAAGCTACTCACTTCTGAAGTTTTTGAAGGTATCACGGGAACGGCTCCCGGTTTCTATGGTCCTCAGGGGCGTGTACTCCGATTGGCTGTGCAAGATTCTGAATTGAATGACAAACTACACAATTTCAAATATAATAACTTCAGAATGACGAATTTGGAAATGGAAACTTCCGCAATTTACGGATTATCGAAATTGTTAGGGCATCAGGCTGTTTCGCTAAATGTAATCATCGCTAATCGAGCCAATGGGACTTTCACTAAAGACACCAAACAAGCAGTTGAAAAATTAATTGTTTTCGGGTTGAACCAAATAGCTAAAAACGTATAAAAATGTCGGCTATTGCATTGACTGGACAAGAGTTACACAACTTGGCAATGAACATTGTGGGAACGGCTTTACGTGATGAGCTACATTGGGAATTTCTTCTGGTAAACAGCCAATTAAAGAAAGACCCGCAGTTTGTTTGTGTAGATAAAAAAAATCAGAAACATTTCATAATCGTTCGGGCTGTTCCTTACGGAGAAGACCCTGATGCGTATGACCCCGCACTGATGCAAATCGTCAAAAAACACGCTGAAACTCACAACGCGAAAGCATATTTTGCCGGCGTGGGACTCACAAACATTGAAAATGAGGAATTTCCTATTTACAAAAACAAACCTTATCAAGTGAATTTCAAAGGACTTTTGGAAATTTTTTAATTGAGAAACATTTATTTTTTTGAATGAAAAAAATACTTTTTTTTGCAATTCTGGCAGCGTTGTTTTCCTGTTCTTCCAAAAAAGATAAAACACTCATAATCAAAGGAAAAGCACAAGGGAGTACATACGGAATTAAATACATTTCAAACAGCGACGAAAACCTAAAACCCGCCATTGATTCCATTTTGGAAGTTATTGATTTGTCAATGTCCACCTATCGTCCTGAATCGATTATTTCAAAGATTAATCAGGGTGAGAAAGTGAAAATAGACACACATTTTGAAAAAGTTTTCCTCGCTTCTCAAAAAATATGGCAAGAAAGCGAAGGTTTATTCGACCCTACGATAGGAATCTTAGTAAACGCTTGGGGATTTGGGAAAAACAAAACTCAAAAGAATCTTTCTCAAAAGGAAATCGATAGTTTGAAAAACTTTGTAGGCTTTCACAAAGTGCGACTGACTGAAGAAAAATACATTGAGAAAGAAAACCCTGCTATCTTCTTTGATTTCAATGCCATTGCCCAAGGATATACCGTAGATGTAATCGCCGATTTTCTAAAAGCCAAAAACATTCACAATTTTATCGTGGAAGTTGGCGGAGAACTATTCCTCAGTGGCAAAAATACCATCGAAAATAAAAAATGGACTATCGGCATTGAAGACCCTACCCTCCCTTCAGAAAAAAGAGACCTGATTACTACCGTGAAATTCGAAAATCAAGGATTGGCAACCTCAGGAAACTATCGGAAAATATGGACTGACAGCCTGACGGGCGAAAAATTCGTGCATTCCATCAACCCTAAAACCGGACAGGCAAAACAAAGCAATTTATTAAGTGCCACAGTAATAACAAGCTCGGCTATGTATGCAGACGGCTACGCCACAATGTTTATGATACTGGGTTTGGAAGAAACAAAGTCCTTTTTGGAAAATCACCCGGAACTAAACGTGTTATTGGTTTATAACGAAAACAATGAGGTCAAAACATTTATGACAAAAGGATTTCAAGAATTAAACGACTAAATCTCAGCCCAAAAATATCCACAATCAAAAATGAAAATCGGTATCATAGGAGCGATGGAGCTCGAAATAAATACATTAAAGAAAGAATTAAACGATATTAAGACAACCACAATCGGTTCGTTTGCATTTCACGAGGGGAAAATGCACGGCGTTTCCGTTGTAGTGCTTCTTTCGGGAATAGGAAAGGTAAGTGCTTCCGTGGGAACAACTTTACTCATTGAACACTTCCAACCGGATATGATTATCAATACAGGAACTGCGGGCGGATTAGGAACATCTTCCGTTCACGATATTATTTTAGCGAGCGAGGTTCGCCATCACGACGTTGACGTCACCGCATTCGGATATGAAATCGGGCAACAAGCACAGATGCCGGCTGCATATCTTCCTGACGATAAATGGTTTCAGTTAGCCAAATCCGTAGCCGAGAAACACAGTAATCAATTGCATTGCGGACTGGTAGTAAGCGGAGATTCCTTCATTTCCGACCCCAAACGCCTAAAACAAATTGAGAATACCTTCCCCAAAGCCAAAGCAGTTGAAATGGAAGCCGCAGCCATCGCACAGACTTGCTATTTGCTAAAAACTCCGTTTATTATGCTCCGAGCCATTTCCGATAAAGCCGGCGAAGGAGATGCTTCTTCCTACGAAAAGTTCGTTGTCGAAGCCGGAAAACTTTCTGCCGAAATAAACATTGATATTATCAAAAACATAGGAAATTAATGCCTCAAACTCATACGATTGAACAAATCCGCTGTTGAGAAACAATGCTTATAAGTAATATATACAAAAACCTACTTCTTTTCTCGGGAAGTAGGTTTTGTTTTATTCTTTCCCATTTTGGGAAAAGGTGATTTTAGTTCAGTTTACCTTATTTCTCTTTGAAAAAATCTTCTCTTGTAAATGTAAAAGGCAAAATATTTTCAGATGATGCAAATACATTATATTTCAAACAAAAAAAACTATTTTTCATATTGATTTATAAAAAAATAAAATCTTTTTCATCTACGTCATTCCGAGTGATTTGTGAAACGAAGTGAAACAAATTGTATCGAGGAGTAATAGTTCTCGATACACATTTTATCTACGTTACACTTCGATAAAATGCACTCGAACTGACGAAGGACATACATATTCAAATCCAAACAAAAAAGAAAAAGCCTTAATAAGTGATGTGAAATGATTAAATGAGAACCATACACCTAAAACTCACTTATTAAAGCCTTTAAAAAATAATATAAAATCAAATTTTCAATCAAAAATAGGCTCTTTTATTGTTCTTCGGGCTTATTTTTATCCTTTTTTGAGTTCGTTTTGGCAGCATTACGCCGAGCTATGATTGTATCTGCAAAGTATTTACGTCCGTTATTGATAACCCCGAGTGCTTTTGTGAAGAAATCATCATTACGAATACGAGCCAAAATAAAAGTATAGTCCGCTAAATCTTTATAAATATTGGTAAGCTCTTTTCTGAGCTCTTTCACATTGTAAGATGGTTTTTGTATTGCTTTGGAAGAGCGAATAGAAAATACTTCATTAAATTTTCTATTAGCTTCAGCCAGATTTGCAACAAATTTACCCAAAGATAATTCCTTAACAGCTTCCTTATATTCTTCATTTTGCAATCTCTCGGTGAGATTTGACAAACGATAAGTAGCTTGTTCATACCCGTCATTTTCTACGTTCTTATATTCTGAAAGAAGTAAACTAACGGTTGCAAAAGCGTCTTTTTCTTTTTGGTTATTTGAATACTTATAGGCGTTTGTAGCCGAACGAAGTGATTTAAGCAAATTATCTCTTTCTTTATCGGCTTTTTTAATTTTATCAGACTCTTCGCTACCTCTAACTTGGTCAAGTGCTTCATCAAAGGTCGGTTTTTTGGACTTGATAAGCTCAAAAAGTCGTTTGAAATCCGTATCTGTTTCCAAATCCAACCCCGAAGTTTCAAAATCTTCAAAAAAACGCACCAATAATTGGGCAAATTCCGTATTCTTTAAGCCGGAAAGATGAATGCTTGTCAATTTATAATTTTTCATAATGATATATTTTTTTAAAATTAAGTATTTTTGAGTTTAATTATTGTCATTTTGTATTGAGAAATGGTCAATAACTTTTATGAGACTATATTTTCAAACTGATTTCTGGTATTTTTACTCTTTTTGATATGAATTTTGATAAGAAATTAGCTAAAAAATATTTAAAACAGCTCGTCTCAAGTTGAGAAAACGCAAACTGAATTCATTTTATGATTTCTCAAGTTGAGAAATAGCAAATTGGTTTCAGTTGATGAAATCTCAGATTGAGAAAAGCTCTTTTAATGTTATTTTGCATTTTCTCAGGTTGAGATTTCGTAAATCAAATTCATTTTATCATTTCTCAAGTTAAGAAAATGATTTTACACTTTATTTCTGCTATTTTTATGTTGAGAAATCGTTTTTTGAAGTTCTGTAAGTTATTTTCTGTGTCGTGAAGATGTTTTTTAAAGTTGTATTGCATATTTTTAGAATAAATCTTTGCCAAATGAGTTTTGGCAAAGATTTATTTATTTGTAAACAGACTATCCTAAGAACGGATAACGATAATCCGTAGGAGAAACGAAGGTTTCTTTAATCAATCGAGGTGAAACCCAACGCAATAAGTTCTGAGCAGAACCTGCTTTGTCATTTGTCCCCGATGCACGAGCTCCACCGAAAGGCTGTTGCCCTACCACAGCTCCGGTTGGCTTGTCATTAATGTAAAAGTTTCCGGCTGCATCTTCCAACGCCTTTATTGCTTGGCTAAGAGCGTATCTGTCTTGTGAGAAAACAGCTCCCGTAAGTGCGTACTCCGAAGTTTCATCTACCAATTTGAGTGTTTCTTCCCATTTATTGTCATCATAAACATAAACTGTCACCACCGGACCGAAAAGCTCCGTTTCCATAGTTGCGTATTTCGGATTTGTAGTTACAATAACCGTAGGCTCAATGAAATATCCTTCCGATTTATCATAACCGCCCCCAACGAAAACCTCAGCATCGGCGTCTTTTTTTGCTTGGTCGATATATTTTGCCAATTTATCGAAAGAACTTTCGTGAATCACCGCAGTAATGAAGTTTTCCATATTCTCCGGAGAACCCATCTTGAAAGAAAGCACGTCTTCTTTAACAAAGTTTAAAATTTCATCAGCTTTCGATTTGGGAAGATACACGCGTGATGCTGCCGAACATTTTTGACCTTGAAACTCGAATGCCCCGCGTGTGATTGCCGTCGCCACTTGTTTAGAAATCGCCGACGGATGTGCAACGATGAAATCTTTCCCTCCGGTTTCGCCTACAATTTTCGGGTAGGTCTTATAATTGTGAATGTTATTGCCTATTTTTTTCCAGATGTCTTGGAACACACCTGTTGATCCCGTGAAATGAATTCCGGCGAAGTCAGCACTGGCAAGTAATGTTTCGGTAATCATTGCAGCGTCGCCATTGATGAAGTTGATTACCCCGTCAGGAAGTCCGGCTTCTTTGAAAATTTGCATAATTACGTTTGCTGAAAATACTTGGGCGTTACTTGGCTTCCAGATTACTACGTTCCCCATTAGGGCGGCACTTGCCGGAAGGTTACCCGAAATCGCAGTAAAGTTAAAAGGCGTAACCGCATACACGAATCCCTCTAACGGACGATATTCTACCCGATTCCAAACCCCGTCTGTAGATATCGGTTGGTCGTTGTAGATATTCGCCATAAATTCCACATTAAAACGAAGGAAGTCGATAAGTTCACAAGCCGAGTCAATCTCCGCCTGATGAATGGTTTTTGATTGTGCAATCATAGTGGCGGCATTGATTTTCGCCCGATAAGGTCCCGCGATGAGTTCGGCTGCTTTCAAAAAGATGGAAGCACGCTCTTGCCAAGGAAGGGCTGCCCATTTTTTGCGAGCCTCCAAAGCGGTTGCGATTGCCTTCTCCACGTGTTGTTTCTCCGCAAGATGATATGTACCTACCACGTGCTTATGATTGTGCGGGGCAGTCATATTTTTGGTTTTGCCAGTTCTGATTTGTTCCGCTCCAATATACAGAGGAACATCTATAGTACTGTTCCATAACTCTTTATACGCTTTGAGAACAGCCTCACGCTCGGGCGTTCCTTTCGCATACGATTTTACCGGCTCGTTTACAGCTTTCGGCACTTTAAAAAATCCTTTTCCCATTGTAATTAATTATTTAAGTTTGATGATACAACGCAAAAGCTATAAACATTTTCTTTTACGTTACTATTTGTTTCGGCTAAGTTAAGAAAAAAACACGAACTGCAAAAAAAAGAAACCATTCTTTTTAAATTTGTTGGTTTTTAGCCCTTTCAAAAGCGAGCTTAATCCGAAGAAAATTCAATGTAGAAATTTCAACATTTTTTTTCCTTCTTCATCTTTTTTCAAATAAAAAACCGATTTCACTTTGGTTCATTCCCAAAATAAATAGTAATTTTGCAGAAAAATTTTTGTGAAAACGAATCCCATTCTTCAAAAAATTTCTGAGAATACATCATACATTCAATTATTTTCAAAAATAGAAAAAGGCGAACGCTGTTTAACTATTAATCATTTAGCAGGAGCTTCGTTATCCTTTATCATTGCCAATCTTTATCAAAACACAAACCGAAATTTATTCGTGATGCTTTCCGATAAAGAAGAAGCCGCTTATTTTTTGAACGATTTGGAAAGTTTGTTAGGCGATGAAAACGTGATTTTCTTCCCTGACAGTTACCGACGCCCGTATCAAATTGAGGACACGGATAATGCCAATGTGTTGCTTCGTGCCGAAGTGTTGAACAGATTAGGCTCACAGCAAACGCCCTTGATTGTAGTGAGTTATCCCGAAGCTCTTTTTGAGAAAGTAATTACACGCAAACAACTCGAAAAGAATACGTTAAAAATCAAAAAAGGAGATGCTCTGCCGTTGGATTTTCTCAACGAAATGCTTTTCACATACAATTTTAACCGAACCGATTTCGTTACCGAACCCGGAGAATTTTCCGTACGTGGCGGTATTGTGGACGTGTTTTCATTCTCCAATAACGAGCCTTACCGTATTGAATTATTCGGAAATGAAGTTGAAAGCCTCCGAACCTTTGACGTGGAAACTCAGCTTTCTACACGGCAGCTTTCTCAAATTACTATCATTCCGAATGTGGAAAATAAAGAGAGTGAGGAAGTCCGACAGTCATTTCTTGAATATATCTCAAAAGAAACGCTTTTCATTGGCAAAGATATTGACGCTTTTCAGGCAAAAATCGACCGTTTATTTCAAAAAGCAGTCGATATTTACGATAAAATGTCAAAAGAAGTCAAACATCTTGCTCCGGAAATGCTCTTCTGCCAAAGTTCAACCCTTACCGAGCAGATAAAAACCTTCCAGAGTTTATTTTCAGGGGCAAATTCGTTGTTTCCGTCCGAAACAATTCCGTTTAGAACCAGTCCGCAACCCGCTTTTAACAAACAGTTTGAACTTCTCATCGCTTATTTGAACGAAAAACACGCCGAAGGTTTCACTAACTATATTATTTGTTCCACTGAGCAACAAGCCAAACGCTTTGACGATATTTTCAAGGAAATGGAGCAAAAAGTGCATTATCAAACCGCCATTTTGTCGCTCCACAGCGGATTTGTAGATTCGGACAACAAAATCAACGTCTTCACCGACCATCAGATTTTTGAACGATATCATAAATTCCACTTAAAAAACGGATATGCCAAAAAGCAAGCCATTACACTCAAAGAACTCACTCAACTAACTGTTGGCGACTATGTTACGCACATCGACCACGGCATCGGGAAGTTCGCAGGCTTGCAAAAAATTGAAGTTGAAGGCAAAATGCAAGAAGCCATCAAGCTCATCTATGGCGACCGCGATGTGCTTTTCGTAAGCATTCATTCTCTGCATAAAATCACCAAGTACAACGGCAAAGACGGCAAACCTCCGAAGATTTACAAATTGGGTTCGGGAGCGTGGAAAGCCCTGAAACAGAAGACCAAAGCCAAAGTAAAAGAAATCGCCTTTAACCTCATTCAGCTTTACGCCAAGCGGAAGGAAGCCAGCGGTTTTGCCTTTGCTCACGACAGTTATATGCAAAACGAATTGGAAGCTTCGTTTCTGTACGAGGACACGCCCGACCAAAGCAAGGCCACCGCCGAAGTAAAAGCCGATATGGAAAGCCAAAAACCGATGGACAGGCTTGTTTGTGGCGATGTTGGCTTCGGGAAGACGGAAGTTGCCATTCGGGCTGCCTTCAAAGCGGTCGATAACGGCAAGCAAGTGGCAGTGCTTGTGCCAACTACCATTCTGGCATTTCAACATTATCAGACGTTTGGTAACCGAATGAAAGATTTTCCTGTACGGATTGATTATCTGAATCGTTTTCGTACAGCCAAAGAAAAAAAACAAATTTTGGAAGATTTGGCAAAAGGTTCGATTGATGTCATCATCGGTACGCATCAAATCGTAAATGAAAGCGTGAAATACAAGGACTTAGGGCTTTTAATCGTTGATGAAGAGCAGAAATTCGGCGTGGGCGTAAAAGACAAACTCAAAACGCTAAAAGAAAACCTTGACGTACTGACACTTACGGCAACGCCCATTCCGCGTACGCTTCAATTCAGCTTGATGGCGGCTCGCGACCTTTCGGTTATTAACACGCCTCCGCCAAATCGCTATCCTATTGATAGTCAAGTGATTCATTTTAATGAGGAAATCATTCGCGATGCGGTTTTATATGAAATTCAGCGGGGCGGACAGGTTTTTTTCATCAATAATCGGGTGGAAAATATCCGCGAAGTAGCTGGAATGTTGCAAAGGCTGGTTCCCGATGCCAAAATCGCTGTCGGACACGGGCAAATGGACGGCAAAAAACTCGAAGAAACAATGCTTGCCTTTATGGACGGGGCGTACGATGTGTTGGTTGCCACAACCATTATTGAAAGCGGGTTGGACGTGCCGAATGCCAATACCATTTTCATTAACAACGCTCATAATTTCGGGCTTTCTGACCTGCACCAAATGCGTGGGCGTGTGGGACGGAGCAACAAAAAAGCGTTTTGTTATTTCATCACGCCTCCGCTTGTGGCAATGTCCGATGATGCTCGAAAACGTATACAAGCCGTTGCTCAATTCACCGATTTGGGAAGTGGCTTTAACATCGCTATGAAAGATTTGGAAATACGAGGAGCGGGCGACCTACTCGGTGGCGAACAAAGCGGATTTATCAACGAAATCGGGTTTGAAACCTATCAGAAAATTCTGCAAGAAGCCATCGTGGAGCTAAAAGAAAACGAATTTTCCGACTTGTATCAAACCAAAGAAGAAGACAAATCGTACCTAAGTGATACGCATATCGACAGTGATTTTGAACTTTTGTTCCCCGACACATACATAAACCGAGTTGCCGAACGCTTAAATCTTTATAATGAACTGAGTAACATCACTTCGGAAGCCGATTTATTAACTTACGAAAAGAATCTGATTGACCGCTTCGGGCAACTGCCTCCGCAAGCCGTTGATTTACTCAATAGCGTACGCCTAAAATGGATTGCGACCAAAATGGGCATCGAAAAGTTAGTGATGAAAAAAGGAAAAATGACAGGCTATTTTATTTCCGACCAACAAAGTCCGTTTTATCAAAGTCCACGTTTTCACAAGGTGTTGCAATTTGTACAACGCTTCCCCGACCGATGCAAAATGCAGGAAAAAGAAACCCGCAACGGACTGCGATTGTTGCTCATCTTTGAACGAATCACTTCAGTAGATAAAGCCTTAAATATTATGCAATTACTTGAAAAATAAAAACTCAATTGATTAATAGCAAAAGCTCAAAAAAATAATTAGTTTGTTAAAAAATTGCTTTTTACATATTTCTGTTTTAACTTTGCAAACCAGAGAATATTAAAGAATTTGCAATGAGTAATATCAGCAATTTGGTGGAGTTACTTGAAGAAAAGGCGACTTCTTTGAAGGAAAAAGTAGATAGGTTAAAATCTGAAAACCAAAAACTTATCCAAACTATTGAGACACTAACTCAAGAAAAAGAAATTTTAGAGAATGAGATTTTGGTTTGGAAAGAAAAAAACGAAGCCGCAAAAATTGCAAATAGTATTCTCGGCAGTAATGAGAACAAAACAAAAGCAAAATTAAAAATAAACGCTTTAATTCGGGAAATTGACGCTTGCATCGCTCAGCTTTCAAAATAAAATTTAAAAATGGATAACACCTTGAAAATAAAGCTTTCTATCGCTGATAGAGTTTATCCATTGGTCATAGAACCACATCAGGAAGAGGGGTTCAGAAAGGCTGCAAAAGAAATTAATGAAATGATTCATAATTTTGAACGAAACTATGAATTGAAAGATAAAAGAGATGCCTTGGCTATGTGTACCATCGTTTTGGCTACACAAATTGAGCAAGCTAAGATTGATGAAAGTAATCAAGATTTAACAATTAAAGAAAAATTAGAAAATATTAGCAAAATGATAGATTCTATCATTTGAAACAAAACAAGTTCTTTAGAATAGCAAAATTACTGCCTACATTGATTGCACTTTTTGGTAAACTCAACATTTACAACTTAATAAAGGGTAAGTGGAGTTGTTAGAGCGAGCCGTCACAGAACGGATACTTGACCAACTCAGTAGCCCTAAACCTGTTTTAGGAGTTTACAAAACTCTTATCAATGTAGGCTTTTTTATTTATAATTTTTATTAACAAATGACGACACTTATATTAGGAATTGTAGTTGCAACCATTTTCGGACTAATTATCGGGTTTGCAATCGCAAAAGTTTTAGAAAAGAAAAACGCCTCAAAAATCATCACAAATGCTCAAACGGAAGCAAGCACATTGCTAAAAGACGCAAAAAATGAGGCAGAAAACATCAAAAAAGATAAGATTTTACAAGCGAAAGAGAAATTTTTGGAACTAAAATCCGAACACGAAAAAGTAATTGCGAGTAAGGACAAAAAAATGGCGGAAGCCGAAAAGCGTATTCGTGATAAAGAATCACAAGTTTCTAACGAATTAGCTCAAAACAAGCGTCTTAAAGAAGATTTAGACAATAAAAACAAAGAAGCCGAACAACGCTTACAAAACATTGATAAAAAACAGGAAGAAATTGAGCGTCTGCACAAAAACCAAGTGAAACAATTAGAGCTAATCTCCGGACTTTCGGCAGAGGAAGCAAAAACACAACTTACAGATTCACTGAAAAGTGAAGCACAGGCAGATGCAATGGCTTACATTCAAAGTACCATTGAAGAGGCTAAATTGACTGCTCGCCAAGAAGCTAAAAAGATAATTATCAACACAATACAAAGAATAGGAACAGAAGAAGCAATCGACAATTGTGTTTCTGTTTTCAACTTAGAGTCAGATGATATCAAAGGGCGTATCATTGGGCGTGAAGGTCGAAATATTCGTGCTTTGGAAGCTGCCACCGGTGTTGAAATTATTGTAGATGACACCCCTGAGGCGATTATTTTATCTTGTTTTGACGCTGTTCGCAGGGAAATTGCACGACTTTCACTACATAAATTAGTAACAGACGGACGTATCCACCCTGCTCGTATTGAAGAAGTTGTAGAAAAAACAACAAAGCAAATCGAAGATGAAATCGCAGAAATCGGTAAGCGTACCGTAATTGATTTAGGAATTCACGGACTACATCCGGAATTGGTTAAGTGCGTCGGGCGTATGAAATATCGTTCTTCATATGGTCAAAATTTGCTCCAGCACTCGCGCGAAGTTGCCAAATTATGCGGATTGATGGCAGCCGAATTAGGGCTAAACGTAAAATTAGCGAAACGTGCAGGATTATTACACGACATCGGAAAAGTGCCACAAGTTGAAACTGAAGTACCTCACGCAATATTGGGTATGGAATGGGCTGAAAAATATGGTGAAAAACCTGAAGTTTGCAATGCTATTGGAGCTCACCACGACGAGATTGAAATGACTTCGCTCCTTTCACCTATCGTTCAGGTTTGTGACGCCATTAGCGGGGCAAGACCGGGAGCTCGTCGTCAGGTGTTAGATTCGTACATTCAGCGTTTAAAAGACTTGGAGGATGCTGCTTTTTCTTTCCAAGGAGTCAAGAAAGCCTATGCTATTCAAGCGGGACGTGAATTACGTGTAATTGTTGAAAGTGAAAAAGTTAGCGATGACAAAGCAGCAGAGCTTTCATTCAATCTTTCGCAAAAAATCCAGACGGATATGACCTATCCGGGACAAGTAAAAATTACCGTTATCCGAGAAACAAGAGCAGTAAATATTGCTAAGTAAGCTATTGCTCCAATAAAAAACAGCCTGAAATTTCATAAAATTTCAGGCTGTTTTTTTGTACTATAACGGAAATCAACCAATGGATTCAGATATTAAATAACCGCCCGTCCAAGCATTTTGGAAGTTAAATCCGCCTGTAATAGCGTCAACATCAATGATTTCTCCTGCCAAGTACAAATCTTTAAACAGCTTACTTTCAAATGTTTTAAAATTAATTTCAGAAAGAGAAACACCGCCTGCCGTCACAAATTCTTCTTTAAAAGTTGATTTTCCTTCTATCTTAAACCGAGAGCAGGTCAAGGTTTGTGCTAAATTACGAATTTGAGCTTTGCTTATTTCCGACCAAAGCTCATTTGGATTTACACCTCCTTTTTCTAACAATCTGTTCCACAATCGTTTAGGGAGATTAAAAAAGGTCGTGTTTTGTAGCATTTTTCGAGGGTGATTTTGTTTTATTTCTTGTAATATAGAAATAACTTCCTCTGTACGAATCTCTTCTGAATCAGTCACAAGCCAATTCACTTCCAGAATACACTTATAATTCTTCTCTGCTAAAATCCTTGCTCCCCAAGCCGAAAGTTTCAGTATGGCGGGACCGCTAAATCCCCAATGAGTAATCAACAAAGGAGCTACATTCTTTATTTTCAAAGAATTACCCTCTTCATCTCGAAGTGAAACTTTTGAAGTGACTGCAATTCCTGACAAATCTTTTATAAATAAATCCGAGGTATTAAATGTAAATAAAGAAGGAACCGGAGGTACAATCGTATGCCCTAATTCTGACAATATTTTCCAGATTTTCGGGTTGCTTCCAGTGGTTACAATTAGTTTTTTAGCAGAAAAAGTTTGTGTATTCGTTTCCACGTTCCAACCAACATCTGATTGATAAAATCGAACCACGTTTTGAGAAGTAAACAACTCTATACCAAGCTGTTTCACCAATCTTGTAAAACAATCAATTATCGTTTGTGAATTGTTCGAAAGAGGAAAAACACGTCCGTCTTCTTCTGTTTTTAAAGCCACTCCCCTACTTTCAAACCAATCCATCACATCGCCACACATAAAACGATGGAAAGGACTCAACAACTCTTTTTCTCCTCTTGGATAATTCTTAACCAAATTCTGAGGAATAAATTCGGCGTGCGTTAAATTACAACGTCCTCCACCTGAGATTTTTACCTTAGAAAGTACTTCTTTTCCTTTTTCGAGAATGGCTATTTTTAAAAAAGGATTTTTCTCAGCACAATTGATTGCTGAGAAAAATCCCGCTGCTCCGCCACCTATGACGATTATATCAAACATTCTATAATAATAAAAATAGAATTATTTCTGTATTTATCTGATTTACAGAATTCAAACAAATCAAAATTCTACAAATTGCTTTTAATTTCTACGGATATGGAGCCAAAATCACTTCCAAACCTTCTATATCCTCTGTTACAGGGATTTGACATCCTAATCTGCTATTTTCTTGTACGTGATACGCCTCAAAAAGCATAGCTTCTTCCTCATCAGATTTTTCCGGCAATAACACGTCATTTTGCACATAACACTGACACGAAGCACACATTGCCATACCTCCACAAACGCCTATCTCCCCATCTTGAGCAATCTCGTAAGCCCTCATTACCTCCATCAGGTTCATATTCATATCCGTAGGAGCTTTTAGCTCGTGTAGTACACCGTCGCGGTCTGTTATCTTCAGAGTAACATCATTCATTTTTAATAATATTCTATTTTTCGAACTCTAATTTTAGTGGGAACTCCATTTTCGTAAAGCACAGCTTCTTTCCAATTGCCTTTTCTATCGAAAGAATATCTGTACTTATGGTCAAACTCCGGAGTTCTGTGAAGTTGTAGCAATCCGTTTTCGTCAAAAACTTTTTTAGAAATCACATCTGTTTTCGTTTTTATGGTTTCGACCTTGCCAGATGGTTTATAGAGGACGTTCATTTCCAAATAAAAATCGGAATTGTCCTTTGCAGTGCAGACAGTTTGCACCAATCTGCCCATTTCATCATAATTGTAAGAACAGATAGTCTCCTCATTTTCTTCGTTTAGGAATTTTGCCTTAACTAACTTGTTTTTCTTATTATACTCATTTTCAGTTCTCAAGAATACTTTTCGCTCGGGGAAAGATTCCTCTGAAAAAGTAACTTTTCTGGCTTTATTGTATTTGTATGTTTCTTTTTTGATATACTCCATACGAACCTGCCCTAAAGTTTGTTCCTGTTTTTCAAGACTTTGCATTTCATCTTCAAGAGATAAAAATTTGCCTATTTTTTTACTTCTTCCGATGCAATTGCCCAAATCATCGTATGTGAAAGCAATCGATTTTAGCAACTGGTCTCCTTCGTGCTCGTCAATTTTCACCAAACGCTTCTTATCGTCATAAACATATTGTTTGTTGACTATAAAATCTCCGTCGGAAACTTTGAAATTCGTCTGGCTTTTAATTAACTTACCTCCTAAATCATACACAAAATTAACTTCCCCGAACGGGTTACCTTCTGCATAATAAGTAACTGAGTTTGTGTTCTTTCCTGTTCTGTCAAATTCATATGAAACGTTTGTTTTTGTGTACTTCGATTCGTTTTTCTCAATATTCCAATCCTCAACGAAAGGGTAAATATTGTACCTTTTTCCGTCAATGGTTCTCTTTCCTTTCGGATTTGCTTCCAAAAAATAGGAAAAATCTTCAATTTTTTTAACTTTCCCTTTGAGTGACAATCTCTTAGGGCTTATTGTATCTGTTTGAGCTTGTAGTGCAGTTATACTTATTGTGAATAATAGGGCAAATAAGTAAAATTTATTTATTTCTCTCATCATCTTCATTAATCTTTCGTTAGTATTTCTATATGCTTTTCAAATGTCTCATTCTATTGATTTTACTACGGCTTTTTCGGCTTCCTTACGGCTTCCGTCAAAACCGTCAACTCCTGCTACTGTTGTATATTTCAGAACATATTTTTTTCCTGGATTTAAGCGATTGTAAATGCTTTGGCACATCAACGTTGCTTCGTGGAATCCGCAAAGAATCAATTTCAATTTTCCGGGGTATGTATTGATATCTCCAATAGCGTAAATCCCCTCTATATTTGTTTGATAATCAAGGGCATTATTTACTTTAATTGCATTCTTTTCAATTTCAAGTCCCCAATCGGCAATGGGTCCTAACTTTGGCGTAAGCCCGAACAACGGAATAAAATAATCGGTTTCTATTTCTTGCCGAACTCCTTCTTTCTCTAAAATGAGCGACTCTACCTTTCCATTTCCTTTAATTTCAACAACTTCGCTGGGAGTAATCAAATTTATTTTTCCTTCGTTTTTGAGTTCCTTCACTTTTTCTACGGAATCCAAAGCTCCACGAAATTCGTTTCGTCGATGCACCAAAGTCACTGATTTAGCGATATTTGCAAGATAAATACTCCAATCCAAAGCTGAATCTCCTCCACCTGCAATTACCACGCGTTTTCCTGCGTACTGCTCCGGATTTCTGACAAAATACTCAACTCCTTTTTCCTCATAATCAGCAATATTCTGAAGTTCAGGTTTTCGAGGCTCGAACGTTCCCAATCCCCCTGCGATGGCTACCGCTTTTCCTTTGACCTTCGTTCCTTTGTTTGTTGTAACTATGAACGTTCCATCTTCAAGCTTATCAATGGTTTCCGCTGTTTCCGACAATGTAAATTCCGGCTGAAATTGCTTGATTTGTTCCATCAAATTATCAACAAGTTCACCAGCTCCCACGCTCGGGTAACCAGGAATATCGAAAATTGGTTTTTTGGGATACAACTCCGCCAACTGTCCACCCGGTTGTGGCAATGTGTCAATCAAGTGGCATTTTAATCTGAGTAATCCCGCCTCAAAAACAGCAAAGAGCCCTGTGGGTCCCGCCCCAATAATTATGATATCCGTTTCTTTCATTTTTTTATATTAAAAAAACAGTTCAACATTACATTAAATCATTCAATTTGAATAAGTTATCTACTTTTCAAAACATTTTCAATTTTCCACACAAAAGCCTGAAATTCATTTTTTTCATTCAGCCTTGCCAAGCAAAACAGACTTAAAATTTTTAAAGATAAGGAAAGATAATGCACCTTCTGAAAGATGTTGCCTTTATGAGAGGGCAGCCACGCACTTACGTAGCGATATATTTTGAAGTACCATACTTTAACTTTTGGTTTTGCGAAAATTCGCAAAAATTCTGTCCGCTCCGCCTCACAACATTACTCCCCAAAAATTATTTTCTGTATTTTTCCGACATACTGAATAAATTTACTCTTCCTTGCAGAAAACTTTCGCAAATATATACATTCATTCAGTATTTTCAAAAAACATTAGTAAATATGCCCAACAAAAAATGTTTTTTAAAATTTTATTAATGTTTTTTAACAAAATAAAAACTAATTCCGTTTAGAAAATATTTTTATAAAACAGTTCGCCTATGCTTTTTATAGGCTCATAAAAAACAGAGTTTAACAGAGTTTCTTCGGGTATCCATTTGGTTATTTGCCACGTTTTTTCAAGCATCAAAAACAGCGAACCAGCGATAACAGCCATTTTCAAAACGCCGAAAATCCCTCCGGCCAATCTATTAAAAAATCCTAAAGAAACAGATTCTACGATTTTGGTTAGCAACTTTGCCAGTAACATCACAGCCAACATAATCAATATCAACGTAAAAGCGAATGAAAGAGCTTCAGTTGTGGATTTATCAAACGAAAAATGTTGATTTAAAATTCCGGCAATGTAAAACGAAAAGTGAATCGCTCCGTAAATTCCTAAAACAATGGCGAGCAATGAAGCCAGTTCAATAATCACTCCTCTCCAAAGACCTCGAATCAAGCCAAAACCCAAGAAAATCAACAATATAACATCTACTGTATTCATCTACACTCTATTATAAAAAAACAGAAATATGACAATTCGGACGTTATAAAACAATTTCCCGAATCATCATATTCCTAACAATATCAGATTAATATCCTGTTCCTGTTCCTCCGCTTACAATCGCAATTCCGTTGGACGTTCCGATGCGTTGCACTCCTAAATCAACGTATTGCATTGCTGTTTTAAAATCACGAACTCCGCCCGAAGCCTTTATTTTTGCTTTTCCATCAACGGCTTCTTTCATAAGTTGAACGTCTGAAAGAGTTGCTCCCCCTGTGCCAAATCCTGTGGAAGTTTTCACAAAATCAGCTCCCGCTTCTACCGACAATTTGCAAGCCAAACGCTTCTCATCATCAGTCAGATAACAAGTTTCCAAAATAACTTTCAGCACTCTGTTTCCGCAAGCTTTTTTAATGAGAACTATTTCCTCACGTACTTTATCAACCTCGCCCGATTGTAACCAACCTACATTGATTACCATATCAACTTCGTCAGCTCCATCGGCAATAGCCTGCTCAGTTTCAAACACTTTGGAACGCGTACTCATCGCTCCAAGCGGAAAACCAACAACACTGCAAACATTTACGTTCGTACCTTTCAGAAATTCTTTGGCGTAAGAAACATATCCGCTATTGACACAAACCGAAAAAAAATCGTGCGTAATTGCCTCTTTACAAAGGGTTTCTATTTCAGAAACAGTAGCGTTTGCTTTTAGAAGTGTGTGGTCGATATATTTATTTAGTTTCATATTTGTTATAGATTTTTAAATAAAATTTGAACTCCGCAAAGTTACGATTTATTACCTTTTGGACAATACAAACAATGGAAAAAGCTGCATTTAGTTATACAAAACAAGGGCTCTCGAATTAATTAACACGAAAGCCCTCAATATCTCTTAATTAGCAACTAAATATGACTTTAAAATCTCATTTTGAGAAAGAGCCTCTTCATTTTGAATACCTATTAGGAGAGTTTCTCCGTTTTTTAATGTTATAAACAGTCCTTTATTTCCTCTGACTCTATACACTGTACCATATTTCAAACTAACTCTGATACCCGAACTTACCATTTTATAATCAATAATTTCTACTTTTCGGACATTCTTAAAAAGAATTCTCCTTGTATATATCGGATAAAATTGTACTTGAATAGCCTCTGTTGTTATTGTTAATTTTAGCTTAAGAACAAACAAAACGGAGATAATCACTAACAAAACGAGGTTAAACAGAATCAAACCCACATCTGACATTGGAGAATCTCCAAAAGGTTTACCAAGAAATATTTGTTGGTATGCCCTAACAGCAAAATACGACCATAATATCAAAAGTGGAACGCCTACCCAAATAGGAGTAAATCTCTGTTTTTCAAAGTATAAACTATCTGATTTCATAAAACTCTCATTTTTACGGATTTCACACTTATAATGCCCTCACAGAATTTTTTACTTCCGTTTTTTCTTTGATTTTTTCGAAGAAGAAGTATTTTTCTTCGGGTGAACGAGTTTCATTTCATCGATGAGATGTTTCGCTCCGGCGTATTTATCAATAATGAAAAGCACGTAACGAATATCCACCATAATATTACGACAGATTTCAGGGTCGTAATGAATATCGCTCATTGTACCTTCCCAAACGCGGTCGAAGTTCAGCCCGATGAGATTTCCGTGTGCATCGATGGCAGGACTTCCCGAATTTCCACCCGTGGTGTGGTTCGTTGCAATGAAACAAACTGGCATTTTTCCGTTTTTATCGGCATAAGCTCCGAAGTCTTTTTTCTCGTACAATTCGCGTAATTTCTGCGGAACATCAAATTCATAATCGTTCGGAACGTATTTTTCCATCACGCCTTCCAAATAAGTTACCGGACTGTAATATACCGCATCGGCTGGGGCGTAGCCTTTTACCTTTCCGTAAGTAACTCGTAATGTGCTGTTTGCATCAGGGAAAATTCGGTCTTCGGGACGAGAAAATTCCAAAATTGCTTTCATATATGTGCGTTGTAAGGCTTGAATATCAGCATTTAACCGCTCGTAAGTTGGAGCAACATCTTTGGCAAAGCTATTTATTAAGGACGAAACAAACTGCATCCCAACATCGTTTTTAACCAATTGAACGAAATTTTCGGACGAAGCTCCAAGTAGTTTTTCTACGCCCGACTCCGTAGCTAACAACGAATTTTCGTAAAGATTCTCTGCCAGCGCTTTAGCGTCAAATTTTTGTAAAGTTTCGGGCAGAAACTGTTTTGGCATATTTTCCACATAGAAAACTACTGCTTTTTCAAAAACGTCTTTATCCACAGCTTTTTCGTAGTCCTTAAATACGCTTTTGAAAGCAGTCTGCAAGTTTTTCTTTCTGTCTTCAAACGATTGTGCACCACGGTTTTGCAGAATGTTTTCCAATTGCCAAATGCGATAGCCGTTGGTGAGCAAATCGATGTTTCGCAACACAAATTCGCTGAATAAATCATTCGCTAAGGCATACGGCTGAATTTCCTCATATTTTTTAGAAAAATCCGAAAGCAAATGCCCGTATTCTGCTGATTTTCCTGCTTTTTGAAGATTTTTTTGGAAGATTGCCTCCTGCTTTTGTTTCAAAGCCACTGCGTCAGATTTTTTCAGTCCTTGACTTTCACCAATCCATTTTTTCCAATAGTTTGCCACGCGTGCGTATTTGGAAGCATATTTAATCTTAATAGCTTGGTCTTTACGCATATAGCCGTCTTGTACTTTTAGCACCACATCGCGAATCCCGATTTTAGCAGGATTTAAAACCTCCACAATTTGTTTCACAGCAACTGCCGGAAGATATTCCTGCGTACGCCCCGGATATCCGAAAACCATCGTAAAGTCGTCTTCCGAAATTCCGTCTAACGAAATCGGGAAATAATGCTTTGGCGTGTACGGAACGTTGTCTTTCGAGTATTCGGCAGGACGATTATTTTTGTCGGCATAGATGCGGAAAAGAGCAAAATCGCCCGTGTGACGAGGCCACACCCAGTTATCGGTATCCGAACCAAACTTCCCGATGGAAGACGGCGGAGCTCCCACCAAACGCACATCTTTGAAGATTTCCACCACGAACAAAATATATTGGTTTCCGTTGTAGAAAGCTCGCACGCGGTTTTCCTGCCACACTTCTTTCGGTGAGTTTTTCACCAATTCCGAAATGTTTTTTTCAATGATTTTGGCTTTTTCGCCTTCACCGGAAACATTTTCCGTGCCTTTGGTGATGGCAGCCGTTACGTCTTCAATACGAACAATAAACGTTGCAGTTACGCCAGGGTTAGGCAGTTCTTCGGCAAGAGTTTTCGCCCAGAAACCGTGAGCCAAATAATCGTTTTCCACAGAGGAATGCGACTGAATTTCGCCGTATCCGCAGTGATGATTGGTAAGAAGCAATCCTTTGGGTGAAATCACCTCGGAAGTACAGCCTCCGTCGAAGTGCGGCACCGCATCTTTAAGCGACGAATGGTTTACGCTGTAAATATCGGCAGCCGACATCTTCATTCCCAGCGATTTCATTTCCTTTTCGTTCATTCCTTCCAAAAGCGAAGGAATCCACATTCCGCCCTGTTGCCCATAGAGCGAAACCGTGCAGAGTAACAGTAAAAGTTTTAAGTGTTTCATTGTAAGTTATTTTCTTTTCGTTATAAAAAAGTGTCATCTCAAAGAATATGAAACTTTCTTTAAAGATTAGTTATTCGTAATTTGTGGTTTTTTAGAAACATCCATCACAGGAACCAATCCTTCGGAAGGCATATAAATTATCTGCGGAAGATTGCCTTTATCTGCCAACTTTTCAAGCGTTCGGATAAACAAATACTGATTGTAAACAGAATTGAGCGTTCCGTTTTCGATTTTCATTGCCTCTGCCATACCTCTTGCTCTTTCAATCTCGGCTTGTGCATTGAGTTTTTCGGCTTCAAGGCGAGCTTTGGCTTCCTCAATGAGGATTTTACGGTTTTGCTCGGCTTTTGCCATTTCGGCTTTTCCTGCCATTTCTTGTTGCCATACGTTATAAATTGGCAAACCGAACATCATCACCATAATAATGATAATCACCACACTTACAGTGCCTACGATTGCTGAAATTGGTAATTTTGTTTTCATAAACTTTATTAAAAATTAGGTCTTAAATTGTATTTCAAATAGAATTTCTCAATAATATCGATAACTTCATCTGCCGAATCAACAATTTTGAAAAGGAACATATCTTCGGGAGAAATATTCTGAAATTCCTCCAAAAGTGTTTTTTTGCACCAATCAACTAATCCTTGCCAAAACTCGCTTCCCACCAAAATAATTGGGAATTTATCAATCTTTTGCGTTTGGATAAGCGTGATAGCTTCAAAGAGTTCGTCCATTGTTCCGAATCCGCCAGGCATCACAACAAAAGCTTGTGAATACTTGACAAACATCACTTTACGAGCAAAAAAGTAATCGAAATTCAAATTTTTATCTCTGTCGATATACGGATTATCGTGCTGCTCGAAAGGCAAATCAATGTTTAAACCTACTGACGAACCATTTCCTTGCCGAGCACCCTTGTTCCCTGCCTCCATAATTCCAGGACCTCCACCCGTAATTACCCCAAAACCTGATTCTACAATTTTTTCAGCGATTTCCACTGCCAAATTGTAATATTTGCTATCGGGCTTGGTACGTGCCGAACCGAAAATTGACACACACGGACCAATTTCGCTTAACTTTTCGTATCCGTTTACGAACTCTCCCATTATTTTAAAAATTGACCAAGAATCGTTCGTTTTGATTTCATTCCAAACTTTAGAATGTTGTTTTTTATTCATATTTTGCGTTTTTTAGTTTTATTTATCGTTTAAAGAAGTCGTATCCGATTTTAAAGCTCAGCCAGAAAGTGCCTCCCGTCGTGTTCGGTTTTTTTCCGAGTGTTTGTACATAGCCGTAACCGACATTGAACTCGTAGTTGAAGTTTCGGCTAAAACTACGACGAATTCCAAAGGTGGGTATAACGGCAATGGAATTGTAATCGTTAGTTAAACTATTGTCATTAGTGATGATGAACCAATCAGGAGAAAATTCGGTTCTGAGCGAAAGATAGTTTCCCGAGTTATTACTGATATTTTTCCCTTTTTTGATGCGACGATTCAGCCCGTAATACCACTTAGGTTCTAAGGAGATAGCCGGTGTGAGCCAAAAAGCAGCTTTATCATAGGCAGCTCCCATTCGAAAACCTCCATATAAGGATACTTGCGAACGCAAAGCCACCGCATCGGAAAGCCTATGCTCGTTGTAAACATTCGTTTCAAATATCCCTATTTGAACGCCAATAATATCTTTTTCAACACTCGCATTTTGTGCCTGAACCGCACCAAATCCTAATAGTGTAAAAACAATAGCAATAAATCTTTTCATAAAAAATTAAGATTTAAAAAGGCAAATATATAAAAAACGGCTTAAAAGTAGCAATTTAACCAATTTTGTTTATTCTACTTTTTAGGAATTATTCAATATCTAAAGTCAAAAATTCTTCTTTAAGCAGATTTTTTTAGCCAAACAGAAGTTATACTTTTCTTGAAAAACGAACTAATTTCACTTTAGTCAAGGAAGTTAAGAAAATCCTTTTTTAAAAAATATTTAAAAGATATTTTTATTATTGCTCAGAAAGTATTACTTTCGCCGACTAAATTAACAATACTAAAATTAGATAACGAAAGATGGCAGTTCTTGAAAAAATTAGAAACCGTACAGTATTTCTCATCATTATTATTGGGTTGGCATTATTTGCTTTTGTAATTTCTGACTTTATTGGTTCAGGAAGATTTAGCAATTCGCACCCCACAGAAGTAGGAACCGTTAACGGAGAAGATGTTTCCATTGATGCTTTCCGCTACCAAGTAGAAGCTACTATTCAAAATTCAAACGGACAAGCAAGCACCATTGAAGCTGCAAAATATGTTTGGGAACAAAACGTTCGTAACATTCTTTTAAAACAACAATTTGAAAAATTAGGTCTGAGCGTTGAAAAAGACCAAATCATTTCAATTCTATCAAAAAGCCCATTAGCTCAAAATCAGGAATTTGCAAATGAATTTGGTGTCTTTGACCCGTCAAAATTCATCAATTACTTAGCAACCCTAAAAGCGAGCAATCCGCAAGCTTACCAACAATGGAAAATGCAGGAAGAAGCTCTTATCGAAGGTGCGAAACAACAAATGTACTTCAGCTTAATTCGCGGAGGATTAGGTGTTACTAACGCTGAAGCTGAAATCGCTTACCACCAAGAACAAGATAAAGCTGACATCAAGTTTGTTGCTTTACAATACAGCTCAATTCCTGACAGCACAATTACCGTAAGTGACAGTGAAATAAAGTCATACATCAACAAACACGAGAAGCAATTCAAGCAAGAGGCTTTCCGCAACATTCAATACATCGTTGTAAACGAAAAGGCATCAGACACTGATATTCAAGCAAGTAAAGACGCTTTAAGCAAATTACTTTCTCTTGAGGTTGTTTTCAATAGCCAAACTAATTCAAACGATACAATTGCAGGGTTTGCAAAAACAACCAACATTCGTGAGTTTGTGGATAAACACTCTGATACTCCTTATGATTCCTTGTTTGTGACTAAAAATCAGTTATCTTCCAGCTATGCCGATACTTTATTCACACTTCCTGTAGGAAAAGTTTTCGGACCATATGAAGACGGAGGTAGCCTGAAATTATCACGTATGCTTGCCAAAGAAACCAACGGAGCTGTAAAAGCAAGTCATATTTTGATTCCTTACGTAGGAAGCCAAGCTGCAAATCAGAACGTTACTCGTACTAAAGAAGACGCACAAGCTAAGGCTAAAGAAATATTAGCTCTTGCACAAGCTCCAAATGCTGATTTTGCTGCATTAGCAAGAGAAAATTCGGAAGAGCCGGGAGCTGCTTACAGCGGTGGTGATTTAGGATTTTTCACCAAAGGAAGAATGGTTAAGCCTTTTGAAGATTTTGTTTTCTCAAACCCAACGGGACATATCGGCATTGTTGAAACTGACTTCGGTGTTCATATTGTAAAAATTACAGAAAAAACCGATGCGGTACAAATTGCAACCATCACTCGTAAAATTGAGCCTTCTGAAGCTACATTAAACGACTTATTCTCAAAGGTTTCAAAATTTGAAATTGATGCTTTGGCTGATGTTAAAAACTTTGGAGAAGTTGCAAAAAAATCGGATTTATCTGTACTTCGTGCGGATAATCTTAAACAAAATGATGAATATATCATCGGTTTAGGAAATAATCGTTCTATTGTGCAATGGGTTTTCCAAGAAGACAGTAAAGTTGGCGATATTCGCAAATTCACTTCGGGAGGAAACTACATCGTTGCTCAACTTACTAAAAAAGGTGAAAAAGGAATTAGCTCAGTTCAAGATGCCGCTCCTTTTGTGAAGCCAATCTTAATTCGTCAGAAAAAAGCCGAAATCCTTGCAGAAAAAGCTAAAGGAAGCTCATTAGATGCCATCGCTTCTGCAAATAAAGGCGAAGTGAAAACAGCTACGGGCTTGTCAATGAATAATCCTACAATCATCGGTGAAGGGCGTGAGCCAAAAGTTGTGGGTACAGCTTTCGCTTTGAAACAAGGTCAGGTTTCTAAGCCAATCGAAGGAGAAAACGGAGTGTACGTAATTGAAGTAACTTCTACCGCAAAAGCTCCTGCTATTGAGAACTATAACTCATACACAAAAACTTTAGAAGGACTGAAATTAGGACGTGCTTCAGAAGAAGTTTTGAATGCCCTTAAAAATTCATCTGAGATAAAAGAAAATCTTAGCTCATTCTACTAAGAACAAACATAGAAAATAGAAAAGGAAGGCGTTGTACCTTCCTTTTTTATTTTTATAAGAATCCATCTTATTAATCAAAATATTTTTACATTTGCCTCCCCAAAATAATTTCAAAAAATAGATCCCCGATGAAAATTATATCTTACAACGTAAATGGCGTACGTGCCGCAATGACTAAAGGGCTGATAGAGTGGTTAAAAAGTGCCAATCCTGATGTACTTTGCCTGCAAGAAATCAAAGCCTTAGAATCACAAATTGAAAAAACAGCCTTTGAAGATTTAGGCTATAAATACCAATACTGGCATAGTGCCGAAAAGAAAGGATATAGCGGAGTTGCGATATTATCAAAAATAAAACCGAATCACATTGAAATCGGGAGCGGAATTAACTATATGGATGTTGAAGGACGCATACTCCGTGCTGATTTTGATACAGTTTCCGTAATGAGCCTTTACTTGCCATCAGGAACAAACATTGACCGATTGGATTTCAAGCTAACCTTTATGGCTGATTTCCAAAAGTATATTGATTCGTTAAAAGAATCATACCCAAACCTGATTATCTGCGGAGATTACAACATTTGTCACAAAGCCATTGATATTCACGACCCTATACGGAATGCCAATGTTTCTGGTTTTCTGCCTGTGGAACGTGAATGGCTGGACAATTTTATGAAAAGCGGATTTATTGACAGTTTTCGTCATTTCAACAAAGAACCTCACAATTACTCGTGGTGGAGCTACCGAGCCAATGCCCGCAACAATAATAAAGGGTGGCGAATTGACTATAACTTAGTAGCACAACCCCTCGAAAATCGATTGCAACGAGCTTTGATTCTTCCTGAAGCAAAACATAGCGACCACTGCCCCATTTTGGTAGAAATTAAGGATTAATTTTTGCAAAGAAGTCAGATAAAACTGAGAAATAAACTCAATTCTATCTGACTTTTTCTTTGAAATTATTGTAAGTTCTTCGCTTCAATGCTTAAAGTGGTATGAGGAACAGCGAGCAAGCGTCGTTTATCAATCAGTTTACCTGTTACTCTGCAAACTCCGTACGTTTTGTTTTCTATTCGGATGAGTGCATTTTTAAGGTCACGGATAAACTTCTCCTGACGAATTGCCAAAGTGGTGTTTTCTTCCTTACTTGTCACCTTCGAACCCTCCTCAAAAGCCTTAAAAGTAGGCGAAGTATCCTCCGTCCCATTTGTTGCACTATTCATATAGGCACTTTTGAGAAGTTCCAAATCTGCTTGAGCTTTTTTAATTTTTTCTTCGATAAGAGCCTTAAACTCCTCTAATTCCTTATCGGAATATCGAACTCTAACGTTTTCTTCCATAATCATATTTTATTTGAGCTATAAGCTGCATAAAACAACTTTTTAACTGTTAAACTCTTTATTTGATTGTGAAATTTAAATTTCTAAATCACTCCCTTCAATAGAATCCACCTGTCCCAACAGAACACGTATGCTGGTTATATTTCCCAAAGTCTATCAAAGTTGCCTTCAACACAGTAACAGCTACTCCCCCAACATTATGGTAAGTGATTTCACTATTATTAACAGAACCCCATCAACCTCAAAAATTGATTTTTATACTATTAACAACAGAACTTTTTTTCACACTATACTTTTTCGACTACAATTTTAGTTGTAACACCATCAAATTCAATCGGTTCGCCTGAAAGGGTTTCCGCAAAGGTAAGTTCATTGGTAAGTGTTTCGTTTTTAATATATTGCAAATTCACCGAAACAGCTTCCTCCAAAGCTTTATCACTTTGCAAATGAATATTGATTTTATCCGTAATTTCAAAACCACTATCCTTGCGAATATTTTGGATTCGGTTTACTAACTCACGGGCAATCCCTTCTTTTTTAAGCTCTTCCGTGATGTGAATATCCAATGCCACCAACAAACCTCCGGAACTTGCCACAAGCCAACCTTCAATGTCTTGCGTTGTGATTTCAACATCTTCAATGCTTAAAGGTACGTCTTTTTCTGCTAATTTCACAATAATTTCACCATTTTTTTCAATGGTTTGAATATCTTCTTGCGTAAACTGCTGAATGGCAGCAACAACCAATTTCATATCTTTACCATAACGAGGTCCTAAAGTTTTGAAATTCGGCTTGATTTGCTTTACCAAAACCCCCGAAGCATCTTCCAGAAGTTCGATTTCTTTCACATTTACTTCCGATTTTATCAAATCGGCAACGGCCTCAATTTCCGATTTTTCAACCTCATTGGCAATCGGAATCATTATCTTTTGCAACGGCTGACGCACCTTTATCATCTCTTTTTTACGAAGCGAAAGCACCAATGATGAAATGTTTTGGGCTTTTTCCATTTTGCTTTCCAACTTTTTATCAATAAGGCAGACGTCTGCTTTCGGAAAATCGGTTAAATGCACACTTTCAGCGGTTTCTTGCTCGGTTCCTGCCATCAAATCTCGGTATAATTTGTCGGCATAGAATGGAGCCACAGGAGCCATCAGTTTGGCAACGTTCAAAAGACAGGTATATAAAGTTTGGTACGCTGAAATTTTATCTGCCTCATATTCTCCCTTCCAGAAACGTCTGCGACACAAACGTACGTACCAGTTACTCAAATGTTCCTGCACGAAATCGGAAATCAACCGCGTGGCACGCGTAGGCTCGTACTCGGCAAAGGCTTCGTCCACCTTTTGGATAAGCGTATGCAATTCCGATAAAATCCATCGGTCAATTTCAGGACGTTCTGCCAGCGGAATTTCAGTCTCTTTGTGTGTAAATCCGTCCGTGTTGGCATACAAAGCAAAGAAGGAATATGTATTGTACAGCGTTCCGAAGAATTTACGCCTTACTTCGGCAACTCCTTCTAAATCAAATTTTAAATTATCCCAAGGATTCGCATTCGAAATCATATACCAACGTGTAGCATCAGCTCCGTATTCTGCCAAAGTAGCAAATGGGTCAATGGCATTGCCCAAACGTTTGGACATTTTTTGTCCGTTTTTATCCAAAACTAATCCGTTTGAAACCACATTTTTATATGAAACTCCATCGAACACCAAACCTGCAATGGCGTGAAGTGTGTAGAACCAACCGCGTGTTTGGTCAACTCCTTCGGCGATAAAATCAGCGGTTTTCCAAGTGTTTTCCACCATTTCTTTGTTTTCAAACGGATAATGCCATTGTGCATACGGCATCGCTCCCGAATCAAACCAAACATCAATCAAATCGCTTTCACGTTTCATCGGTTTGCCCGAAGCCGAAACCAAAATAATGCTGTCCACTACGTTTTTATGCAGGTCAATTTTTTCGTAATTCTCATCGGACATATTTCCTACTTGGAATTCAGCAAATACATCTTCGCTCATCAATCCTGCCGCGATAGATTTCTGAATTTCAGCCTTTAATTCTTCCACCGAACCGATGATAATTTCTTCTTTTTTGTCTTCGGTTCGCCAAATCGGAAGCGGAATGCCCCAGTAACGCGACCGCGACAAATTCCAATCGTTGGCGTTTTGTAACCAATTTCCGAAACGCCCTTCACCAGTGGCTTTTGGCTTCCAGTTGATGGTTTTATTCAGTTCGAAAAGACGTTCTTTCACATCGGTAATCTTGATAAACCACGAATCCAGCGGATAATACAAAACGGGCTTATCCGTACGCCAACAATGCGGATAACTATGGACGTATTTTTCTACCTTAAAGGCTTTATTTTCAGTTTTTAATAAAATCGCCAATTCTACGTCCCAATTTTTGTCGGGAATCCCCTCCCCAGCCCTCCCCGAAGGAGAGGGAGTTACGTCATAATATTCGTTTTTGATGTATTTTCCGCCGAAAATTTCAGGAACATTTTCGCCTTTGATGAATTTTCCTTGCAAATCTACCAAAGGAACCAAGTTATCGTTTTCGTCTTTGACAAGCATTGGCGGGATTCCGTTTTCTTTGGCAACACGTGCATCGTCCGCCCCGAAGGTAGGAGCGATATGTACAATTCCTGTTCCGTCTTCGGTGGTTACGAAGTCGCCTGTAATCACGCGGAACGCATTTTCTGGGTTTTCGGCAGGTAAAAACCACGGAATTAGTTGCTCGTACTGCGTTCCCGCCAAATCCGAACCTTTGAATTCGGCTAAAATTTGGTAGGGAATTTTAGCGTGTTTCATTTCGTTGGTTTGCAAAATCCCTAAATTGATAACATCCAAAGCATCTTCTCTGTTAGGAATTTCGTTGTATTTTTTCTCAATTCGGTCAAATATCTCGGTATTCTCGCCTTCTGCGAATTTACCTCCGAATTGCTTTGATACTAAATCTTTTGCTAAAATTACGTAAATTGGTTCGTAAGTATATTGATTAAATGTTTTAACTAACACATAATCAATGTCGTTTCCTACTGCCAAAGCGGTGTTTGACGGAAGTGTCCAAGGGGTGGTTGTCCAAGCCAACACAAACACATTTCTACCTAAATCTTTGAATTGATTTACAAGCTGATATGAAAAAGTTTTCACACGGAATTGAGCCACAATCGTAGTGTCGGAAACATCACGGTAGCACCCGGGTTGGTTTAGCTCGTGCGAAGAAAGTCCTGTTCCTGCTTTGGGCGAGTACGGCTGAATGGTGTAGCCTTTGTACAGAAGTCCTTGGTCGTAAATCTGTTTGAGAAGCCACCATACCGACTCCATATACTTGGATTTGTAGGTAATATACGGATTTTCCATATCCACCCAATAGCCCATTTTCTCGGTAAGGTCGTTCCAGATGTTGGTGTAACGCATCACGGCTTCTTTGCACGCTTTGTTGTAGTCTTCCACCGAGATTTTCTTTCCGATGTCTTCTTTGGTGATGCCCAGTTCTTTTTCCACGCCGAGTTCTACGGGAAGTCCGTGCGTATCCCAGCCTGCTTTTCGGTGTACTTGAAATCCTTTCTGAGTTTTATAACGACAGAAAATATCCTTAATGGCACGAGCCATCACGTGGTGAATCCCTGGAAGCCCATTTGCCGATGGTGGTCCTTCAAAAAACACGAAAGGCGTTTTGCCATCACGCGTTTTGATGCTTTTTTCAAATATGTTATTTTCTTGCCAGTATTTTAATACCTCTTGGGCAATAACCGATAAATCTAAGTTTTTGTATTCTGTAAATTTCATTTTTTTAACTTCTAATTCACTGTGATTAAGTACGTTTTGGGCAAAAAATGCCTCAATGTTATTTTAAAGATGCGAAATTACTAAAAAAATATGGGATAAACCGTTTTTTTGAGGCTTTTTTTATTTCTGTAATAAGATAAAAACCTGAAATCGATACGTTTAAATCAATTTCAGGTTTTTGATTATGAATGATCAACAAATTTCATTATTTTTCGAGTTCGATTTTGTCAAATCCGGTGTATTTTTGTAATACTTCGGGGATTGCGATGCCGTCTTCGGTTTGGTAATTTTCTAAAATTCCTGCCAAAACGCGGGGCAATGCCAACGAACTTCCGTTAAGCGTATGAGCCAATTTGTTTTTTCCGTCGGCATCTTTGTAACGCAATTTCAATCGGTTAGCTTGGAACGTCTCAAAGTTAGATACTGAACTGATTTCCAGCCATTTTTGTTGTGCCGTGGAATAGACTTCAAAATCGTAAGTCAATGCCGAAGTGAAGCCCAAATCACCGCCACACAGACGCAAAATGCGATACGGCAACTTCAACTCGTTCAAAATAGATTTCACGTGCTCAACCATTGCATCTAATGCTTTGTACGAGTTTTCGGGGTGTTCCACGCGTACAATTTCCACTTTATCAAACTGATGCAAGCGATTTAGCCCGCGAACGTGAGCCCCGTAACTTCCCGCTTCTCTGCGGAAACAAGGCGTGTATGCCGTGCAGCAGATAGGAAGCTCATTTTCAGTAAGTAACACATCTCTGAAAAAATTGGTTACAGGCACTTCGGCGGTAGGAATCAAATAGAGGTCGTCCAACCCAACGTGATACATTTGCCCTTCTTTATCAGGAAGTTGCCCCGTTCCGTAGCCTGATGCTTCGTTTACCACGTGCGGCACTTGAAATTCTTGATAGCCTGCTTCGGTGTTTTTATCTAAAAAATAGGTGATTAATGCCCGCTGCAACTTGGCTCCCTTGCCTTTGTAAACAGGAAAACCAGCTCCCGTAATTTTTACACCAAGCTCAAAATCAATGATATCGTATTTTTTTGTGAGTTCCCAATGAGGAAGTGCGTTTTCGTCCAAATTCGGGATTTCACCAGCTTGAAAAACTACTTCGTTATCGGTTTCGGAAGTTCCGAACGGGACTAACTCGTTGGGAATGTTTGGGATACGATACAACAGTTCGTTTAAGTTTTCCGAAATTTCGGACAAGGCATCGGAAAGACTTTTGGATTTATCTTTTAATTCTATTGTTTTCTCTTTCAAAGCATTAGCCTCGGAAGCTTTCCCTGATTTAAACAACTCTCCAATTTCCTTAGAAATAACGTTAGATTCTGCCAAAACGCCATCCAATTCGGCTTGTGTGGCTCTTCGCTTCTCATCTAAATCAATAACTTCATCAATGATATGTAAATCTTTGAAATTTCGCTTTTTAAGTCCGCTTAAAACTTTTTCTTTATTTTCTCTAACAAAAGTAAGTTGCAACATATTGCCTATATTTTATTTGTTTTGAGTCACAAAAGTACAACAATATTTTACAAAGGCAAAAAATATATCGTAATGCTATGTTCTTTTACCAAAAAGAAAGCATATTTTATGTCCGAATATATACTAAAATATTTTAACAGAAGAATTTCTCTTGTGGAGCAATTGTGAATAAAAATATAAATTTTTAAACATCAACATCATTTTTTAAAGGGGTTTCATTGCAAATTATCATATTATTTTTACATTTGCCCCCATAAAAACACACACTTATGCCTAATTTAAGATTTAACGCTTTAAAAGAAGTCGGTTCAAGGAAACCGGTAGTAATAACAGAAAAAGGAAAACGTTCCGAACTTTTCGGAAAAAATGTATTCAACGAAGAGGCTATGCGTAGGTATATGACCACCGAAGCCTTTGAAAGTGTAATGAACTCAATTCATTACGGAATAAAAATTGACCGCAAAGTAGCCGATCAAGTAGCTGCTGCAATGCGTGATTGGGCAATTTCAAAAGGAGCAACACATTACACGCATTGGTTTCAGCCTTTAACAGGAACAACTGCCGAAAAGCACGATGCTTTTTTTGAGCCTGTGGGAAGAGATAAAGCCATTGAAAAGTTTGGTGGTGGGCAATTGGTTCAGCAAGAATCGGACGCATCGAGTTTCCCGAATGGAGGAATCCGAAACACTTTTGAGGCTCGTGGTTATACTGCTTGGGACCCAACCTCCCCACCTTTCATTTACGGAACAACTCTCTGTATTCCAACGATTTTCATTTCATACACAGGAGAAGCACTTGACAATAAAACTCCTCTACTGAAAGCGATGGCAGCCATTGACCAAGCCGCCACAGAAGTTGCAAAATATTTCGACAAAAATGTAACGAAAGTCACTCCTACTTTAGGTTGGGAGCAGGAATATTTTTTGGTAGATAAAGCCTTAGCAAACACACGCCCTGACCTTATACTTGCAGGACGCACACTTTTAGGACAACAAGCAGCCAAAGGGCAACAGTTGGATGACCATTACTTCGGTTCAATTCCTGACCGAGTATTGAGCTATATGCGTGATTTAGAGCACGAATGCTTACTTTTGGGAATTCCTGCAAAAACAAGACATAACGAAGTTGCTCCCAATCAGTTTGAATTAGCTCCTATCTTTGAAGAAGCTAACTTGGCTGTTGACCAAAATTCATTATTGATGGATGTTATGAACAAAGTTGCTGAACGTCACGATTTTGTAGTTCTTTTCCACGAAAAACCTTTCGCCGGCGTGAATGGTTCGGGCAAGCACAATAACTGGTCTTTAGCCACTGACACGGGTGTAAATTTGCTTGCTCCAGGAAAAACTCCAACAAAAAATCTACAATTCTTAACTTTTTTCATCTGTACGATAAAAGCCGTTTGTGATTATGAGGAACTGCTCAGAGCTTCAGTGGCTTCGGCAAGTAACGACCATCGTTTGGGAGCAAACGAAGCTCCTCCGGCTATCGTTTCCGTGTTTATCGGTGAACAACTAACCAAAGTTTTAGACGAATTGGAAGATGTTTCCACAGGAAAACTTTCTCCGGAGGAAAAAACAGACCTAAAACTCAACGTTGTAGGAAAAATTCCTGATTTATTTTTGGATAATACCGACAGAAACCGAACTTCATCATTCGCCTTTACAGGAAATAAATTCGAGTTTCGTGCCGTGGGCTCAAAAGCAAATTGCGGAAAACCGATGGCTATCATCAACACAATTGTTGCCAAACAGCTTATCGAATTCAAAAAAGAAGTAGATTATTTAATTGAAAATAAAGGACTTAAAAAAGACGAAGCGATTTTCAATGCGTTGCGTGAATATATCAAACAATCGAAAAAAATTCGTTTTGAAGGAGACGGATACAGCGAGGCTTGGGAAAAAGAGGCTGCAAAAAGAGGACTGAGCAACAACAAAACAACTCCTGAAGCACTTAAAGCAAATATTTCGGAAAAAGCCATCGCCCTATTTGAAGAAATGAAAGTGATGACCCGAGTTGAAATAGAAGCTCGATATGAAATTGAATTGGAAGAATACACGAAAAATATCCAAATCGAAGGCAGATTAATAGGAGATATTGCTCGAAATCATGTAGTTCCGACCGCTGTGAGATATCAAAACACGCTTATTGAAAATGTAAAAGGATTGAAAGAAATCTTCGGAAGTGATTATCAAGGAGTTGCTGATGAACAAATAGAGTTAATCAAACGCATTTCAAATCATATCAAAATGATTCACACCAAAGTAGATGCAATGATTGAAGCCCGAAAACAAGCAAACAAATTAACAACTGCGGAAGAAAAGGCTAATGCTTATTGTAATAAAGTAAAACCTTATTTTGACGAAATTCGCTATCACTGTGACAAATTGGAAACAATGGTGGATGACGAACTTTGGACATTAACAAAATATCGTGAGTTGTTATTCACGAACTAAAATTCTTCTTTCTGAACAAAAAAGCACTTTTTTTAAAAGTGCTTTTTTTATTTATCTTTTAAAAATTAATTTTTTTTTCGTACATTTATTTGCATTCCTAAATCTTTCCCAAATCTAAATATATCTTTGCCACTGTAAACAAATAAATATTTTTATTATATGAAAACATTCAAAAAAATCGGAACATTATTAGTAGCTTTATTTAGTGTAACTTTTGCTTCTGCACAAGATGATAGATTCATTTCCTTCAACCAATTACCTGCAAAAGCACAATCTTTTATCAAGGAATATTTTTCAGAAGGAGATATCGCCTCTGTTTGGGTAGATACAGATTATTTAGTTAAAAAAGAATACACAGTTGTTTTCAATGACGGTTCGGAAGTGGAATTTTATTCAAACGGAGATTGGGAAGAAGTTAAATCAAGAACAAATGAGGTTCCTGCCAGAATTATCCCTGCCGGAATAGCTCAACACGTACAGAAAAATTTTCCAAATACCTTCGTAAAGGAAATAAAAAAACGTAAGTACGGATACGAAGTAGAACTTTCTAACGGGCTTGATTTAGATTTCAACCGCGCCGGAAAATTTTTAAGAATTGATGATTAAATCTTAAACATTTAAAGTTATGAAGAAAAACATATTATACATATTTGCTTTAGTGGCGTTTTTGGTTTCTTGTGGTGGAAGTAACGATAAAGTAATAGGTCTCAATGATATACCTAACGTAGGACAATCATTTATTAACAAACACTTCTCCGGACTTAAAGTTTCTCAAACTGTAAAAGACAATGACGGAAGCTATGACGTTCGTTTTACAAACGGAACGGAGGTTGATTTTGATACACAAGGAAATTGGACGAGTGTAAGTGCCGCTGACGGACAGGTTATTGCAGACACATCTTTTATTCCTGATGCAATCACTTCATATGTAGCTCAGAATTATCCCAAAAATGGTATCAACGGCATTGAAAAAACGATAACCGGCTACGAAGTGGAACTTGTAGGCTTGGCTCAAGAGCTAACTTTTGACAAAAACGGAAATTTCACCGGACTTAAAAAATAATAGAAAACTAAATTTTAAAAATTTAAATCTTACATAATTATGAGAAAACTTTTTTCAAAATTGGCTATCGTTGCTCTTGCGACGTCCTTAATGGCTTTTTCTTGCGACAAGGATGATTTGATTCCTTACAATAACTTGCCAGTTGCAGCACAGTCATTCGTAAGCAAGCATTTCAGTAATGCTGATGTTATCAGAACTGAAAAAGAGAGCAATGGAGCGTACTCTGTTGATTTATCGAACGGAGTGGAAATTGACTTCGATGCGAATGGAAATTGGACTAAAGTTGATGCACGTGACGGACAGGATTTGTCCATTTTGGTCACTTCAATGGAGTTCATCCCTCAAAGCATCGTTAACCACGTAACAAAAACTTATCCTAACAATGCCATCAACAGCATTGAGAAAAAGAGAACAGGTTACGAGGTAGACCTTGTAGGAATCAAGGATGATGTCTATTTTGATGTTAACGGACAACCTATCGGAGCAGGTAACAACAACGGAGGAAACGGAAATGCAGGAACAGGTAACGCCACTATTATAGGAACAGTTCCGCAAGTAGTTCAAACAAATGCCAACAGCTTCCTAAAGGCTTACTTCCCTTCAACAGCCGTTGTCAAAATCGAAGTAGAATCAAATAAGGTAGATTATGATTTGGCTGATGGTACTGACATTGATTTTGATTTAAAAGGTAATTGGATAAACGTTGATGCTCGTGACGGACAAGCTTTGTCAAACACAGCTTTTATTCCGCAAAGTATTCTTAATCACTTAAGAACAGCGTATCCTAACAACGCCATCAACGGAATTGAAAAAACTGTTACAGGTTATGAAGTAGAGCTTGTAGGAATCAAAAATGATATCCATTTTAACGCTAACGGGCAACCTATCGGGGCAGGTAATAACAACGGAGGAAACGGAAATGCTGGCACAGGTAACACTACTATTGTAGGAACAGTTCCACAAATAGTTCAAACAAGTGCTAATAACTTCTTGGCTGCTTATTTCCCTTCGGTTGCTGTTAAAAAAATTGAAGTAGAATCCAACAAAGTAGAGTATGACTTGGTTAATGGCGTTGATATTGACTTTGACTTTAACGGTAACTGGATAAATGTTGATGCTCCTGACAGACAATCCATTCCAACAGGATTCATTCCTGCTGCAATAGTAAGGTATGTGCAAACATACTACTCAAGACACGCTTTTAACAGCATTGAGAAGAAAGCTAATTCTTACGAAGTAGAGCTTGTAGGATTCAAAAAAGATTTAATTTTTGATTTGAACGGTAACTTCATCAGATTAGACTAAAAGAAATAACAAAAAAAACCCTCAAAAATTGAGGGTTTTTTATTTTCGTATTCCAAAATTATTTCTTTGATTTTATCAAAAAACTCAACAAAAAAGCTATAACCGAAACTGCAAGCCCTGTAACAAACACGTAAACACCCGCATTTTCATTGAATGTATCTTTCAAAAAAGCAGTGGTCAGCGTTCCTACCAAACCTCCAACTCCCCAACCCGTCAGCATTTTTCCGTACATTTTGGACATTTTAGCTTCTCCAAATTCATCTTTAACAAGAGAAGGTAATATACCAAAACCTCCACCGTAACAGAGAAGCACCAAGCAAACCAACACGGAAAAAAGAATTACATTCTGGGTAAAAATCAGCAAAATGAAACATCCTATTTCAAGCCCGATAAGCATTTTGAAAGTATTGATACGCCCAATTTTATCTGACAAACTCGCCCAAACAAGACGCCCAATTCCGTTGAAAAATGCACTTACAGCAATTAATGTTGCACCCACTTGCATTAAATATTCTTTATCAACTTGTCCTTCTTTCTGAATAAGTTCTTGAAGAAGAGGTGATTGAAAAGATAAAAAAATCATTCCTACAATAATATTCAATGTAAAAATCAACCATATCAGAATTGTTTTTTTGCTTGAACTTTTTGATTCAGAAATTTCTTTCTTTGCACAAGCCACTTCAGCTTGAGGAGGAAATTTTAAAAGCATTCCCAGCAAAGGAATCACTGCCAGAAACAAAATCCCTGAATATCGGAAGCTCAAAGCTACATTTTGCTCTGTCAGTTCAAAAAAAAGCGGAGCCAATATTTTGGACATCATAAAAGCTCCCAAACCGAAGCCCATTACCACCATTCCTGTCGCTAATCCCTGATTTTTCTTGAACCATCGGCTAACTACAGCAACCGGAGTTACGTACGCAAGCCCCAAGCCACATCCTCCTATCAGCCCGAAACAGAGATAAAACAGCCATAAATTCACACTTTCCAAAGCATATGAAGCTAAAATATATCCCAATCCAAATAAAATTCCTCCTGCGATTGTTAATTTCTGTGGTCCGTAAATTCCTAATTTTCGTCCTGCCCACGATGCAGTAATTCCCAATGTTAAAATTGTTAAGCTAAATGCCATTGTGGTTTCGGTATTGTTCCAACTTGTGTTTTCCATTATTGGAACTTGAAAAAAACTCCAAGCATAAACCGTACCCAAAAACAAATGGATTAATGTGCCGATAATCGCTGTTTTCCAAGAATTTGACATAATATTATCCTTAAATTTGTTTGAAAAAACAAACCACGAACTGAACTTTCAATTCGTGGTTTTTCATTATTTTTTTATTTTATTCTGACTACAAAATAATTTTTCTTACCTCTTTGAAGCAAAACAAACTGATTGTTTATCAAATCTTTTTCTGTAACTACGTAATCCTCTGATACTTTTTCTTTGTTTATTGAAATGGAATTTTCCTTCAGTGCCCTACGAGCCTCGGAATTACTTTTAATAAATTCGGTTTTGGCAGAAAGTATAGCTATCATATCCAGCCCGTTTTCGATATCTGCACGAGAAAGCTCAGCTTGCGGAACACCGTCGAAAACATCAAGAAAAGTTTGCTCATCCAACTTTTTCAAATCATCTGATGTTGAATTTCCGAACAAAATTTTCGATGCCTGAATTGCCTTTTCCAATTCTTCTTTTCCGTGAACTAAAACTGTAATCTCCTCAGCGAGTTTACTTTGCAACACACGCAAGTGAGGAGCTTGTTTATGTTCTGCGGTCAAACTTTCAATTTCTTCTTTGGAAAGCATCGTAAAGATTTTAATATATCGCTCGG